>JAOPXC010000120.1 GCA_025965335.1 Nocardioides sp. | reverse complement strand
CCTGCTGGTCGGGTTCCTCGCGGTTGCTCGGTTGGAGCCTCAGCTCACCGCCGAGGTGAATGGGGTTCGAGTTCCTACCGAGTAGGCCGCCCGGGTCCGCCTGGGGGTCTGGTTTCTGGTTGGTCGGGCGCTCGACCAACCAGAGGGCGGCCCGTCTTCAGTCGCGGGTGACCCACCACCAGATGAACGCCAGGACTGCCACGAGAGTGGCGCCCTGCTTCCAGTAGGACTTGACCAGGACCGGGAGGACGGTGGCGCCGAGGTCGAGGGCGTCGCTGGCCGGGGCCTTCGGGGCCGCGTGCCTCGGTGCGGGCGGCGGTGTGGGCGACGGTGCGGATGGGCCCGGTGACCTGGTGGGGCCCTGGGCGGCGGCGGGTGCCACCGCTTCCGGTGCCTCGTCGGTCGGGGTTGCCGCGGGGCCCGTCAGCCGCTGCTCGAGGCAGTCGACGAACTGGCCGAGCAGCTTGTCGGAGACGTCCTGCATGACACCGCGGCCGAACTGCGCCGGCTTGCCGGTGATGGCGAGGTCGGTCACCACGACGACATCGGTGGAGCCGGCGGGTGACTCGGAGTCGGCCATCGTGAGCGTGACCTTCGCTCCAGCGGTGCCGTTCCCGCGCTTGTCCTTGCCCTTGGCGTCGACCACGAAGCGGTGCGCGGCCGCGTCCTTCTCGAGGAAGGTGCCGGATCCGGTGTAGACGAGCGCGATCGGGCCGAGCTTCACCTTGCAGGAGCCCTGGAAGGTGTCACCCTCGACCGACGTGACGGTCGCCCCCGGGAAGCATTCGGCCACGGACGCGATGTCCTGGAAGGCCGCCCAGGTCTCCTCGACGCCGGTCGGCACGGTGAAGCGGTGGGTGAGGTCCAAGGTTTCAGGCTCCTGCTGCTGCGAGGACCGCTCGCCTGGTGAGGACGGTCGCGAGGTGGCGACGATAGTCGGAGTCCCCGTTGAGGTCCGAGGGCGGGTTGGCGCCGTCGGCGGCGTGCGCCGCTGCGGAACGCACGGCGTCCTCCGTCGCCGGCTGGCCCGCCAGCGCCTCCTCGACCGCACGGGCGCGGAGTGGCGTGGAACCCATGTTGGTCATCCCGACGCGCGCCTCGGTGATCGTGCCGCCGTCCGCCTTGACGGTGGCGGCGATGGCGACGATCGGCCACTGGTGGGCGACCCGCACGAACTTCTCGTAGTGGGCGCCCCAGCCGGTGTGCTTGGGAACCCTGATCTCGGTGAGGATCTCGTCCTCGCCGATCGCGGTCTCGAAGAGGTCGACGAAGAAGTCGTCGGCCGCGACCGTGCGAGTGCCGCCGGGCCCGGCGATGACGAACTCGGCCCCCAGGGCGAGCGCCGGGGCGCCGAGGTCGCCGGCGGGATCGGCGTGCGCCAGCGCACCGCCGAACGTGCCCCGGTGCCGGATCTGGGCGTCGGCGAGGTGCTCGACCGCCTTCGAGATCAGCGTCGCGTGCTCGGCGACGAGAGGGTCGGAGGCGACCACCGAGTGCTGGGTCATGGCTCCGATGACGATCGCGTCGCCGTCGTCGCGGATCCCGCGCAGGGTGTCGATCCGTCCGAGGTCGATGATGAACTCGGGCGCGTTCAGGCGCATCCGCAGCACCGGGAGCAGGCTCTGCCCGCCGGCCAGGATCTTCGCGTCGTCACCGTGCTCGGCGAGGGCCGCGAGGGCCTCCTCGACCGACGTCGGGGCCAGGTAGTCGAACTGGGCGGGGATCATCGGGGTCCCCGTTCGAAGCGGAACGACGTGAGCATTCGAATGGGGTGGTTCATGAGTCCGTCCCTCCGGTCGTGCGGTCCACGGTGCCTTCCATGCCGGTCGAGGCGTCGAAGTGCGGTGCAGCAGCGCCTTCGGTCTCCGCCTGGGCACCGCCACGCGCATCGTTGATCGCCTTCCACACGCGTTCGGGTGTGCAGGGCATTCGGACGTCGTGGACGCCGAGATGACGCACAGCGTCGACCACGGCGTTCACCACGGCGGGCGTCGAGGCGATCGTGCCGGCCTCGCCCACCCCCTTGGTGCCCAGCGTGTTGGTCGTCGCGGGCGACGTGGTGTGGTCGAGGTCGAAGCTGATCGTGTCGGCCGCGGTCGGCAGCAGATAGTCCACGAACGACCCGGTCACGAGGGTGCCGGCATCGTCGTACACCGCCTCCTCCCAGAGCGCCTGGGCGATGCCCTGCACCAGGCCACCGTGCACCTGGCCGGACACGATGAGCGGGTTGATGATGTTGCCGATGTCGTCGCAGGCGGCGTACTTGCGCATCTTCACCGCGCCGGTCTCGGTGTCGACCTCCATCGCGCACAGGTGGGTGCCGTGCGGGTAGTTGAAGTTCACGGGGTCGAACGTCGCGTCCGAGTCCAGCGACGCCTCCACGCCGTCGGGCAGGTTGTGCGCGGCGAACGTCGCAAGGGCGATCTCGCCCATCGCCATCCCCTGGTCGGTCCCCCGCACCGAGAAGCGTCCGCCCGAGAAGTCGATGTCGTCGACGGAGGCCTCGAGCAGGTGGGCCGCGATCGGGCGGGCCTTCTCGATGACCTTGTCGACGGCCTTGACGATGGCCTCGCCCCCGACGACCAGAGAACGGGACCCGTAGGTGTCCAGGCCCTTGTGCGAGATCGCGGTGTCGCCGTGCAGCACCTCGATGTCCTCGAACGCGACACCGAGGCGATCAGCGACGATCTGGCTGAACGCGGTCTCGTGACCCTGGCCGTGCGCCGAGGTGCCGGTCAGCACCTCGACCTTGCCGGT
>JAOPXC010000053.1 GCA_025965335.1 Nocardioides sp. | reverse complement strand
GAATACTCCGTGTTCAGAGGGGGTTTCCCGTGCTCAGCCCGTGGGAATCACTGGTTAACCAGTGAAACCGACGACCCGGCGAAGCCGGCGCAGACCTCCCCCGATCGGTCAGCGGGAGAGGTAGTCGTGGCCGACCTTGTTCTCGGCCTTGAGCGCCTTGAGGAGCAGGTCGGAGATCAGGCCCTCGATCTTGCCGCCCACGAGGGGGATGCCGACCTTGATGGTCAGGTCCACGGTCTCGGTGGTGACGCCGCCGGACTCCCGGAGCCGGAGGGTGCCGGTCATGTCACCGGGCTTGCCGGGGATCGCGACGTGGATGTCGGCGTTGGTGTCGCTCGACCAGGTCTCGGTCTGGACGATGTTGATCTCGTCGCCCACGAACTTCTTCGCGAAGGACGGGATCCCGGCGGCCGCCTGGTACTGGTCGATCGTGACCTTCATCCCGGCGCCCTGGGGCACGACGGTCACCGTGTGCCGGATGACGCGCTGGAAGTCGCAGACCTCCTCGCGGAACGCCGGGTCGGCCAGCATCGCGTACACGTCGGCGAGCGGTGCGTCGTACGTCAGCTCGTGCGTGAGGCGCCTGGCCATGTCAGGCCTTCCCAGCGAGGTAGTCGGTGCCGACACCGTGCTCGAGGTCCATGCCCGCGGCGATCTTCTCGGCAAGCAGCTTCTCGAGCTTCCCGCCGATCAACGGCACCTTCATCTTCACCTCGAGCTCGACGATCTCGCGGGTCCCCGAGCCCTCGGGACGCAGGGTGATCGTGCCCTTCACGTCGGTGGGCTTGCCGGGTGCCTCGATGCGGAGGGTTCCGCCGGTCGTGTCGGGCCACTCCTCGCGCTGGATCGCCTGCGCGGAGTCACCCGCGAACGCCCGCGCGAAACCCGGCAGGTCGGTCGTCCGCTGCAGCTGGTCGATGACCAGGGAGAACCCGTTTCCGGTCCGCTCGACCTTGACGTCCGCGGCGATGACGTCCTGGGCGGCGCAGGCCGCCTCGCGGAACGCCGGGTCCGCCAGCATCTCGAAGACGGCGGCGGGCGGTGCGTCGTACACGAGCTCGTGTCGGAACTTCATGGCGCACATCATGCCCGCACCGGACCGACCGGGGGTGCTCCTGCGGGGTCTACGGTCGTGCCATGAGCCAGACGCCCGACACCAACGTGGCCTTCGGGGAGCAGGGCGCGCAGCTGACGTACGGCAGCTACCTCCGGCTGCCCCAGCTGCTCGACTCCCAGCACCTCGAGTCCGACGCCCACGACGAGCTCCTGTTCATCACCATCCACCAGGTCTACGAGCTGTGGTTCAAGCAGCGGCTGCACGAGGTCGGCGCCGCCCGCGCGGCGATGACCAGCGGCCAGCTGTGGTGGGCCCAGCACCTGCTCGGTCGGGTCGCGGTCATCGAGCGGACCCTAGTGCAGCAGGTCGACGTGCTCGAGACGATGACGCCGCAGGACTTCCTCGAGTTCCGCCAGCGCCTGGCCCCGGCCAGCGGGTTCCAGTCGGTGCAGTTCCGCGAGCTCGAGTTCGCGTCGGGGGCGAAGGACGCGGCGTACGTCGGGCGGTTCCGGGGTCTCACCGACGAGGAGAGGCGGCGGCTGACCCGGCGGCTCGAGGAGCCGACGCTGTGGGACGCGTTCGTCGACGTGCTGCGTGACCACGACCTCCCGGTCGGGACCGACGAGGAGGTCTCCGCGTCGATGCGCCGGGTCGCCCACGACCGGTCGACGTACGCCGCCGAGTGGGCCCTGTCCGAGGCGCTGCTGACCCACGACGAGCTCGCGGCGAGCTGGCGGGCGCGGCACGTGGTGATGGTGGAGCGGATGATCGGCAGCAAGTCCGGCACCGGGGGGTCGAGTGGGTCGGCGTACCTCCGCTCGCGCCTGCCGGTCCGCTACTTCCCGATCCTGTGGGAGCTGCGCTCCCACCTGTGACGCGGTTCGGAGGGGGCGACCACGCAGGCGCCCGAACCACCAGAGCGAAGCGAGTTGTGGGTGCCCACGCCAGGTCATAGTGTCGGAACGTGTCAACGGTGACGCAGGATCTGGACAAGGCCGAGCTCCTGGCCAAGGCGATCGACCTGGCCAGGGCCAGGAAGGGCACGGGCGGCCCGCCCCATGACGAGGTCGACGGCCTGATCCGGGCCTACTACCGCCATGTCGCGGCCGAGGACCTCGCGGACCGATCCGACCTCGACGTCTACGGCGCCCTCGCGTCGCAGTTCAAGCTGGCGGCCAACCGGCCGCAGGGAACGGCCAGCGTCCGGGTCTACACCCCGACGCTCAGCGAGCACGGATGGTCCGCCGCCGGGCACTCCGTCGTCGAGGTCGTGGTCGACGACATGCCGTTCCTCGTCGACTCGCTCACCATGGAGCTCTCGCGGCAGCTGCGCGAGGTGCACGTGGTGGTGCACCCGCTCTTCGACGTGGAGCGCGACATCACCGGTGCCCTGCAGCGGGTGGGCCCGGTGCCCGACGGCGCCCTCGAGCCCGCCGGCGACTCGGTGCGCGAGTCGTGGATGCACGTCGAGATCGACCGGATCCGGGAAGGCGACAACCCGGCCGACATCGAGGAGTCGGTGCAGCGCGTGCTGCGCGACGTCCGCGAGTCGGTCGAGGACTGGGCCAGGATGCAGGCCCAGGTGGTCGACATCGTCGGGCAGCTCGAGAGCGACCCGCCCCCGCTGGACCCCGAGGAGGTCCGCCAGGGTCGCGAGCTGCTCGGCTGGCTGGCCGACGACCACTTCACCTTCCTCGGCTATCGCGAGTACCGCCTCGAGCGCAAGGGCGACGACGACTACCTGCGCGGCGTGCCGGGCACCGGCCTCGGCATCCTGCGCGCGGACCAGGACATGTCCGCCGAGTTCGGCCGGCTGCCCGAGCCCGTCCGTGCCAAGGCGCGCGAGAAGGCGCTGCTGGTCATGGCCAAGGCCAACTCGAGGGCGACCGTGCACCGCCCGGCGTACCTCGACTACGTGGGGGTCAAGACGTTCGGCCCCGACGGCGAGGTCACCGGCGAGCGCCGGTTCCTGGGGCTCTTCTCCAGCGGGGCCTACACCGAGTCGTTGACCCGGATCCCGTTGCTGAGGGAGAGGGCGCAGGCGATCCTCAAGAGCAGCGGCTTCGACCCCCGCAGCCACGCGGGCAAGGCCCTCCTGGACACGCTGGAGACCTATCCGCGCGACGAGCTGTTCCACACCCCGGTCGACGAGCTGGCGCCGATGGCCGAGGCGGCGATGCATGCCCGCGAGCGGCGGGGCGTGCGCATGTTCATCCGTCGCGACACCTACGGCCGCTACGTGTCGGTGATCGTCTACCTGCCCAGGGACCGCTACAACACCAGCGTCCGTGAGCGTTTCGCGCACATCCTGAAGGAACACCTGGGCGGCGACTCCGTCGAGTTCACCGTCCGGATCAACGAGTCGACGACGGCGCGCGTCCACTTCGTCGTACACATGGCGAGGGGGGAGACGATCCCCGACGTCGACACCGCCGACCTCGAGCGCCGACTCACCGAGGCGTCCCGCTCGTGGCGTGACGACTTCACGAGCGCGGTGATCGCGGAGTACGGCGAGGAGGTCGGCTCCATCCTCGGGCGCCGGTACGTCGACTCCTGGCCGGAGGCCTACAAGGAGGACTTCTCCGCCCGGACGGCCTCGGTCGACCTCGGCCGCCTCGAGGGAATCTTCGGCGAGGAGGGTCTCGACCTGTCGCTCTACGAGCAGCTCGACGCGGGACGCGGCGAGGCCAGGTTGAAGGTGTTCCGGGTCGGCGCACCCCTGTCGCTCTCCGAGGTGCTGCCGATGCTGGCGTCGATGGGCGTCGAGGTCGTCGACGAGCGGCCCTACGAGCTGGTCGGGCTGGAGCGCCGGTCCTACGTGTACGAGTTCGGGCTCCGCTACGGGCGGGAGCTGCCCGCCAACGCACGCGAGCTGTTCCAGGACGCACTGCGCGCGGTGTGGGACGGGCTCAACGAGACCGACGGGTTCAACGGGCTGGTGCTCAGCGCCGGGCTGACCTGGCGACAGGCGACCGTGCTCCGCGCCTACGCGAAGTACATGCGCCAGGGGAACTCGCCGTTCGCTCTCGACTACATCGAGGGCGCCCTCCGCAGCAATGTCGACATCACCCGGCTGCTGATCCAGCTCTTCGAGGCCCGCTTCGACCCCACGCTCGAGGGGCGTGACGAGAAGGCGACGAAGGTCGAGCAACGGATCACCCGGGCGCTCGACGAGGTCGCCAGCCTCGACCACGACCGGATCCTGCGGTCCTACCTCACCCACATCAAGGCAACCCTGCGCACCAACTACTTCAAGCCCGCAGAGGGTGGCGGGATCCGCCCCTACATGTCGTTCAAGCTCGAACCGTCCGTCATCCCGGACCTGCCCGAGCCCCGCCCGCGCTACGAGATCTTCGTGTACTCCCCGCGGGTCGAGGGCGTGCACCTGCGGTTCGGCGCCGTGGCTCGCGGCGGCCTGCGCTGGTCCGACCGACGCGACGACTTCCGCACCGAGGTGCTCGGGCTGGTCAAGGCGCAGATGGTCAAGAACACCGTGATCGTGCCGGTCGGTGCGAAGGGCGGGTTCTTCTGCAAGCAGCTGC
>JAOPXC010000051.1 GCA_025965335.1 Nocardioides sp. | reverse complement strand
CGGTCGGCTGGAGGTCCTTCCAGGAGACCGGGAGGACGTAGGAACGCACCGAGTGCCGCAGCCTGGGCGGCGGCGGCCCAGTGCGGTTGAGGAGACCGGTGAGCCGGGGTTTCAGGTGCGGCTTTGCGGCTGCCGCGTGGACCGCGCCCGGAGAGACCAGCATCGGCGTGAGGAGAACCGCGAGGATGCCGGCGACGCCGAGCAGGGCCGACCACGTCCGGTCGCAACGGCGCGCTGAAAGCTGAATCGAAGGTCGCACGGACTGGGGCACTCCTTGGTTGTCATCATCCATTTGGGGTAACTGCCTACCACGCGTGCCGCGGGAGTCGTGCCCCAGGTGCTTCAAGCGTTGCCGGTGGGCGCGCCGGCCCCTACACGACTAGCGCCCGTCTCCGCCTCCCGCCGGCAGGCACCGTGCCGTGCCTGCTAGCGGCTACTGCGGCGGCCGCACGACGCGCTGGGGATGGACCCCCCTGGACGCCCGGCACCGGCAGATGTCCAGGCAGCGCGGCGGTCGAAGAAGCTGGGAGTCGAGGTCGACGCCATGCCGGGGCTGCGTCCGCTCGGCATCCATGAAGGCGACCCTGGGCACCACGGGTGTCAGGGCCGTGCACCGCATTTGACCGAGATCACACGACCCGGCACTTGGATCGTTCCAATTTGCTTGCGATGATGGAGTCAACACGCACGAGAGGAACGCCATGACCCTGTTACAAGAGCTCGATGTCCTGCACACCTCCTACGTCGAGGCGATCAACGCAGCGGTGTCGAGGGACGACTCCGCCGGCGCCGAGCGCCTGGCCGAGGCGTACGACGACGAAGCTGTCCACCTGATCGCCAAGCGCGAGAACAAGACCCACCTGCTCCCCATCAGGC
This sequence comes from Nocardioides sp., assembly GCA_025965335.1. Taxonomy (GTDB): domain Bacteria; phylum Actinomycetota; class Actinomycetes; order Propionibacteriales; family Nocardioidaceae; genus Nocardioides. The sequence continues at coordinate 17,272 of JAOPXC010000051.1, read as the reverse complement.
GTCCTCAGGGCCCCGAGACCCGGCTGCGCCGGCTGGCGCGGCACCTGCGGGTCGCTCGCGCTGCCTGAGGCCCCGGCCCAGAGACCCAAACTGAGCCTCGCATCACTGGTGACGAGGAGCTACGTCACTGGGTTGCGCGCGCCTCAGGGGCCCGGCCCCCAAACCCGGTTCGCAGTAGCCGAGGGACGAAGTGTCGGCGCGAACAGAGGAGGTCGATTGCAAAGACGAGGAGGACGAAGGCAGCGGCGAACCGTACGAACGGCGTGGGGTAGATGAGCTGCACCATGAAGACTCCGGCGATGAGGAACGCGTCGACGCGCTCGGGCTGGAGCGTGGCGAGGGCGGCGACGACGAAGAGCGTCACCGCAATGGTGAGACCCAGCTCCAGCTGCTCGCGGCGAGCGAGCGGTAACGACACGCCCCCGCCTCCGGCCAGGTAGGCGATGGGAAGCGAACCCATGCCCAGCGTCCATTGACTCACTGACGCAGCGAGGAACAGCGCCAGTCCTTGGGCGGGACGGTGGTTGACGACCAGGACTGCGACGACGACGAACTCCGGTGCCTCGGTGGCCACTGGGACCACCGACTGGATCAGGAGGTACGGGTCGATGCCGAGCGACGTTCCCGTCTCGAGAAGTGCGTCGGCGAACGGGTTCGCGATCGTAGCGACGACAGCGCCGGCGAGAACGATCAGCGCCGTGATCGAGGGCCGTCGATACTGCGGGGGGAGCGAGAGAAGGCCGGCAGACACCCCGACGACGGCAGGCTCCTCGTCCGGCGTGCCCTGGACGCGTCGCGCGTAGAGGACGTAGAGCGCGAGGAGGATGATCGCGTCGAAGAGGGTCAGGCTCCCCCTGGCCACGATCTGGACGGCGAAGATCGACGTGATCAGCAGGATCCCGAGTTCCAACCGTCGGCCGGCGGCCAGCCGGAGCGGCGCGGCCACCTGGCCCGTCCTGCGAGCGATGAAGACGACGATCAGCGGCAGCATGGTCGCGCCCGTCAGCAGGAGCCGTGTCGCACCGGTCAGGTTGGCGGTGACGAGCTCAGCCTCCTGGATGAAGGCGAAGCGAAGCTCGATGATGAGCTCGGGCAGCACGGTGACGAGCGCGACGACCGCGAGGACGAGGCCTCCATGGAGGACCGCTTCGCCGGCGTCGGCCGCCCACGCCAGCATGAACGAGGCGCCGATCAGGCCACTCCCGAGGCCGACCATCGCGAGTTGCACCGGAAGGTACGGACTCGCGAGGTGGACAACGACGCCAACGGCGGCGAACGCCGCTGCGGCAAGAAGGTGGCGCCGCCACTTGGTGCCTTCGATCGAGCGATGCTGTGCCTTCATCGCGGAGGCTCCGCGCTCAGCCAGGTCGCTGCTTGCGTCGTAGTGCCGTTTCCGCGAGCGATGGTTGTGAGCCGATAGCGACCGGGGCTCGTCGGCGTCCAGGCGAATCTCGCTCCGCGAGCGGAGCAAGGGAATCGCCAGACGCGGACCTCCGCTCCGGGACCCTCGATCCGTGCGACGGCCACCCGGCATCCATCGGCCCGGAACGCGAAATCGGACGCGCGCCCGACCGTCGCAACGTCCGGCACCCGGAGGAGCGTAAGGATCGGAGGAGTGGCCGCTTCGGGGCGGGGCGCGACGGCGATGCGCAACGCCTCGGTTGCGGTTTGTCCCTGATGTCCGCGAGCACGAATCAGCAGCACGGCCGGGCCCGGCGCCCTCGGGGTCCACCCCAGGACGCCGCGGCCGTCTCGGATCAGGTACCGCCGCGTGAGCACGATGCCGGAGCGTGTCGACACCTTGGCCCACCCGTCGATCCCGTTCGTGACCCGGAACGAGACCCGCACGGGTCGACCGACGACCGCGCGAGTCGGCGCGTCAATCAGCCGAATGGTCGGTGGGACGCTCAGCACGCGAAACTTCATGCTGTCCGCCACGCGGGTCCCGTCCAGGCCCGCTACCTCGACGCGCACGCGGGCGCGGCCGGCGGCGGACGGCACCCACTTGACGGTTCCACGGCCTGTCGCCAGCCTGAGGTGCTCGCTGTGGCTGCCGGCCGCCGACGTGATCGTCACGACCTGCCGCTTCGCCTGCTCGACGCGGAACCTGAGCTCGACCGGCGTTCCGACAACAATGGGTCGGGCTGGGCGCAGGAGGTCGATCCGCGGCGGCTTGTTCAGCGCCTGTCGAACGGCACTCTCGATGTCCGGCCCGAGGCCGGCGCGACCGTTCAGGAATGCGGTCACCCCGATCAGGCGCGCCGCGCCAGGTCCTCTCGAACCCTCGTACAGGCTCTGAATCTGGATGACCCCGCTGGGAAGGAACAACAGATGTGGTCTCCCGAGCAGGACAGCGTCGAGCGACGACTTGTCCAGGTCACGAACTTCGAGGTTCCGAAGACCCAGCAGGTTGCTGACGCGCGGTGTCGCGAAGACCAGCCGGCTGATCTGGGCGGGCCCCAGGGTGACCGGGGCGCGCGGAAGGCTCCGAGCGGCCAGTCGGGCGCGGCCGTGCTCGTCGATCCAGCCGCTGAGGGTCGCGACGAGGTTCTGTCCGCTGCGCGGGGTGTAGTAGGTCGCGAGCAGGAGCCGCGGCCTCGTGTGCCCGGGCGGCCGCGAGAACGTGTACCCAGGCTGCATGGTGAGCCGGAGGTCGTCCTCGTCCGACTCGTCGAAGTTGACGTCTCCCGCGACCTCGATCGGCCCGGACAGCGCGATCGGTCGCGACCACGCGTCGGCACTGCTCACGAAGAGGTCCGGTCGGGTGGTGTGGAACGTCTCGTAGGCGCTCGCCTGGGCGTCGAAGAGGTCGGCCGGGTAGCGGAGCCGGTCACGCAGCTCTGCGGGCATCTCGTCCTCGGGGCGAAGGAGCGTCGGGAAGGCGTCCGCCCAGGCCCGTGCGATCGGATCGGACGGATCCGTGAGATACATGTCGACCTGCCCCGAGAACGCGTCGACCGTGGCGCGCACCGACGCGCGGGCATAGTTGATCCGGGCTCCGCCAAGCTCCACGCGCTCGGCGTACGGATAGTTCTGGCTCGTGGTGTAGCCCTCCACGACGAAGACGATCCGACCGTTCGTGGTGAGCGGAACCGCATCGGTGTCCCATTGAATGAACGGGGCAACCGTCTGCAGCCGGTCGTGCACGTCTCGGTGTAGGAGGATCCGCGACTCGGGCGTGATGTCGTTGGAAAGGAGCAGTTCCTTGCTTCGAAGCGCCAGCGCGAACGCGGCGCGACGGGTCCAGGTCGAAAGCTCGATTCCGCCGGTCCCGTCGTAGTGGTACGAGGCTCGAGGTGCGCCCTCGGAGGCGGGGATGTCCACCTCGGGACGGCGGGTGTCGACGAGGACCCACGGCGGCTGCGTGGTTCGCCTGGCCGTCGTCGGCCTGAAGACCCTGGGCGCGTCCTGGTCCTTCTCGGCACCTCCACGAGCCTGTGAAAGGTTCCCGAAGTAGATCCGCGGCTCGCGAACCCCGAGGCCTGCGTCCACCAGGCGAGGTCCACGGCTCTGGTCGATGTCCGTGCCCGAGAACCGGATGAGGCCCAGCCCGTGGGTGTACGCAAGCCGGTCGTTGATCCACGTCCGGGCCCTCCCGCGGACCGGACGGAGGTCGAGCTCGCGTGCGCTCACCACCGTGAGTTGTCGTCGGCCGCCGCGTCGTACGACGTCGAGCGTTGGCCCTTCAGGGCGGTAGTAGGGCGTTTCGGTGACGAGCTGGCGCATTCTCGCCTCGAGCAGCCACGCATCCCAGATCGGGACGTCTGCTAGCTGCTCGCCGAGACGCGGGAAGTCGACGGCGCTGAAGCTGCCGGTTGGTGAGTACGACGCCACGTCGACGGTGTCGAGTCCGAGACCGGTCCGCGTTGCCACGATCGAGCGCTCCAGGTAGGGCTCTTCGCTGAGGAGCGGATTCGGGTTGACGACGAACCGCTGGACGAGAGCAGGGATCAAGGCTCCGACGAGGGCCACCGCGACGACGAGCAGTGCCCCCGGGATGCCGACGAACAATGTCGCGCGTCGTGCGTGTCCCGTTCGGGCGACGAACGGCGCGGCGACGCAGGTGAGCGCGAGCAGGAGGGCCAGAATCGCCAGTGCTGCGAGCCCCGGTAACCGGACCTGCACATCCACATAGTCGGCACCCGAAAAGGAGTGGCCGCCGTGGGGTGACGGCTGGCCGAGCTCGAGCGTGTACTGCTCGAGGCGAAATCTCCATGCGATGACGAGCAGGAAGCAGGCGGCGAGGTAGGCCAGGTGCGCCTGGGCCTCGAAGGTGGCGCGAAGCGGCCTGAAGCCGAGAGACCCCCGTGCCCCATGGACGAGCGCCACATAGCAGGTCGCGACCGCGACGAGCCAGAGCAACAGCCCCGACACCAGGAGCTCGAACGGGAGCGTGAACACAAAGAAGCCGACGTCCCTGCCGTGAATGGGGTCGACGACGCCGAAGGGCTGCCGATGCCGCCAGAGCAGGAACGTCTGCCAGTGCCCCTCCGCCGCGGACGCGAACAGGCTTCCGGTGACGAGCGAGGCCGCGGCGAGGGCAAGGACTCCAGTGCGCGTCCGGGGGATCTCGGTCCGCCGGGAGGCAACTGCGAGGTTCGCCGCGATGAAGAGGGCAACCGGGCCGGCGACGAGGAGGTAGAACTCGACTTTCGCCGCCACGACGCGGCCGAAGACGTCCGCCTGGCCAAGCTCGTCGAACCAAAGGACACCGGGGAGGATCCGCGCCGCGGCGTAGGCAAGGAGAAGCGGCACACCCAGGACGACCACGACGACAGTTGCGCGGCCACGCGGACGGAGGACGAACGGTCGCGGAACCGACCGCCCGGGATCCGGGACGGAGCGGGATGGCTCCGGGTGAGGGGGCGACGACACCGGCGGCACGTCAACCGGAGGTGCCGCTGCGGGGCCGGTGAACGGGACGGGTCCAACGGGTTCCTCCAGCCGCGCGACGCGCGACCGGCGCCGGCGGCGTCCATCCAGGCGCCCGTACTCCGAAAGAAACTCGTCGACTCCCTGCCGACTTGGAACCCACACGTAGCGAGCTCCCCAAGCCCGCTTTCGGCCGCGGAGCTCCCCGTTGCGGAGCAGCGCTCGGACTGTCTGAGGACTCGTTCCGAGGGCATCGGCCGCCTCGGTCACCGTGAGGTCGTCCCTCATCTTGGAAACGTACTCCTGCAACTTTCGCAGCCACAACAGCAGGCACATCAGCGTCTTTCGCACCTGCCGACTCACCCGGCCCGGCCGGACGGGCTGCGGCCGCCGACGCCAGGAACCCCGCTGCGCGGCTCCTGACCGGCCTTGTGGGACAGCCGGGTTCTACAGCTGGATGCCTCGGGTCAGCGCGCCGTCAACCACGAGATTGGCGCCACTGACTCGGCGGGCCAAGGGGCTCGCGAGGAAGACCACGGGTGCGGCGACCTCCTCGGGAGTGCCCATGTGGCCGGACGGGTTGAGGTCCAGCGCCGTCTTGAACAGGTCTGGGTTCCCGGTCTCGATGCCCGCCCAGACCCCACCCTCGAAGTAGGTGTTGCCTGGGGAAACGGTGTTGGCGCGGATGCCCTGGTCGGCGAGTTGCATCGCGAGCCCGTGGATGTAGCCGATGATGGCGGTCTTCGCGGTCCCGTACGGGCCCGAAGCGAAGTCCGACTCGCGTCCGGACACGCTGGAGACCGCGATGATCGAGGCGGCCCTGCTGCGCTCGAGATGCGGCATAGCCGCCCGGACGAGCCGGACCGTGTGCATGAGGTCAACGTTGAGGCTGGCCTGCCAGTTCTCCTCGGTGTCGGGAATGGCGAGGGCGCTGACGTTCGCCACGACCACGTCGAGACCGCCGAACGCGTCGGCCGACTGCTCCACCCACGCCGCGAGCGCCTCCCCGTCGCCGACGTCGACGGTCGCACCGGTCACGGTGCCGCGCGCGCTGAGCGTCTTCTGCGTGGCCGTGACCTCATCGGGGTTGCGGGCGCAGAAGGCGACGTGGGCCCCCTCGTCGAGGAAGGCCTCGACGATCGCGCGGCCGATGCCACGGGTGCCGCCGGTGACCAGGACGTGTGTGCCGCTGAGCTTCAGATCCATCAGGCAAGGCCTTTGCTGAGCTGGGAGGGACTAGGGGACGGGTGACCGATTGGTCACAAGGTGCCGAGGGAACGAGCCCGCGCACGCAACTCGGCGTGCATGCCGTCGAAGGCGTCGGCGGCCGGTAGCAGCTTCTTGGGCGCCTTGACCACGACGCTGTAGTTGGCGTCGACGACGTTGGCGATCGGTGCTTGCGCGATCTGCGAGCACAGCTGGTAGGCGTCCATCGGGTGGAGGCCGCACAGCTGGCCCACCCAGTGCACGAGTTCTGCGTTGCCGATCCGCCAGGAGTCCTCCATCGGCCGGCTGGAGCCGATGGTCATCCAGTGGCTGTCGTCCTCGATCCGGGGCCAGCCTGGGGCGCCCCCCTTGATGAGCTCGACGATGAGGGTGGTGGTCATGGCGCCTTCAACCGCCGTGCCGCACGCTTCCCCCTCGCCTTGGCGGTAGTGACCATCGCCGACGGAGAACATTGCGCCTTCGACATTGACACCGAGGAAGACGGTCGAGCCGGCGCGCATCTCCGGGGTGTCCATGTTGCCGCCGAAGCGGTCGGGTACCAGGGAGGATCGCACCTCGCCGCCGGCCGGAGCCACGCCGACGGTGCCGAGCATCGGTTCGAGTGGCAGTTCGATGCGGTGGTCGCTGTGCCGTGCCGCGAACGCGACGGTCTTGCGCTCCCGGTCGAGCTCATAGATCCAGGTGGTGTCGGGCAGCGGGTCCTGGAGGGTGACGACGCGGTCGGTGCTGGTCATTCCGCCGAAGAACGGGATGGCTGCCGACGCCCCCCAGTCGCGCGCCGGTTCCAGAGCGACCAGGTGAAGCGCGAGGGTGTCGCCGGGCTCGGCTCCCTCCACATAGAACGGGCCGGTCTGCGGGTTGACGAACCGTAGGTCGACCTTGGTGCTGGAGAGGTCTTCCACGCTGCGCAGCGCGCCGCCGAACGCGTCGTCGGACCACAGCCGAAGAACGGCTCCCGGCTTCACCCGCATCACCGGGGCGACGCCCCCGAACGTGTACGCGTACTGCTCACGGGCCGGCACGTACTCGATGACGTCCATGGCCGGAAACTACCTCAGGGTCCGCGGAGCCGGACCTGGTCGCGTCGGAGGTCGGACACGCGAGTGACGCCCAGCATGCGCTGGTCGGGGGAGCCGTCCACGATCTGCCCTGGACGCCCCAAAAGACGAAAGACCAGGTCGGACCTGGTCCTTCTTGGTGTCCGAGGGGGGACTTGAACCCCCACAACCGTTAAAGGTCACTAGCACCTCAAGCTAGCGCGTCTGCCAATTCCGCCACCCGGACGAGTGCCTCGAAACTGTAGCAAAGCAGGGGCCCGTCTCTCACATCGGGAGTGACCCGCCGAAGTGACATGCTGGGGCCATGTCCAACGACACCGAGACGCCTATCGGAGCGGGCGCTCCACAGCCCGATCAGGACCCCGCCGGAGAGGTCGTCGAGCTGTGCCGGGAGCTCATCCGGATCGACACCTCCAACTACGGCGACGAGGACGGCCCGGGGGAGCGCAAGGCCGCGGAGTACGTCGCCACGCTGCTGGACGAGGTCGGCATCGAGTCCGAGTTCTACGAGTCGATGCCCGGGCGGACGTCGGTCGTGGCCCGGTGGGGTGGGTCGGAAGGAGACGCGCTGCTCCTGCACGGTCACCTCGACGTCGTGCCGGCCGCCGCGGAGGACTGGCAGGTGGACCCGTTCTCGGGGGAGGTCCAGGACGGCTACGTCTGGGGCCGGGGTGCGGTCGACATGAAGGACTTCGACGCGATGCTGCTGTCGGTGGTCCGGGCCCGAACCCGCGCGGGGCGGGTCCCCGAGCGGCCCATCGTGCTGTGCTTCACCGCCGACGAGGAGGCGGGCGGCCACCACGGGGCCCAGCTCATCGTCGAGGACCACCCGGAGGCACTCGAGGGCGTCACGGAGGCCGTGGGCGAGGTGGGCGGCTTCAGCACCACGATTCGGGGGCGTCGTCTGTACCTCATCGAGGCGGCCGAGAAGGGGATGGCCTGGATGCGCCTCACGGCGCGCGGGCGGGCCGGACACGGCTCGATGATCAACCGCGAGAACGCAGTGACCGAGCTCGCTGCTGCCGTGGCGCGCATCGGTGCCCACCAGTGGCCGGTGCGGCTCACCCCCACCATGAAGACCCTGCTCGCGGCGGTCGCCGAGATCGCGGGGACCGAGGCGACGCCCGAGAACGCCGAGGCCCTCGTCGAGGAGTTCGGCGGAGCCACCCGAATGCTCGGCGCCGTGCTGCGCAACACCACGAACCCGACCATGTTCAAGGCGGGCTACAAGGTGAATGTCATCCCGACCGAGGCGACAGCGTACGTCGACGGTCGCTTCCTCCCCGGCTTCGAGGACGAGTTCTTCTCGACGCTCGCGGAGCTGTGCGGCGAGCACATCTCCATCGACTACGTGTCGAAGCAGCCCCCCTGGGAGACGCCGTACGACGGGGACCTCGTCGAGGCCATGGGTCGGGCGATCCTGGCGGAGGACCCCGGCGCCGTGGTGGCGCCGTACCTCATGAGCGGCGGCACCGACGCCAAGCACTTCAACAAGCTCGGGATGCGGTCCTACGGCTTCGCGCCGCTGCGGCTGCCCGCCGACCTGGACTTCACGGCGTTGTTCCACGGTGTCGACGAGCGGGTGCCGGTGGACGCGCTGGAGTTCGGGGCGCGGGTCTTCGACCGGTTCCTGGACGACGTCTGACGGTTTCGAGACGGTTGGTTTCGAGACGGTTGCTGCGCAACCTCCTCACCCACCGGCCGAGGGACTCCTCAACCACCGAAGGTGCGCAGCTCAACCACCGAACGTGCGCAGCTGCCGGATGATCTTGCGGCGCAGCACCACCCGCCGGGTGCCGTCGGGTGTCATCCGCACCCGTTCCAGCTCCCAGCCGCCGTGCTCGGCACGCTCGACGAGCAGCCTGGTGACGACGTTGCGGGAGAACTCCCGCGAGAACGTCAACCGGTCGAACTCCCACTCCACCCCGTGACCTGGCGCGCGCCTCGAAGCTCTGGACAACTTCACTCTCCGGAGACGTCGTCGAGAGCCTCGACGATCTCGGGTGGGAGGGACAGTTCGTCGACGCCCAGGGCGCCGCGCAGCTGGGCGGCGGTGCGGGCCCCGACGATCGGCGAGGTGACCCCCGGACGGTCGCGCACCCAGACCAGCGCCACCTCGAGCGGGGTCCAGCCCAGGCCCTCGGCCGCGCGGACGACCGCCTCGACGATCCCGGCGGAGCGTTCGTTGAGGTAGGAGCCGACGAAGCTCGCGAAGTGTTGGGAGGCGGCCCGGGAGTCCGAGGGGGTCCCGGTGCGGTACTTGCCGGTCAGCACGCCGCGGCCGAGCGGCGACCACGGGAGCACCCCGAGCCCCATCGCCTCGGCAGCGGGCAGCACCTCGTGCTCCACCGTCCGGCTGAGGAGCGAGTACTCGACCTGGGTCGAGGCGAGCCGGGCGCGGCCGGGCACGGCGCGCTGCCAGGTCGCGGCCTGGGCGGTCTGCCAACCGGAGTAGTTCGAGATGCCGACGTACATCGCGCGCCCGCTGGCGACCGCCTGGTCGAGGGCGCCCAGCGTCTCCTCGATCGGAGTGTCGTCCGACCAGATGTGGACCTGCCACAGGTCGACGTGGTCCACGCCCAGTCGCTTCAGGGAGGCGTCGAGCGTGGTCAGCAGGCTGCCTCGGGAGACGTTGTAGGCGCGTCCGCCACGGCTGGCGCTGATGCCGGCCTTGGTCGCGAGCACGATCTCGTCGCGGGCCACGACATCACCGATCAGGGTGCCGATGAGCTCCTCGGAGGCCCCGTTGCCGTAGCCGGCGGCGGTGTCGATGAGCGTGCCCCCGACCTCGGCGAAGGCGATCAGCTGGTCGCGGGCCTCGTGCTCGTCGGTGTCGCGCCCCCAGGTCATGGTGCCCAGCCCGAGACGCGAGACCTTGAGACCGGTGGCGCCGAGCGACCTGTGCTGCATGGACGCAACCGTATCGAGACCGTGGCGAAATCCGCGGGACCGCCACGGCGAGGTCGTGTCTCCTTGCTCTCGGCCCTCGAAGCGATGTTGTGGGTTTCGAGGCGGACGAGCGGTGCGTCGGCATCGACGACCGACGACTACGCTGCGGCTGTCCGTGGGGCGGCGCGGGACCCGACCTCAGGGGCAGTCAGGTCATCTGCACGTTGGCCTCGTAGGCTGTGCCGCACTCCGTCCGGACCGAGCGTCAGGTGTGCCGATCTATGAACTACTTCGACGCGGTGGTCCTCGGTGTCGTGGAGGGGCTCACCGAGTTCCTCCCCGTCTCCAGCACGGGTCACCTCACCATCGCCGAGAAGATCCTGGGCCTCAAGGTCGACGACCCGGCGGTCACCGGCTACACCGCTGTGATCCAGATGGGCGCGATCGCGGCGGTCATCGTCTACTTCTTCCGGGACATCCTGCACATCATCCAGGCCTGGGGGCTCGGCCTGGTGAAGCCGGAGTACCGGGGCCAGCTCGCCCACCGGATGGGCTGGTACGTCATTGTCGGCAGCATCCCGGTCGGGATCGTGGGACTGCTCGCCAAGGACTTCATCAAGAGCGACCTGCGAACGCTCTGGGTGGTGGCCTTAGGGCTGATCGGCTGGAGTGCGGTGATGTGGTTCGCCGAGCGGGTGGCCACGCAGGTGCGCGGCGAGCGTGAGCTGGGCATGAGGGACGCGATCACGGTCGGCGTCGTCCAGGTCGTCTCCCTGGCGCCGGGTGTCTCCCGGTCGGGAGCGACCATCTCGGCGGGTCTGCTGCGCGGCCTCGACCGGGTCACGGCCACCAAGCTCAGTTTCTTCCTGTCGATCCCGGCCCTGCTGGCCGCGGGGCTGTTCGAGCTCAAGGACGCTCTCGGCGGCGACATCCACGCCGGCGAGGCCGTCGTCGGTGTCGTGGTCGCCTTCGTCGTGGCCTACGCGTCGATCGCCTGGTTGCTCAGGTTCGTGGCGCACAACTCGATCGCGTGGTTCATTCCGTATCGGCTCGCGCTGGGCTTCGGGCTCATCGCGCTGCTGGCGACGAACACCATCGCGGCGACCTGAGCCGTTTCGGTCGGTCGCTAGAGCCAGCCGGACCTCTTGAAGAAGATCCACAGCGCCCATGAGGTGAGCGCCATCAGCAGTAGCGCCATCGGGTAGCCGAAGGACCAGCCGAGCTCCGGCATGTGCCGGAAGTTCATCCCGTAGACAGCGGCGATCAGCGTCGGCGCCGCGACGAGCCCGACTCCAGCGGAGATCTTGCGCATGTCGTTGTTCTGCTGGACCTGGATCTGGGCGAGGTGGGCCTCGAACGCCGAGGAGAGCAACGTTTCCAGGGTGTCGATGTTCTCCGCCGCGAGGGCCAGGTGGTCCAGGACGTCGCGGAAGAACGGTGCCTCCTCGCCCTCCACCGATGCCACCTCGCCGATCACGAACCGCTTGATCGGCTCGCGAAGCGGGAGCACGGCGCGGCGCACCTCCGCGAGCTCACGCTTGAGCGTGTAGATCCGGTTCGAGTCGTTGGTGCGCGCCTCGGAGAAGACCGACGTCTCGACCTCGTCGACGTCCTCCTGGAGTGCGGTGATCACGGCGGCGTACCCGTCGACGACGGTGTCGCACACGGCGTACACCACGGCGGTCGGACCGTGGGTCAGCACCGACTCCGCGGACTCGAGGTACTCGCGGGCGGAGTGGAGCTCGACACCCTGCCCGTGGCGGACGCTGATGATGAAGTTGTGGCCGACGAAGAGGTTGATCTCGCCGGTCTCGACGGCGTCGTCCTCGTCGATGTACCAGAGGGTCTTGAGGATCAGGAACAGCGTGTCGTCGTACCGCTCGAGCTTCGGCCGCTGGTGCGCCTTGTACGCGTCCTCGATGGCGAGCGGGTGCAGGCCGAACGCAACGGCGACGTCCTCGAGCTCGGTCTCCGACGGCTCGTACAACCCGACCCAGACGAAGTCTGCGTCGTCGGTGGCTTGGGACCGCAACGTCTGGAAGTCCTGCGGAGCGCAGTCCACCGGGACTCGGGTGCCTTTGCGGTACAGCGCGCTGTCCACGATCACAGGCGCCACGCTAGCCCTACTACGCTCCCCGACATGGCAACCGTGATCCTCTTGCGCCACGGACGGACGACGGCGAACGCAACCGGCGTGCTGGCCGGGCGACTCCCGGGAGTGAAGCTCGACGAGACCGGTCACGGCCAGGCGGCGCGGGCCGGCGCGCGCATCGGGGTGGTTCCGCTCGCCGCGATCGTCAGCAGCCCCCTCGAGCGCTGCCGGCAGACGGCCCGGGCGATCCTGGATGCCCAGGGCGGGCCGCTGACGATCGCCGGCGAGCGCGGGATCACCGAGTGCGACTACGGGGACTGGCAGGGTCGTCCGCTTCGCGAGCTGGCAAGGGAGAAGCTCTGGGGCGTCGTGCAGACGCAGCCCTCGGCGGCGACCTTCCCGAGTGGGGAGTCGCTGGCGGCGATGCAGGCCCGGGCGGTTGCCGCCATCCGCCGCCATGACGCCGCCCTCGAGGCTGCGCACGGCGCGGGCGCGGTGTGGGTGGCTGTCAGCCATGGCGACATCATCAAGTCGATCCTGGCCGACGCCCTCGGCATGCACCTGGACCTGTTCCAGAGGATCAACATCGACCCGGCGTCGGTGTCGATCGTGCGGTACACCGGGACGCGTCCCTACGTGCTGGCCAGCAACACGCACGAGGGTGACCTCTCGTGGCTCGCCCCGAAGCCCGCTCGGACGTCCGGCCGCGCTCGTCGTACCTCGGATGCCATGGTCGGTGGCGGGGCCGGCCCGGCCGACTCGCCTTCCGCCCCGGTCCTAGGCTGATTGCCATGGCACCTCTGGTCCACGGCTTCGACCCGCCCGAGCGGTTCGTCGCGGGCACGGTCGGTTCTCCCGGCTCCCGCACGTTCTTCCTGCAGGCACGTTCCGGTGCCCGGGTCGTCAGCGTCGCGCTCGAGAAGCAGCAGGTCGCAGCGCTCTCCGAGCGGATCGACGAGCTGCTGGACGAGGTGATGGCGAGCGGCAGGTACGACGCCCTGATCCCCGCGGTCGCACCGTTGGGCCTGGACGACTCCGACCCGTTGGAGCAGCCGATCGAGGAGGAGTTCCGCGCCGGCACGATGACGCTCTCGTGGGACCCCGACGAGCAGCGGGTCGTGATCGAGGTGTTCCCCTACACCGAGGCGGCGGTGGTGTCGCCCGAGCAGCTCGACGAGGACTTCGAGGAGCCCGAGCCCGACGAGGTGCTCCTGGTGCGGCTCACCGCCGGGCACGCGCGAGCGTTCGTGAAGCGGGCCGAACAGGTGCTCGAAGCCGGACGGCCCAGCTGTCCCTTCTGCGGCAATCCCATCGATCCCGACGGCCACCTGTGCGTGCGGGCCAACGGCTTCCGGCGACGGGATCCGTGACGGGCCGGTGACGCACGCTGTGCCGGACGGCGAGCCGGACCTCATCGAGGACGAGATCGTCCTGCATGGCCGCATCATGCCCGCATCCAATGCCACCTTCGTGGGGGAGGTCGGCGGGCCGCACGGTGTGCGCGTGGTCTACAAGCCGATCGCGGGGGAGCGTCCGCTGTGGGACTTTCCCGGCGGCAACCTCGCCTCGCGGGAGGTGGCGGCGTACCTCGTGTCGGAAGCCTTCGGCTGGGACGTCGTACCCGAGACGTGGTTGCGCGACGGTCCGCACGGCCGCGGCATGGTCCAGCGCTGGCAGGAGCCCGACGAGGACCAGGTGGCGGTCACCCTCGTTCCAGCCGGTGGGCTCCCGGCGGGCTGGCTACACGTCTTCGACGGCGTCGACGGGCACGACCAGGCGGTCTCGCTGATCCACGAGGACTCCGAGCCGCTGCGCCGGATGGCCGTCTTCGACATCGTGGTGAACAACGCCGACCGCAAGGGTGGCCACGTGCTCGAGATGAGCGACGGCCATCGCTTCGGCGTCGACCACGGGATCACCTTCCACACCGACCACAAGCTTCGAACCGTGCTCTGGGGTTGGCTCGGCGAGGCCCTCACGGAGGACGAGCTGGGCGCCCTGCGGCGGATCCGCGAGGAGCTGCGCGGTGGCCTCGGCGCCGCACTGTCGTCGCACCTCACCGATCTCGAGATCGACGCGGTGGCCCGACGCTGCGACCGGCTCGCCGGCCGCGGCGTCATGCCGGGTCCGCGGGGGGAGTCCCCCGCGATCCCGTGGCCGCCGTTCTGACCGTCGTCCGGGGGCTGCGCTCGGTCATCTAGGCTTCGCCACATGCGTGCCTGGCCCTCTCCGGAGATATCGACCCTGCCCATCGTGGGGCCACCGGTCGCCATCCACGACACCGCGACCGGGTCACTGGTGACGACGCGGCCCGACGGCCCGGCGAGGCTGTACGCCTGCGGCATCACGCCGTACGACGCCACCCACATGGGACACGCGGCGACCTACCTCGCGATGGACCTGCTGAACCGCGCCTGGCGCAGCGCGGGACACGAGGTCACCTACGTCCAGAACGTCACCGACGTCGACGACCCCCTGCTGGAGCGAGCCACCAAGGTCCACGTCGACTGGGTCGAGCTGGCCGAGAGGGAGACCGAGCTGTTCCGTCAGGACATGGCCGCGCTCCGGGTACTGCCGCCTACCCACTACATCGGCGCGGTCGAGTCCATCCCGCTCGTGGTCGAGCTGATCGAGCGGCTGCAGGCCGCCGGGGCCGTCTACCGTGTCGACGACGACTGGTACTTCTCGGTGACCGCGGACCCGGCCTTCGGCGAGGAGTCCAACTTCGACCGGGAGACGATGCTCCGGATCTTCCCGGAGCGCGGTGGCGACCCGGACCGGGCGGGCAAGAAGGACCCGCTGGACTGCATCGTGTGGCGCGGCGAACGAGAGGGCGAGCCGTCCTGGCCGAGCCCGTTCGGCCCGGGCCGTCCGGGATGGCACATCGAGTGCACGGCAATCGCCCAGCACCACCTCGGCGGTGCCTTCGACGTCCAGGGCGGCGGCAGCGACCTGGTCTTCCCGCACCACGAGATGTGTGCGGGTCACGCGCACGTGGCCGTCCCGGGCACCCGGTTCGCCCAGGTGTACGCCCACGCAGGGATGGTGGCCTACGACGGCGAGAAGATGTCGAAGTCGAAGGGCAACCTGGTCTTCATCTCGGCGCTGCGCAACAGCGACGTCGACCCGATGGCGATCCGGCTCGCGCTGCTGCGGCATCACTACCGCTCCGACTGGGAGTGGACCGATGCCGAGCTGTGGGAGTCCGTCGACACGCTCGCGTCGTGGCGCCAGGCGCTGTCCCTGGGTGCGGGAGCACCGGCCCAGCCGGTGGTCGAGGAGATCCTGGCCGCGCTGGCCGACGACCTCGACGCGCCGCGCGCCACCGCGGCGGTGGACCGTTGGGTTGCGGCGACGGTGGGCACGGACGGACTCGCCGACACCAGCGACGCGGATGCGGCCATGGCCATGCTGGCGGCGCTCGACGCCACCCTGGGCCTCGCCGTCTGAGTCCGCGACTCAGCCCTCTTCGGTACGCCGCTTGAGGTAGCGCTCGAACTCGCGGGCGATGGCCTCGCCGGAGGCCTCGGGCAGGTCGGTCGTGTCCCGCGTCTCCTCGAGGGCCCGCACGTAGTCCGCGACGTCCTCGTCCTCCTCGGCGAGCTCGTCGACACCGCGTTCCCAGGCCCGGGCGTCCTCGGGCAGGTCGCCCAGGGGGATGCTGACCTCCAGCAGGTTCTCCAGCTGGCCGATCAGGGCCAGGGTCGCCTTGGGGCAGGGCGGCTGCGCGACGTAGTGCGGCACGGCAGCCCAGTAGGACACCGCGGGGATGTCGAGCCGCACGCAGGCGTCCTGGAAGACCCCGACGATGCCGGTCGGCCCCTCGTAGGTCGACTGCTCCAACTTCAGCCGGTCCACCAGTTCAGGTTCGGTGGCGGTGCCGGTGACCGGGATCGGTCGGGTGTGCGGCGTGTCCGCCAGCAACGCACCCAGCGTGACGACCAGGTCACCGCCCAGGTCGTCACAGGCGGCAAGCAGCTCCGCGCAGAACAGGCGCCAGCGCATGTTGGGCTCGATCCCACGGATCAGGATCACGTCCCGGTCCAGGTCGGGGGGAGAGGCGACTGCGATCTGGGTGCTCGGCCAGGTGATCCGACGATGCCCCAGCTCGTCGCTGCCGACAATTGGACGGTTCACCTGGAAGTCGTAGTACTCCTCGGGGTCGATCGCACCCACGATCCGCGCGTTCCACACCTTGATCAGGTGGTCGATGACCGACGAGGCGGCGTCGGCGGCGTCATTCCAACCCTCGAAGGCAGCGATCACCAAGGGGTCGACCAGGTCGGGCGCGTCGTCGAACTCGATCACAGAGTGAGCCTAGACGTCGCGGGTTCATTGCCTGCACCCTCGTGACCCTCTCGTGACTGTGTCGTTGACGTGACTTGCCGAGGATTTCCGCGCCGATCGCCGGGAATGTCACCATTCGGGCAGGCGTTCCACCACGTGGACACGCTTCCTAGGCTTGATGCAATCCGTTGCCGGCTGGCGACGTGAGAGGAGTTTTCGTGCCCACGTCTCCGGATGACGTCACGCCCAACCTCCGACCCGACCCGACCGAGGACCTGACCAGGATCCTGCGCGAGCGGATCGTGGTGATCGACGGCGCCATGGGCACGGCCATCCAGCGCGACCGTCCCGACGAATCGGGCTACCGGGGTGAACGCTTCGCCGACTGGCCCAGCGATCTCGTGGGCAACAACGACCTCCTGACGATCACCCAGCCCGACATCATCGCCTCGATCCACCGGGAGTACCTCGAGGCCGGCGCGGACATCATCGAGACCAACACGTTCAACGCCCAGGCGATCTCCTTGAGCGACTACGGACTCGAGGACCTGGCCTACGAGCTGAATCTCGAGTCCGCGCGGCTGGCCCGCCGCGAGGTGGACGCGATGAACGAGCGCACCCCGGAACAGCACCGCTACGTCGCCGGCGCGCTCGGTCCGACCACACGCACCGCGTCGATCTCCCCGGACGTCAACGACCCCGGGGCCCGCAACGTGTCGTTCGACCAGCTGGTCGAGGCCTACCTGGAGTCGGCCCGGGGACTGGTCGACGGCGGCGCCGACCTGCTGATCATCGAGACGATCTTCGACACGCTCAACGCCAAGGCCGCGATCTTCGCCGTCGAGAC
>JAOPXC010000012.1 GCA_025965335.1 Nocardioides sp. | reverse complement strand
AAGATCAGGATGAAGCAGTGCGGACGCTGCCTGGCCGTCGTTGGCGCGAGGTCGCGGATGTCGGTGAGCCGGACCCGGACCGAGTGGCCGCCGTGCCGGGCGGTAAACACGCGGCCGACCGACTTCGCGTAGTGAGATCGCAGTGGCGTCGAGCTCGCCGTCGCCGTCGCGGCCGCTCCGACGCCGATCGCCGCCACGCCGGCGACGCCCGCACCCGTGCCGAGCACGGTCCGCCGAGAGACGAGCCCCATTTTTGAGTCCTCCTGGACCCGTCAGCTCCGAGCGAAGAGGCGGGGTGTGCAAAAGGGTAAATGACCTCGTGGCGCTTGGTCGATAATCCGTCTGGTGGGTGCGCATGACCCGATCGAGTCACCGGCGCATGGTCAACCTGGGTGAGCTCGGCGCGAACAACGACGCTGCCTTTCGCCCACGTGGACGCAGAACGTGGCGACCGCCGCACAGCTTGCTAAGACGCCCCTCGATTGGTCACAAACTGCATGCTTTCGGGCATGATCCGTGCAGTTTGTGACCATTCGGCGGGGTCGCCGACCTGGGCGCACACCGCGGCACCGGAGTCCGAAGAACTCACCGGCAGGCCGGTCACCGGGAATGCTTGTCGGGCTGGTCACCCTCGGACTCGACCGGCTCGGACCGACCGGCCTCGATGCGGTGGATCCGCTCGGCGAGGTCATCCAGGATCCGGAGGACCTTGGACTCGAAAGCATCCTCCTCCTCGAACTCCGGCTGTTCCTGCTCCCGGATGAACAACGACGAGATGGCGGCCGTCACCAGGGTCATCATCGCGAATCCGGACACCATGAGCCCGGCGGCGACGATGCGGCCCCCGGTGGTCTGGGGGGAACCGCCGATGAACCCGACCGTGGTCATCAGCGACAGCGCCCAGTACAGCCCATCCCAGTAGCTTCCGACCGCGCTGTTCTCGAAGGCCGCAAGGGCGCCCCCCGCGAGGAGCACAATGCCGGCGCCGAGCGAGAGGAAGATGACAAGGCGCCGACGCAGGGATCCGGTCAGGTTCGTGGTCAGGTTCGTGGTCACGATCCCAGTATCCGGAGCCGTGGGTTGTCACGGCTCTCTGCGGGGGATCCGCAGCACGAACCGCGCACCCGGGGCGCCCGGGACCAGGTCCACGTCGCCTCCGTGCCGACGCGAGAGCGCCCGGGCGATGGCGAGCCCGAGGCCGGTCCCGCGGCGCGAGCGAGCCCGGGACTCGTCGCCGCGGTAGAACCGGTCGAACACCTTGTCCGCCTGGTCCGCAGGGACGCCGGGACCGTCATCGCCCACACTCACCCAGGCGAACCCGCCGTCGTCGCCCACCCTCACGTCGACCCGGGTCGCGGCGTGGCGGGACGCGTTGTCCAGCAGGTTGCCGACCACCCGACCGAGCTGCAGGCGGTCCCCCAGCACCGGCGCGGTGGACTCGACGACCGTGCTCACGATGATCCCGGGGCGGCGCCCGTCCAGCCGGGCCACCTCGTCGCGCGCGATGGCCGCCAGATCGGTCGGGTCGGCCTGCCCGGTCAACGGC
Source organism: Nocardioides sp. (assembly GCA_025965335.1). Classification (GTDB taxonomy): domain Bacteria; phylum Actinomycetota; class Actinomycetes; order Propionibacteriales; family Nocardioidaceae; genus Nocardioides. Next base: position 7,500 of record JAOPXC010000012.1, on the reverse strand, counting down.
GTCTCGCCCGTCGCCAGGAGCAGGAGGTCGTGGACGAGATCCTCCATCCGGTCCGCGTCCTCGAGCAGGTCCGCGGTCAGGCTCGTCCAGTCGGCCCCGTCGGGGTGCGCGCGGGCGACCTCGAGCTGGGCCCGGAAGGCGGCGAGCGGGCTCTGGAGCTCGTGCGAGGCGTCGGCGACGAAGTCCCGCTGGCGTTGCTGGCTGCGGTCGAGGCGGTCCAGCATCGCGTTCATCGTCTGCACGAGTTGGCCCACCTCGTCCGGCGGGCCCGGCTCCAGCCGACGGGACAGGTCCCGGTCGCCGATGCCGTCGACCTCGCGGCGGATCCGGTCCACTCGCGACAGCGCCCGGCCGACGACGTACCAGACCCCGGCGGCGAGCAGGACCAGCATCAGGGGTACGCCGACGATGAGCGCGGTCCGCAGAGTCTTGGTGGCCTCCGAGACGGATTCGAGGCTGGTGCCCACGAGGACGGTGACCACGCCCGCGTCGCTGCTCCGGGCCAGGCGCCAGATCCGGTAGCGCTCGGTCTCTCTGTCGTCGGGGGCGGTCACGGTGATCACGTGGAGCGACTCGGCGTGAGTGGCCGGGGAGACGATCGGCCTCGGCGAGATGAGGTTCGGGGAGGAACCCAGGACCCGGCCGTCGGCGTCCAGGACCTGCACCAGGCCGTCGTCGGTGACCGGCTTCAGCACGGCTCCCAGGGTTCCGGCCGCGGCGGTCTCCCCGAGCTCGGCGGCCCGGGCCCTCGCGCCACCGTCACCCTGCTTGGTCAGCTGCGCGTCGAGCGTCTTCACCAGGGCGACGGCGGCCAGGACCAGCACGATCGCTGCGACGACCGTCGCCAGCGCCGTGATGCGGGCGCGCACCGTCACCACGTCAGCCGCCCGCGGGATCGAGCCGGTAGCCCACGCCACGGATGGTGACGATGGTCCGGCGCCCGAACGGCTCGTCGATGCGTTGCCGCAGCTGCCGGACGTAGACCTCGATGATGTTGAGGTCGCCTTCGTACGCGAAGTCCCAGAGGTGTTCCTTGAGACTGGCCTTCGACAGGGCCTCGCCGGGATGGCGCATCAGGCACTCCAGCAGCCCGAACTGGCGGGGGGTGAGCTCGACGGGCACCTCGCCGCGCCAGACCTGGTGGGACGCCGGGTCGAGACGCAGGTCCCCGACCTCGAGGACCGTGGGTCGCTCCTCGCGCCCACGGCGCAGCAGGGCCCGGATCCTGGCGAGCAGCACCTCGTAGGAGAAGGGCTTGGACAGGAAGTCGTCGGCGCCGGAGTCGAGGGCACGGACCTCCGGCTCGGACCCGGTGCGAGCCGTGAGGATGAGGATCGGCGTCCAGTCCCCTCGCTTCCGCAGGTCGCGGCACAGGTCCTCGCCGCTCATCCCAGGCAGCATCGAGTCGAGGACGATCACGTCGTAGTCGTTCTCGGTCGCCAGCCAGTGACCGTCGGTGCCGTCGAGGGCGACGTCGACGGCGTACCCCTCGGCCTCCAGGCCGCGCTTGACGGCACCGGCGACGTGCTCGTCGTCCTCGACCATCAGGATGCGCACGGCTCAGGCTCCCACGAACTCCGACACCGAGCCGTGAGCCGCGGGCTCAGCCGCCCGCCGGCTCGCTGTCACCCTCGATGACCACGACCCGGTACGAGTCGTCGAGTCGTACGTCGACCGTGTTCCCGTCGGACTTGGTGACCTCGACCTCCCACGTCGCGCCGTTCTCGGAGTCGCGTTCGACGGAGTTGGGTCGTCCGCCACCGGTGGCGTCGAGGGCCGCACTGGTGGCGTCGGCGGCCTGCTGCCGCGTGTAGTCGTGGCTGCCCGGCTCGTCGTCGCCCTGGGTGGCGACCGCCGCACCGGTCACCGCGACGACACCCGCGACGACGACTCCGGCGGCCAGCACCGTCTTCTTCCTCGGCTTCACGATCCATCACTCCTCGGCCGGGCGTCCGGCGCCCGGTCCTCGCTGTCGGATCGGGCCAGCGCGGCTGCGCCTGAACCCGAGTTGGAGGCTGCCATGCCCGACCTGAAGGGCCGCTGAAGCTGGTACGGCGGGTGTTTCAGCAAGCGTTCAGCCCGGCCGGGCCACGCTGGTCCCGACCCGAGAATCCACCCAGGAGGACGCCATGAACCGCACCACACCCGCACTGCTCCTCACCGCCGTCGGGCTCGTCGCCGCCGCGCTTCCGACCCTGACGGGTGGGCAAGCCTCTGGTGTCGGCCGCGTCCACGTGCCGAGCGCGCAGTCGGCCTCATCGGTCCCGTCGCCGGCCGCCTTCGGTGGTCATGCCACGAACCGGTACTTCCCCCTCGACCCCGGGACCGTGGCAGTCCTGCGTGGGCGTGACGGCCGCGCGCGCTTCCGGGAGCGCGTCGTCGTCACGCACCGCACCAAGAGGATCCAGGGAGTGCGCACCCGTGTGGTGAGCGACGTACTCCACCGCCTCGACGGCAGCCTGGCCGAGAAGACCCGTGACTGGTATGCCACCGACGACGCGGGCCGGGTCTGGTACTTCGGGGAGGCCACCGCCACCTACGACCGCCGGGGGAAGCTCATCGACCGGCAGGGCTCCTGGCGGGCCGGGGTCGACGGTGCCGTCGCCGGCACGATCATGCCCGCCCACCCGCGTCCCACAAAGGCCTTCCGCCAGGAGTTCCGCAAGGGCGCGGCCGAGGACCAGGCCTGGATCGTGCAGCGGGACGCCCGAGTCACCACACCCGCTGGTCGGTATCACCGAGCGGTGCGGACGTTCGAGTGGTCACGACTGGAAAGTGACGTGGTCTCGACGAAGTTCTACGCACGCGGCGTGGGCCTGGTGCTCGAACGCGACGTCGCCGGTGGTCACGAGGTGTTCAAGCTCGTGGCGTTCCACCGGCCCTGAGCGGGCCCGCGGTCAGGACGCCGGGTGGGGTCCGGTCGCGTCGGGCTCGTCGGGGTCGTCGTACACCCCGGCCTCCTGGGCCGCGGCGGCCTTGCGGAGCTGCTTGGAGAGGCTGAAGCCGAGGAAGACCACCGCCAGCACGAGCAGCCCGAACAGCACGAACGCCAGCCAGCCGGCCGTGACGTCGTTGTCCTTCGGGGTCTTGTCGACCACGCCTAGGAGGAACGGGAGGATGTGGGCGTGCAACTGCATGTCGACCATCCTCTCAGGCCGGGTCGCTGATGCCGGCGAACAGGTCGTCCTCGGGCACCGTCGAGGCGACGTGGCTCACCACGAGCTCGAAGTCCTCCGTCGGCCACACCTGCTCCTGCAGCTCACGAGGGATCGAGAACCAGGCACCGTCGGGGTCGATTTGGGTGGCGTGCGCGAGCAGCGCCTGGTCGCGCACACCGAAGTAGTCGCCGCACGGGACGCGGGTGGTGATCCGGGCATCCCACTCGGGTTCGGGCTTCCAGTCCTTGAGCCGTTCCGTCCAGGGCGACTCCAGTCCGTGCTCCTTCATCACCTTGTCGAGGGCCTCCATCCGGGGCCGGTTGAACGAGTGGTGGTAGTAGAGCTTCAGCGGCTGCCACGGCTCGCCCAGGTCGGGGTACCGTTCCGGGTCACCGGCAGCCTCGAACGCCGCGACGCCGACCTCGTGGCACTTGATGTGGTCGGGGTGCGGGTAGCCGCCGCGCTCGTCGTACGTCGTCACGACGTGCGGCCGGAACTCGCGGATCAGGCGCACCAGCGGGGCGACGGCCTCCTCGATCGGCACCAGCGCGAAGCAGCCCTCCGGAAGCGGCGGCTTGGGGTCGCCGTCGGGCCAGCCCGAGTCGACGAAGCCCAGCCAGTCCTGGCGGACGCCGAGGATGTCGCGGGCGCGCTCCATCTCCTGGCGGCGGATCTCGGTGATGTTCGCGAGGACGTCGGGCCGGTCCATCTTGGGGTTCAGGATCGAGCCGCGCTCGCCGCCGGTGCAGGTGGCCACGTGCACGTCGACCCCTTCCGTGACGTACTTCGCGGTCGACGCGGCACCCTTGCTCGACTCGTCGTCGGGGTGGGCGTGCACGTGCATCAGCCGGAAACCGGCGCGGGGTCCCAGGGAGGGGTGCTGCGGCATCCCTCCAGTTTAGGTGTCAGGCTTGGGGGGTGATCTCGCAGGACCTTCTCGCCGAGCGGTACGGCTCGCCGGAGCCGTGGCGGCGCCGCGTCCTGGTGGGCGCGTGCGTCGTGGTGGCGCTGGCGTTCGTCGGCTGGGTGGGGTGGACCACGTGGAGCCATGCAAACCCCGAGGTCACCTCCGAGCTGATCTCGTTCGACGTGGTGGACGAGCACTCCGCCACCGCGGTCGTCGAGGTGCGGCTCGCCGGCGACGGTGTCGACGCCACCTGCAGCCTGCAGGCGTTCGCCGAGGACCACACGCTGGTCGGGACGCTGTCGTTCACGCCGGATCCTGCGGCCGGCGAGCGCTACGAGGAGGTCCTCCGGACCGAGCGTCGGGCCACCTCCGTCGACCTCGTCGGATGCACCGCCCCGGGTCAGCCGCGTCCCAACTGACCCAGCCCGTCCCGCTCGATCTGCAATTCAGGCGTGACGTTGTTAAACTGGCCGATCTGACTGTCCCGCAGGGCCGTCCAGGTTGGAGGCCCGCGACCACTTCGTCGTATGCCCATGGCCCGGGCGACCGAGCGGGACGACTGACCACCGAGCAGGTGGGGTAACGGCTCGCCGTACCCCCGACTCACCGCAGGAGCATCGATGACGCAACCCAGCGAGCAGACCACGGTCTGGCTCACGCAGACGACCTTCGCGCGCCTCACTGGCGAGCTGCAGGACCTGCGCGGACCCAAGCGGGCCGAGGTGATCGCACGCATCAGCGCTGCCCGCGACGAGGGTGACCTGAAGGAGAACGGCGGCTACCACGCCGCGAAGGACGAGCAGGGCAAGATGGAAGCCCGCATCCGCCAGCTCGAGGAGATGCTGCGCCACGTCACCACCGAGCCCTCCGCCGACGACGGGCTGGTGTCGCCCGGCAAGGTCGTGACCTACCGCTACGCCGGCGACGACGAGAACCAGACGTTCCTCCTGGGCGCCCGCGAGATCGACGACGACGAGTCCGACATCGAGGTCTTCTCGCCGCAGTCCCCCCTCGGCGCGGCCCTGGTCGGCGCGGCCACCGGTGAGACCATCGACTTCGAGGCCCCGAACGGCAAGAAGCTCAAGATCGAGATCGTGGCCGCAAAGCCCTACACCGGCTGAGTCGCCGCTGCTGACCCGTCACTCGTGGATGCGGTAGCCACGCTCCCGCAGGCGTGACACGACCTTCTCGGCGTGCGGCTCCCCGCGCGTCTCGAGCTGCAGGTGGACCTCCACCTCGTCGAGGCTCAGCGTCGGCGAGATCCGCTCGTGCGCGACCTCGATGACGTTCGCGCCCGCGGCCCCCACCTCCGACAGGAGCTGAGCCAGGCCGCCCGGGACGTCGGGGATGTTGACGTGCAGGTTGAGGTAGCGACCCGCGGCGGCCATGCCGTGCCGGATCACCTTGCCGAGCAGGATCGGGTCGATGTTGCCTCCGGAGAGCACCGCCACCGCGGGGGTCCGGAACGCCTGGGGGTCGTCGAGGATCGCGGCCACGGCAGCCGCACCCGCAGGCTCGACGACCATCTTGGCCCGCTCGACGATGGCCAGCAGCGCCCGCGACAAGGATCCCTCGGAGACCGTGCGGATCTCGTCGACGTGGTCGCGCACGGCGGCGAACGTGATGTCACCGGGCAGCCCGACGGCGATCCCGTCGGCCATGGTGTTCATGGTCTCCAGCGGTACGGGACAGCCCTGCTCGAGGGAGGCGGGGTATGCCGCGGCGCCCTCGGCCTGCACCCCGACGAGGCGTACGTCGGGCCGGAGCGCTTTCACCGCGATCGCGATGCCCGCGAGGAGACCGCCCCCACCGGTCGGGACGATCACGGTCCGGACGTCGGGCGACTGCTCCAGGATCTCGAGGCCGGCGGTGCCCTGGCCGGCCACGATGTCGACGTGGTCGAACGGGTGGATCAGGATCGCGCCGGTCTCCTCGGCGAACCGGCGCGCGGCGACCAGTGAGTTCTCCAGGTAGCGCCCCTCGAAGATCACGTCCGCGCCGTACGCCCGGGTGGCCTTCTCCTTGGGGATCGGCGCGCCCTCGGGCATGAAGACCGTGGACTTGATGCCGAGCAGCTGCGCCGCCAGCGCAACCCCCTGGGCGTGGTTGCCGGCCGAGGCCGCGACCACGCCGTACCGGCGTTCCTCCTCCGACAGCCGCGCGATCCGGACGTAGGCACCGCGCGCCTTGAAGGACCCGGTCCGCTGGAGGTTCTCGCACTTCAGACTCACCGGGCCGCCGGCGATCGCCGACAGCCAACGCGACTCCTCCATGGGCGTCCGGACCGCGACCCCCTGCAGGAGCTCGTTCGCGGCCCGGATGTCGGCGAGCGTCACCTGCGGGTGCTCACTCATGCTGGAGTGCCTCGTCGGTCGGCGGCTCTTCCCCGAGCTCCTTGTAGTCCTCGCCCAGATCCGCGACGGGGTCGTCGCCCGGCGCGGTGTAGTTGGCGAGGTGCTGCACCACGGCGTTCAGCGCGGCCGCCAACGGCACGGCGACGAGCGCGCCCGCGATGCCGCCGACGATGACGCCGCACGCGATCGCAACGATCACGCCGAGGGGGTGCAGGGACACCCAGCGGCCCATCAGGAACGGCTGCAGGATGTGGCCCTCGATCTGCTGGACCACGATCACGCCGGCGAGCATGAAGAGCGCGACGTAGGGGCCCTGATCCACCAGGGCGACCAGGATCGCGACGGTCCCGGCGATCGTGGCGCCGACCATCGGGACGAAGGCTCCGAGAAACACCAGGACGCCGATCGCCAGCACGAACGGCACCCGCAGCACCGCCGCGACGATCATGATCCCGATGGCGTCGACGGCCGCCACGATGACCGTGGCACGCACGAACTGGGTGAGCGAGATCCAGGCGACGCGACCCGAGCTGTCCACGTGCTCCCGCCCGGCCCGAGGGGCGAGTCGCACGATCCAGGCCCAGATCCGGGCGCCGTCGGCGAGGAAGAAGTACGTCGCGAACAGGATGATGAAGAAGCCGGCGAGCACGTGGCCGAGGGCCGCCCCGACCTCGGTCAGCCGGCCGAGGATCGAACCCCCGGTGGCGCTCGGGGTGATCGCCTGCTGGGCCCGGTTGATGTAGTCGTTGATCTGGGAGTCGCTCGCGTTCAGCGGACCGTCCCGGAGCCAGACCTTGACCTCGTCCAGGCCCTGCACGGTCTGGTCGGCGAGGTCGTTCGCGCCGTTGGCGACCTGCTGTCCCGCGAACGTCAGCAACGCTGCCACGAAGGCGATCCCACTGATCACCACGAGGATCGCGGCCAGGCCGCGGGGCAGTCCGATCCGCTGGAGGCCGTCGACGACGGGGCTGACGAGGGCCGCGATCAGCAGCGCGACGACCAGCGGCAGGGCCACGACCGAGAAGAACGCGATGACCCGGGCGATCAGGTAGCCCGCGATGACGATGACGAGGAACCGCCA
>JAOPXC010000391.1 GCA_025965335.1 Nocardioides sp. | reverse complement strand
TGCGGTCAGGGCGACGGAGTCTCCGTCGCAGCTGAGGCCCGCATTGATCCACAAGACGTGGATGAGTGTCTCTTCAGCCTTGACTGCCTCGGCTGTGGGCATCTGCGCCGGCTCTCCGGGGCCCCTGGGATGCGGTCCCACTCGGATGCTGAGAGTGTGACCCGTGTCACCTCTCTGCCAGCCATGACAGTCCTGCGTAAAGAAATTGTCAAGGGATTCACCCGACCGGGCGAACCGATCAGTAGAGCCACTCCAGCCAGGCCCCGAAGTTCTCGCCCGTCGTGGCCGAAAGCGGTAGAACCTGGACGCCCGGGTTGATCGTGCGAGCGTCGCGAGTCAGTCGCTCGGGGTCGAAGTCGACGTACGGCAGCAGGTCTGTCTTGTTCAGCACCACCAGGTCCGCGGCGGCGAAAATGTGGGGGTACTTGAGCGGCTTGTCATCGCCCTCGGTCACCGAGATCACCACCACCTTGCGCTTCTCACCGAGGTCGAAGAGCGCCGGGCAGACCAGGTTGCCGACGTTCTCGATGAACACGATGCTGTCGCGGTCGGGCTGCAGCTCCTCGAGCGCCCGGGACACCATCGCGGCGTCGAGGTGGCACCCCGCCCCGGTGTTCACCTGCACGGCCCGGGCTCCGGCCCGACGGATCCGCTCGGCGTCGAACAGCGTCTCCTGGTCGCCCTCGATCACCGTCACCGGCCGGCCGGCCGCGGCGATGGTGCGCTCCAGCAAGGTGGTCTTGCCCGCGCCCGGTGAGCTCATCAGGTTCAGGGCGGTGATGCCGCGCTCGGTCAACCAGTCCCGGTTGAGTGCCGCCAACCCGTCGTTCTTCGCGAGCACGGCCACCTCGAGCTCAAGGGTGTGGGTGCGCAGCTCCTCATCCCGCTCGACGGGCACGTGGTGGTGGTCAGGGTCCCCGTGATCGTGATCGTGTTGATGCGCGTGGCCGTGGCCGTGGCCGGTCGACCCCTCCCCGCCCAGGGTGGTCAGCCGGACGTCCGCCTCGCCACAGCCGCAGGTGCTGCACATCTCAGGCCACCTCCACCGACGTGACCGAGAGGTCGCGGCCGGCGAGAAGCTCGACGTCGGCACTGCCGCAGGGGCAGAGCAGGATCGCGTCGTCGAGCGAGAACTCCTGACCGCACGACCGGCACTGGGCGCGCCCGCGCTGCTCCTCGATCTCGAGCACCGCGCCTTCCAGGGGGGTGCCGACGGTGGCAATCTCGAAGCAGAAGGTCAGCGCGTCGGGCACCACCCCGGACAGCTGCCCGACCCGGAGTCGTACGACGCTCACGTGCCGGTCGGTGCGTTCGAGCACCGCCGACACGACGCTCTCCGCAATCGCCAGCTCATGCATGGATTCCGTCCCGCCTGTTCACGTCACCGTAGGTCGGCGACGTGAACCTGGCAACGGTCCCGAGCGCCCGGTTGTCGGTCCTCAGACCTGCGGCGTATCGTCAAAATGGAGCACGCCGATCGAGGGAGAGCCGATGCCTGCCACGCCCAACAACCTTCTGGAGGCGCTCGAGCCTGTCGTCGCCGAGAACCTCGACCGGCACCTGGCGATCGCCCAGGAGTGGCACCCCCACGACTACATCCCGTGGAGCCGGGGCCGCGACTTCGCCCTGCTCGGCGGCGAGGACTACTCGCCCGAGCAGTCACAGCTGTCGGAGACGGCCAAGGCCGCGATGTTCACGAACCTGCTGACCGAGGACAACCTCCCGTCGTACCACCGCGAGATCGCCACCCAGTTCGGCCGCGATGGCGCCTGGGGGACCTGGGTCGGGCGCTGGACAGCGGAGGAGAACCGACACGGCATCGCCATGCGCGACTACCTCGTCGTGACGCGTGGCGTCGACCCGGTCGAGCTCGAGCGGGCCCGGATGGACTACATGACGTCGGGCTACGACTCCGGCGAGAAGAGCGCGCTCGAGACCGTCGCCTACGTGTCGTTCCAGGAGCTGGCCACGAGGGTCTCGCACCGCAACACCGGCAAGGTGACCCACGACCCGATCGCCGACCGGATGCTCGCCCGGATCTCCAAGGACGAGAACCTGCACATGGTCTTCTACCGCAACATCGTCGCCGCGGCACTGGAGCTGGCACCGGACGAGACCATGCGGGCGATCGCCGACGAGGTGATCAGGTTCGAGATGCCCGGGGCCACGATGGCGGGCTTCCGCCGCAACTCGATGATCATCGCCAAGGCCGGCATCTACGACCTGCGGCTGCACCACGACGACGTCATCATGCCGGTCCTGCGGCACTGGAGCGTGTTCGACCGCACCGGCTTCGGCCCCGTCGGCGAGCAGGCCCGCGAGGAGCTCTCGAACTTCCTGGGGGCCCTTGACGTCCAGGCGTCCCGCTTCGTCGACCGCCGCACCGAGGGCCGCGAACGGGCGGCCGCCCGCTCCGACACCGACGCCACCCCCGACATCGCCTCCTGACGAGCGCCGGTCGGCGCGAATCGGGATGTCTCCGGGCGAGGTCCTGCGAGCCTGGCCCGACCCGCCTGGCTGCGGGAATGGCCGACTACGTCGCGAAGCCCGTGGACCCGGCCGAGGTCGAAACCATCTCGCGGTGGGTGTCGACGGCGCTGGCCTGACGCACCACCGCGACCGGGCAGGTCGCGTGCTGGAGCACCCCGTGGCTCACCGAGCCGAGGAGTACCGCCCGGAGTCGACCCTGTCCGCGGCTGCCGACGACGAGCAGCTCGGCGTACTTCGCCGTCTCGACGAGTGCGAAGACGGCGGGACCCAAGGGGAGGTGTTGGCGAACGGTCACATCGGAGAACCTCTCGGACCAGCCGACCACCGACTCGGAGACGGCCAGTCGTTCCTCGGCCACCTGCCCGAGCCGGAGCTCGTTCGTGAGGCCGGCGGGCACGGTGCTCCACCAGGCGTGCACGATCTCCAGCCCGGTCCTCCGGGAGGATGCCTGCTCGAAGGCGTAGCACAGAGCCTGGTCCGACACCGCGGACCCGTCGACGCCCACGACGACGCCGTGGCGCACGATCCCGTCCGGGGGCGCCGCTCCGACCACCACCACCGGGCAGTCGGCGTGCATGGCCACCTGCGTGGACATGAAGCCGGCC
>JAOPXC010000375.1 GCA_025965335.1 Nocardioides sp. | reverse complement strand
CTGGGTCTGCACGTCGGCGTCGTCGGCGACCGGGACGCGCGGGCCGTACTGGCCGCTGGCGCGCAGCACCTCGTCGAGCGGCAGCATCCCCTCGAGCAGCCCGGCGCACCTGTCGGCGTCGAGGGTCTCGTCCTGGCCGGTGGCGCGCGCCAGGTCCCAGGTGTGCAGGAAGACGTCGGACGTGTAGAACCGGTCGACCGCCTGGTCGAGCGGGACCTCGCCGACGTGCTCGTTCACCAGCATCTTCTCGGCAGTGGCCGGGTCGTCGAGCAGTGCCTGGACCCCGTCGCTGTGCACCGTCCACGCGGCCACGGGGTCGTCGTCCACCGACGGGCCGCTCGGGAGGTCCTCGCCGGTGCCCGCCTTCAGGAACCCGGGGAACCACTCGACAAGGTGTCGCACGACGTCGCGCGCGACCCATCCCGGGACGGGCGCCGCGCTGTCCCAGGCGCCCGCGGGGACGCCCCGGACCCGGTCGGTGAACGCGCCGGCGACGGCGCGGTGCTCCTCCGCTGCGTTCGTCATGCCTTGCTCCTCGCTCCGTGCGGTCGGGCTCCCGGCTTCGGCAACCAGCTGGTTGAACAATCTAGTGTCGGCTCGACGGCACAGTCAACCGTTCGGTTGCGCACCGACCGACCGTCCAGCCGCGCCCGCAGGTCCCGATAGCGTGCCGGCCATGCGCGCCGTACAGGTCATCACCACCACCGGTCCCACCGGCATCGAGATCCGCGACGTACCCGAGCCCACCCCCGGGCCGGACGACGTCCTCGTCGAGGTGCACCGGGTCGGCGTCTCGTTTCCCGACCTGCTCCTGAGCAAGGGGGAGTACCAGCTCAAGCCCGAGCCGCCGTTCACCCTCGGCGTCGACTTCTCGGGCACCGTCATCTCCGGTCCCGGCTTCGAGCCCGGCCAGCGGGTCGCGGGAGTGGGTGGCTACGGCGGCGGCGCCGAACGCGTGGCGAACCCGGCGATGTTCACGTTCGCGTTGCCGGACTCGGTGTCCTTCGACGAGGGTGCGGCGCTGCCGATGAACTACCTCACCGCGCAGTTCGCCCTCGCCGAGCGCGGACACCTGAGGGCCGGCGAGACCGTGCTGGTGCACGGCGCCGCGGGCGGCGTCGGGACCGCGACCATCCAGGTGGCCAAGGGGTACGGCGCCCGCGTCATCGCGGTCGTCAGCACGCCGGAGAAGGCGGACGTCGCCCGGAGGGCCGGGGCGGACGAGGCGGTTCTGGTCGACGGCTTCAAGGACGCGGCCATGAAGCTGACCGACGGCGCAGGTGTCGACGTGGTCGTCGACGTCGTCGGCGGCGACCTGTTCACCGACTCGCTCCGGGTGCTGGGCACCCAGGGACGCCTGCTGGTGGTCGGCTTCGCCGCCGGCCAGGGCATTCCGGAGGTCAAGGTCAACCGGCTGCTGCTCAACAACGTCGACGTCCGTGGCGTCGGCTGGGGCGCCTTCGCGATGATGCGCCCCGGCTACATGCACCAGCAGTGGGCGGCCCTGCTGCCGATGATGGAGTCCGGAGTGGTCAAGCCGCCGATCGGCGCGACGTACGACCTCGACGGCTTCGCCCAGGCGCTCACCGACATGGACGAGCGCCGCACCCTCGGCAAGTCGGTGGTCCGCGTCCGCGGCTGACGTGCGCTGGCCCGTCGATCCCCGTCCATTGGTCACGAACCGCAGTCGCGGGCAACGCTTTCTTGCGGTTGGGGACCAAACCACGACATGCCGAGCACCCCAGACCGGCCGCAACGGTTCGCTGACAGCGAAGCCCGTGTGTCGGCGCGGACCCTCCGGTTAGGGTCTGTGCGTGACCATCCTGGATGACGCCCGCCCGGGCATGAACCCCGACATCCGTCCGCAGGACGACCTGTTCGGACACGTCAACGGCCGCTGGCTCGACGAGACGGAGATCCCGTCTGATCGGTCGAGCTGGGGCCCCTTCGTGCAGCTCGCCGACGTGGCGGAGGACCAGGTCCGCCAGATCATCGAAGACCTCGCGGCGGCCTCGACAACCGAGGAGGCTCGCGAGATCGACGCGGCCACCGAGGGCGTCTCGACCGACGAGGCCCGCAAGATCGGCGACCTCTTCGCCTCCTTCATGGACGAGGGCGCCGTCAACCGTCGCGGCCTGCGCCCGGTCCGTGCGCTGATCGACGCGGTCGGCGCCCTGCGCGACGTCCGCGACCTGGCGGCGTTCCTCGGCGAGTTCGAGCGGATCGGCGGACACGGCCTGTTCGGCTCCTACGTCGACACCGACGACCGCAACTCCGACCGCTACCTCATGCACCTCGTGCAGGGCGGGCTCGGGCTGCCGGACGAGTCCTACTACCGCGACGACAAGTTCGCCGACGTGCGCGAGAAGTACGTCGGCTACCTCACCAACCTGCTCGCGCTGGCCCGGCACGAGGACGCACCCGCGGCCGCTGCCACGGTGCTCGCCATCGACACCCGGCTGGCCGTGGGCCACTGGGAGCGTGCCGAGACCCGCGACGTCCAGAAGACCTACAACCTGATGACGCTCGAGGAGCTCAAGGAGCTCTGCCCGTCGTTCGACTGGGACGCCTACGTCCGGAACCTCGGCGGTTCCGCCGAAACGCTCGCGGAGTCGTGCGTCCGCCAGCCGTCGTACTTCGAGCACCTCGCGACGGTCCTCCTCGAGGTTCCGATCGAGGACTGGAAGGCGTGGCTGCTCACGCACGTGCTCCGCTCGGCCGCGCCGTACCTCGCCGACGAGTTCGTCGAGGCCAACTTCGACTTCTACGGCCGCACCCTCAACGGCACCCCCGAGCTCCG
>JAOPXC010000363.1 GCA_025965335.1 Nocardioides sp. | reverse complement strand
AACCTCTTCGCCGCCCGCGGGACGTCATCCGGACGGAGCATCCGCTAGCCCCGTCCGTATGACGTCCCGGAGGCGCGCACGTCAGCTCACTCGACGGTGACCGACTTGGCGAGGTTCCGCGGCTTGTCGATGTCGTGCCCGAGCACCAGTGCCGCGTGGTAGGCCAGCAGCTGGAGCGGCAGCGTGAGCAGGATCGGGTCGAGCTCCCGCTCGTTGCGGGGTACGTCGATGCGGGCCAGCAGCCCGTCGGACAGGTCGCCGAGGTCGACGTCCGCATGGGTGACCACGACCAGCGGGCCGCGGCGGGCCGCGATCTCGTGCAGCGCCCCGAGGTTGCGGTCGGTCAGCTCGTCCGACGGCACGATCGCGACGGTCGGCACATCCTTCGCGATCAGCGCGAGCGGACCATGCTTGAGCTCGGACGTCTGGTAGGCCTCGGCATGCCGGTACGAGATCTCCTTGAACTTCTGGGCGCCCTCGCGGGCGACCGGGAACCCGCGGACCCGGCCGATGAAGAAGAGGCTCTCGGCCTCGGCCAGCCGGGCGGCCGTCACGGCCAGCTCGTCCTCCTGCTCGAGGATCGCGGCGATCTGGTCTGGCAGCCGGTTCAGGCCGGCGATCAGGCGCTTTCCGTCGGCGATCGACAGGTCCCGCACGCGGCCCAGCTGCAGGGCCAGCAGGGCGAAGCCGAGGAACATGTTGGTGAGTGCCTTGGTCGAGGCGACCGCCACCTCCGGCCCGGCGTGCAGGTAGATGCCGCCATCGCACTCCCGCGCGATGGCGCTACCGACGACGTTGACGAGGCCGATCACCCGGCCGCCCTTGCGCCGGATCTCCTGGACCGCAAGCAGGGTGTCGATGGTCTCGCCGGACTGGCTGACGGCGACGTAGAGCGTGTCCGGCTCGATGATCGGGTCGCGGTAGCGGAACTCGCTGGCCGGCTCGGCGTCGGCCGGGATCCGCGCGAGCTCCTCGAGCAGCGACGCCCCCATCTGCCCGACGTAGTACGCCGATCCGCAGCCGAGGATCTTGACGCGCCGGATCGCCCGGGTCTCGCGGGCGTCCATGTTGAGGCCGCCGAGGTGCGCGGTGCCGAACCGCTCGTCGAGCCGGCCGCGCAGGACCCGCTCGGCCGCAGCCGGCTGCTCGAGCATCTCCTTGTGCATGAACGAGTCGTGCTCACCCGCGTCGTACGCCGCCGGGTCCACGTCGATGATCGTCGCCGCGCGGTTGGTCGTGGTGAGGTCCTGTCGGTACGTCGTGAACCCGCCGGCCGTCAGGGTCGCCATCTCGCCGTCGTCGAGATGCGCGACCGTCGTGGTGTAGCGGACCAGGGCGCCGAGGTCGGAGGCCACGTGCATCTCCTTCTCCCCGACCCCGATGATCAGCGGGCTGCCATTGCGGGCCACGACGATCCGGTCGGGGAAGTCGGCGTGCAGCACGGCGATCCCGTAGGTCCCCTCGACCACCGCGAGCGCGTCGGCGACCCGCCCCTCCAGGGAGTCGGCCTTCGAGCGGGCGATCAGGTGGGCGAGGACCTCGGTGTCGGTGTCGGACACCAGCTCGACCCCGTCGTCGGTCAGCTGCTGCCGCAGCGTGCCGGCGTTGTCGATGATCCCGTTGTGCACGACGGCGACCGTGCCCGTGGCGTCGGTGTGCGGGTGCGCGTTGACGTCGTTGGCCGGGCCGTGGGTCGCCCAGCGGGTGTGCCCGATGCCGGCCTTGCCTCCGAACCGCTTGGGCAGGACCTCGCTCAGGTCGCGCACCCGGCCCGCCTTCTTGGCGATCTTGAGGCCGCTGCTACCGAGCACGGCCAACCCGGCCGAGTCGTAGCCGCGGTGTTCCAGCCTGGTCAGGCCCTCGAGCAGCACGGGCGCGGCCTGCTGCCCGCCGATGTAGCCGACGATCCCGCACATATCAACTTCCTCTCTTGTCCCTCGGCCCCTCGGCCACTCGACCCCTCGGCCACTCCGACACTCCGTCACTCCGTCACTCGGCCCCTCGGCCCCTCCGTCACTCGGCCCCTCCGTCACTCGGCCCCTCGGCCCTCCGTCACTCCGTCACTCGGTCTCGACACGCCGGTCGCGACCTCGTCCCTCGGTCGCGCGGCTCGCTCGACCACCATCAGCGGATCCGCTGGCGCGTCTCCGCTACCCGTAGACGATCCGACGCAGCTGACGCTCGGTGAGCTCGGGAGCGGCCACCACGCGTTCGCCGAGCTCCGCGGCGATGCGCGCGAAGATCTCGGGGTTCTTGGCCCCGTGGGTCTTGAGCTCGTGGTGGCGCCTGCGGACGTAGCCCTCGAGCGGCTCGGCGTGGAACGCCACCACGTCCTGCACCAGGCGAGCCGCCTCGCCGTGCGTCAGCCCGGTGCTGGCCACCACGCGGTCGACGAGGATCTGGTCGACGGGCACGACACAACGATGGCTCGCCCCGTGACCAAATGCAAATTTCTGCCCGCTTGCGGGCAGATCGGGGCGCTTTGGCCGCCCGACCGAGTTGGCGGCGCATGCCATCGCGACCCCGGTCCCGGATCCCGGGGCGCTCGAGGGAGGACCAGACCACCCCTGAGCGGCGTTTCGGCGCGTTGGGTGGAGGGAGTCACCGCATTTCCGGGGTTCCCGGCCCCTCGAGGTGGGGATAAGATAGTCTTGATGAACAACGGGTGAACAGGAGGTGTCCCATGATCGAATCCACAGTGTCCAATCAACCGTCCGAGCAGCTCACGATGCACTGGGTGGAGGTCGTCGACGCGAGCGGTCGCAGGCACCTGGAGTCGCACTGGAGCGTCCCGTCCCAAGTCGTCCACGCGACGGGCACGACACACGCCGCCTGAGCAACCCCGGCGAGATCTTCGGCCGCGACCCCGTGCCTGGGTGTCGCGGCCGACCCATGTTCGAAGGCACCGGAGGGCCGCAGTCCGGTCCGAACCTGGCGGTGTGCAAGCAGGAAATGCCGAACGGGGCCGCCGACTTGTCGGCGACCCCGTTCCGGGTCGGGTGCTGCGAGCGGTGCGTCAGACGGTGGCGTTCTGGATGGCCGAGACGTCGAACTCGAGCTTGATCTTCTCGGAGACGAGGACGCCCCCGGTCTCGAGCGCAGCGTTCCAGGTCAGGCCCCAGTCCTTGCGGTTGATGGTGGTGCCGCCCTCGAAGCCGACCCGGAGGTTGTTGAACGGGTCGCGGGCCGAGCCGCTGAACTCGAACTCGACGGACACGGGCTTCGTGATGCCGTTGATCGTCAGCTCGCCGTTGATCGTCCAGTCCTCGCCGTCGCGGGAGACGTCGGTCGAGACGAACTTGATCTCGGGGTTGGTCTCGGCGTCGAAGAAGTCGGCGGACTTGAGGTGGGCGTTGCGGTCGGCCACACCGGTGTCGACGCTCGACGTCTGGATCGTCACCGTGACCGACGACTTGCTCGGGTCGGCGGCGTCGATGTGCGCGGTGCCGGCGAACTCCGTGAACTGGCCGCGGACCGTGGTGACCATGGCGTGCCGGGCGCTGAACCCGATGCGGCTGTGGGTCGAGTCGAGCGTGTAGTCGCCAGAGATGTCCTCCACGACGTTGGTCGCGGCATCGAAGTCATGCTCGAGAACGTCGGACTTGCGGTTGAAGAAGTTCATGGGTGCTCCTCGCGGGTTGGAAAGTGGTTCAA
>JAOPXC010000357.1 GCA_025965335.1 Nocardioides sp. | reverse complement strand
GGACAGGGTGTAGTTGCCCGCGTCCGCACCGGCCAGGCTCGCACCGCTGAGCGTGACGGTCTTGTTGGTGTCGACGTCGCTGGTCCCGAACGAGGCGGTCCCCCCGGACAGCGACACAGCGTCGTCTCCGACCACGCCGGTCAGCGACCGATCGTTCACCGTTGCGTCGGTGTTGCCGTCGTAGACCTTGTTCGCCGCGGTGAAGCTACCGGTGAGCGACTTCGCAGTGATGTCCGCGGTCGTCGAGTTCACGCCGACGATGCTGTAGTTGCCCGCGTCGGCCCCACCCAGGGTGAAGCCGGACCCGGTGACGGTCTTGCCCGTACCGACGTCCTTGCCGCCGAAGATTGCGGCGCCACCCGAGATCGTGACCGTGTCACCGGCGGCGACGCCCTCCAGCGACCTGGACGCGATCGTCGCGTCGATGTTCCCGTCGTAGGCCTTGTTCGCCGCGGTGAAGCTCACCGTCAGACCCGGCGACGTGATGTCGGCGGTGGTGGTGTCGACCGAGGACAGGGTGTAGTTGCCCGCGTCCGCACCGGCCAGGCTCGCACCGCTGAGCGTGACGGTCTTGTTGGTGCCGACGTCCCTGGTCCCGAACGAGGCGGTTCCACCCGAGAGCGACACAGCGTCACCGGCCACGACGCCGGTCAGCGACCGGTCGGTCACCGTCGCGTCGGTGTTGCCGTCGTAGACCTTGTTGGCGGCGGCGAAGCTACCGGTGAGCGACTTCGCAGTGATGTCCGCGGTCGTCGAGTTCACGCCGACGATGCTGTAGTTGCCCGCGTCGGCCCCACCCAGGGTGAAGCCGGACGCGGTGACGGTCTTGCCCGCACCGGCGTCCTTGCCGCCGAACGTCGCAGTTCCGCCGGACACCGACACGTCGTCACCGGTCACCGCACCAGACAGCGAGCGTCCTGTGATGCTCGCCGCCGTGTCCCCGTCGTAGGTCTTGTTGCCAGCCGTAAGGCTGACCGTCACACCCTGCAACGTGATGGCCGCAGTGGTGGTGAGGGTCGACGAGGCGAGCAGGTACTTAGCGGCGGCATCGGTTCCCGTGAGTGAAAAGCCGGTGCCCGTGACGACCTTGCCGGTGCCGGTGAGCCTGCTGTTGAACGTCGCAGTCCCACCGCCGAGGCCGACCGCGTCGCCGGGGACCGTTCCGCCAGCGAGTGAGCGCGTGGCGATCGTCGCGGTGGTGTTGCCGTCATAGATCTTGTTGTCGGCGGTGAACGCGCCCGTGAGCGTCCGCTTGGACACCTGCTGCGTGAGAGCGGTGCTGGTGCTCGCGAGGTAGTTCCCGGACGGGTTGTACGTCGCGGTGACCGAGTGGCTGCCCACGTTCAGCGTGCCGGCAACGAGGGCGGGCGTCGAGCAGGTCGCTTGGTTGCCGACCAGTGCCACAGCGTTGCAGAGGGCGATCGCTCCGTCGCTGAACGTCACCGTGCCGGCGCTCGGGTTGGTGGACGACGAGGTGACGGAAGCGGTGAAGGTGACGGCGTTGCCGTAGCTGCTCGGGTTGCTGCCGCTGATCACCGCCGTTGCGGTTGGGACGGTGTAGTTCGCCGTGACATCGCGGGAGCCGGCGGCGAAGCCGACAATGCAGATACTGCGTCCGGCGGTCCCCGTGATCTCCGTGAACGACCCCGACTCGAGGGTCCACCCAACAAAGGTGCGTGTGCCGGGAGTTCCCGTGGCAGGGGCGTCGAGCCTGAGCGACTGGGTGCCGCTGACACCGACCTGGTCGCCGGTGGTCTTTCCAGTCGCCGTCCCGGTCCCGGTGCAGTTGGTGGAGTTGAAAGTCGTCGCCGTCATCGGGGCGATGGTGTCGGACGGACCGACCTTCAACTTGAAGTTTCCGTCCGTGAAGGAACTGGTCGCCACTCCTGAGAGCGCACCCGTGGCGGTGACCTGGTACGTCGCCACGAACCAGTCGGGCAGGTTGAAGGAATCGGTGACGGCGCCCACGTCATCCGCAACGACGTCGGCGTTGTGATCCCAGGTCCTGCCCTCGTCGTCGTTCACGTAGATGTGAACGGGCTCGCCCGGTTGCCAGTTGGCGCCCGTCAGACGCACGAGCGCGCCCGGGGGGTAGTCGGCCTGGTCGCTCTGGATCGACGGAGCAGGCACTGCGGCAGCACTGACGGGCGCAGCGGTCAGCGCGAACCCGGAGGCAACGACCGCGAGGACAGTGACCAGCCCGAGAAGCCGCCGACGGCCCCGGCCCCGGGGCGTCTGCTGCGGGAGCATCCTCCGCAGGACAACCAGCATTGCCAGAATGGGACCGGTGAGGCGACGAGGCATGGACATGGTGAAAGACCTTTGATCGATCCTCGCTGCAGATTGGCTGCCGATTCCTGCGGAACTCCCCGCGACGGCCACACAGCACCCCCCTGGATGGGTAGGCAGTGCCGATCTTGGGTCGGGAACTGCGACAGCGGTCGTGGGAGCCCCAAGACCCCCGAATTTGGGCGACTGAGAACCCCGATTTAAGGTACGCCGACGCTGCGGTGGGCTCCCATGACCCCGTTGTCGGGAACGATCAGGCGCGGAGGCACTCCCGCGGCAGGTCGAACCACCGCAGGTGCTCGAAGTCGGCGCTCACGTTGCCCGGGTGCCCGGACAGGTCGGGGCCCGTCGCCGCAGTGAGGATCGCGGCGCCGTCACGGAGGTGCTCGGCGAGCAGGTCCTCTCCCCCGGTGGCCCGGTTGGTCGGCATGGAGACGGTGCCGCCGGCGTACGAGACGTCCCGCAGGCTCAACGGCGGCGTGACCAGTCCGTCCTTGTGCCGCCACAGGCCTGACCCCGTCTGGAACCCGTAGTCGCCGAGGAGCCGCCACCCGTCGCGGGCGACCAGCCGCACGGCCTCGACGATGTAGTCGGCCACCGCGTCGGAGACGAAGTAGTTGAAGTTCACGCGCACCCACCCGGGCTTGATCCCCTCGCAGCCCCCGGAGATCTCCCGCTCGAACTCGTGCGAGCGGTCCAGGTCGATGCCCAGCAGTCGGTGTCCGTAGGGGCCGGCGCACGAGCAACCGCCCCGCGACTGGATGCCGAACAGGTCGTTCAGCAGGGCCACGACGTAGTTGTGGTGCAGGTAGCGACCCGACGGTGACCTGATCACGAACGAGACGATCGAGAGCCGCCTGGCGTCGAGGTTGCCGAGCAGCTCGATGGCGGGCTCTTGGCGCCACGCCGCGACCGCGCGCGAGAGGTGACGGTCCTCCTGTTCGCGGATGGTCGCGGTGCCGACGGCCTGCTTGAGCTGGAAGACGAGTCCGGCCCGGACCGCCTCGATGATGGCGGGCGTGCCGCCCTCCTCCCGGTGGGTCGGGTTGGCGAGGTAGCTGTGGTCGTCGTCGTTGACGTAGGCGACGGTCCCGCCGCCGGGCACGTCGGGCACCCGGTTGGCGAAGAGCTCGCGCCGGGCGACCAGGACCCCGGGGGTCGAGGGGCCGCCGATGAACTTGTGCGGCGACAGGAAGATCGCGTCCAGGTAGGACAGGGGTTGGCCGGCGTCGACCGGCGACATCGAGATGTCGATGTACGGCGCGGCCGCGGCGAAGTCCCAGAAGCTGAGCGCCCCGTGCTCGTGGAGCAGCGTCGCGATGCCGGCGGTGTCGGACACGATGCCGGTCACGTTCGAGGCCGCCGAGAAGGACCCGATCTTGAGCGGCCGGTCGGCGTACTTCTCGAGCTGCACGCGCAGCTCGTCCAGGTCCACTCCCCCGTCGACGTCCTCATGGATCACCACGACGTCGGCGATCGTCTCGCGCCAGGGCACCTCGTTGGAGTGGTGCTCGTAGGGTCCGAGGAAGATGATCGGTCGCTCCGCGGGCGCGATGTGCGACGCCAGGCCGTAGGCGTCCTCGAGCACCGACGGGATCCGCAGCCCCAGCACCCCGATCAGCTTCGCGAGCGCGCCGGTGCAGCCCGAGCCGGCGAACACCACCACCGAGTCCTCGTCACCCCCGACGGCCTCGTGGACGATGGCACGCGCCTCCTCGCGCAGGCGGGTGGTCTGCAGACCGGTGCCGCTGGACTCGGTGTGGGTGTTCGCGTAGCTCGGCAGCACCTGGTCGCGGATGAAGTCCTCGATGAAGCCCAGCGCCCGCCCCGATGCGGTGTAGTCGGCGTACGTCACGCGGCGTCGGCCGTACGGCGTCTCCATCACGTGGTCCTCGCCGATCACGGATTCGCGGATCAGCCGGAGCAGCGCTTCGGTGTCCTGCTGCGTCATTCCGCCATGGTCCCACTCCGGGGGCGCTACCGGATGATCACCTTGACCCACACACCGTCCCCAACGACCTTGTCCAGGGGTCCGAGGTCCTTGGCCTTGACGAAGTCGTGGCTGCCGCGACCTTCGACGGAAGCGGACCCGTCGGAGCCACCGTAGTAGCCACCCACGGTCCCGAAGGTGGCCCGCACCTCGTCGTTACGGATCAGGTTCCGCAGGTAGCGCCGTGCCTTCGCGATCGAGCTGAGGTCGCCGCCCGACCAGATCTGGCTGCCGCCGAGCAGGCTCAGCGTGGCCCGGCGTCCCTCGGCCCGCTGCGGGACGTCGAAGCTGACCGGCACGGTCGTCGCGTGCTGACCCGAGGTGAGCACCACCCGGGCGATCAACCGGTGGCCGGCCCGGGCGATCGCGGGCGCACCCTTGCCGACGGCGACCCAGGCACCGTCGCGGTACTGCTGCACCGAGGAGATCCGGTACCTCGAGGAGTCGTCGACGAACTGCGAGTCCGAGGTGATCGAATCGATCGTGACCCCGTCGATCTGGCCGAGCGCGTAGACCATGTCGCCGAGCTCGAAGCCGACGTCCCACGTCAGGTCGTAGGACGACGCATAGCGGTCGGTGAACCCGAGCGCGAACGGCGAGCCGTCGACGTCGGTGCCCTGGATCGTCCAGTTGAGCGACTCCGAACCCTTCGACATTCCGTCGACCACCCGCTCGTGGTTCGCGATGGTCTCGTACAACGTGGCGTTCGCCAGGGCGTCCGCGCTGCGCACGGACACCTTGGTCTCACCGGTGCGGGACCGGTCTCCGAACGTCACCGACGAGGTCACCGAGGCGTAGTCCGGGAGCGCCCCGAAGGAGCCGGTGATGCCGGCGAGGTGGTCGTCGGTCACGGTGCCGACCGGGTCCCCCAGGTTGGCCAGCTTGAACGGGGCGAAGAGGTCCTTCTGGACGTAGAGCACGTCCGCGGGGTGCATGCTCAGCGTGGTGTCGCCGAAGAATCCGAGCGGGTGGCCGAAGCCCACCACGCGACCTTGGCAGACGGACGTGGCGGTGCCGACGCCGGCCATCGCGATGTCGCCGTAGGACAGCGAAGCGGCAATGTTGCCGCCCGCGACGATGGTCTCGGGCCCTGGCGCGGCAGCCCCCGTCGCCCGGCCGAGCGCGTAGCCGGCCTGCGAGACATAGGGGTGCTTGCCGGCGCGCGCAAGCGCCTCCGAGACACGCCGGGCCGTGGTGCCCGAGACGCCGAGCGTCATCGGCAGCTGCGTGAACCCCTGGGACGCCTCGGCGGTGGTGACGTCGGAGCGGCGCGCGATGGCCGAGGCCTGGGCGCGGTTCACGTCCACCGAGGCGGCCGGGGTGGCGAGGTAGTTGTCCACGTCCTCGAACGGCGTCACGCCAGCGACCGGGGACGCGCCCGCCGCCAGCCCATAGGCGACGGCGCCGATGAGGCGTCCGTCCTCGGCGTACACCGGACTGCCCGACATGCCCTGCCAGATGCCGCCCACGCGGTCGATCTCCGGCGAGGTCAGCCGGACCATGACCATGTCGAGGCCGGGGGCGATGCCGTCGGTGAGGACGCCGATCAGCTCACCGGTGAAGCCCTCCGGTGTGGTGCCGTGGTCGACGGTCAGTCCGGTGACCGGCGCACCCGGGACGAGCTCGTCGACGGGGTACGCCGCGGTGCAGTCGCCGACCGGCTCGACGGACTGGGCCGGAGCGGTGGTGACCGTGGTGACGGCAAGGACGAGCGCCGCGACGGCGGTGAGTGTGGCCAGGCCGCGGGCGCGGCGGTGAACGGTGAGTCGTGACATCGGCGGCGATTCCTCCCGAGGCAGGGGCGCGGACCTCACGCCCATGCACGTGGGACTCGCAGAACCCGTTTGTGGTTGCGCCGGCCCCAGGCGGAGGTTAGGTGGTCTGGTCCGGGCCCGCCGGAGGTTCCAGCGGCCGTTATCGATCCGTCACCGATCGTGGCCCGACCGAGCCCCCGCAGGGGGCTCCCACATACCCTGAAAGGCGTGAGCAATCCCTTCCAGAGCCTTCAGCACACCGAGGCCCGGGCCAGGTTCGACCTGCTGTCGATCACGTCGTACGACGTGAGCCTCGACCTCGCCTCGGACGAGGCGACGTTCCGGTCGGTGACGACGATCCGGTTCGAGTCGCTGGGCGGTCCGACCTTCGTGGACCTGAAGCCGGTGACGGTCAACGACATCCGGTTCAACGGGCGCGAGCTGAGCGCCGACCTGTTGCAGCGCGGCCGGCTGCCGCTCGAGACCGTCGCGGGCGCCAACGAGCTGGTCGTCGACGCGGTGATGCGTTTCCGCAACGACGGCGAGGGGCTGCACCGCAGCGTCGACCCGGCCGACGGGAAGCACTACGTCTACGGGATGTCCTTCATGGACGCGGCACCCAGCATCTTCGCGTGCTTCGATCAGCCGGACCTGAAGGCGCCCTACACGTTCCATGTCACCGCTCCCGCGGACTGGGTCGTCATCGGCAACGCCCCCGGCACGAAGGTCGGAGCCACCGAGTGGGAGTTCGAGCGGTCGCAACCGCTGTCGACGTACTTCGTCACCCTCGTCGCCGGGCCGTACCACGTGATCCAGGACGAGCACGACGGCATCCCGCTGGGCCTGAGCTCGCGCGCCAGCATCGGCAGGGACCTCGACACCGACGCCGACGAGCTGTTCACGATGACCAGGCAGTGCTTCGACGAGTACCACCGGCTCTTCGGGATCCGCTACCCGTTCGGCAACTACCACCAGGCGTTCGTGCCGGAGTTCAACGCCGGCGCGATGGAGAACCCGGGCTGCGTGACGTTCCGTGACCCACTGATCTTCAGCTCGCGCGTGACGCGGGGCGTCCGCATCGCCCGCGCCAGCACGCTCGCGCACGAGATGGCGCACCAGTGGTTCGGCAACCTCGTGACCCCGAAGTGGTGGGACGACCTCTGGCTGAACGAGTCGTTCGCCGAGTACATGGGCAACCGGGTCACCGCCGACGTAACGGAGTACGACGACGCCTGGACCGACAACGCCTACGCCCGCCGGCAGTGGGGGCTCACCGCCGACCAGCGGCCGAGCACGCACCCGGTGGCCGGCAACGGTGCCGTCGACGCCACCGCCGCGCTCCAGGACTTCGACGGCATCTCCTACGCCAAGGGCTCGAGCATCCTCAAGCAGCTCAACGCCGCGCTCGGTGACGATGTCTTCTTCGCGGGCGCGGTCGACCACTTCACCCGGCACCGCTTCGGCAACGCCACGATGCACGACCTCTTCCAGAGCTGGGAGCGGGCAGGTGCCCGTCGAGACGGCTCGTCCCACGCCTCCTCGGGAACCACGGTTGACCTCTCGTCGTTCACCAGCAACTGGCTGCGCACGGCCGGCCCGGACGCGCTCCTGCTGGACCGCGAGGCCGGCGTCGTACGCCGCACCCCCCCGGCCGGCCACCCCGCGGATCGGTCGCACACGTTCCGCGTCGCGGTCGCCACCGACGGCAAGTGGGCGGACCACACCCTCGTCGTCGACGGCCCGGAGACCCCGTTCGACGCGGGCGACAGCGCCGTCGTCCTGGACCCGTACGAGGAGTCCTGGGCACTGGTGCAGCCCGACAGGCTGACCGTCGAGGCCCTCAAGACCCTGCTGCCGGCGATCGAGGACGACCTGTTGCGCGCCGGCGTCTGGAACAACGTCCGCAGCGCTCTCCACAACGCCGCGATCGACCCCGCCGACGCGCTCGACCTGGTCGAGGCCAGCCTGCCGATCCAGGACACCGAGGACACCCGGCGGCGCACGATGAACTGGGTGTTCTCCACCCTCCTCCCGCTGGCTCCCGAGGGTGGGCTCGAGCGCGTGCACCGGGCCGCCCTGGGCAAGCTCGAGTCCACCCCGACCGGCTCGGAGCACCAGCTGGCCGCGTTCCGCGCGGCCATCGGCTCGGCTCGCGACGCGTCCGTACTCCGGTCCTGGCTCGACCGGACGCCCGCCGGCATCGAGATCGACCTGGACCTGCGCTGGCGGATCCTGGTCCGGCTCGCCGTGCTCGGCGAGACCGACCGCGCCGAGCTCCAGGCGGCCCTCGACGCCCAACCGACCACCAAGTCGCGGGTCGAGCACACCCGCGCGACGGTGTCGCTGCCCGACGCCGAGGCCAAGGCGTTCGCCTGGGCGAGATTCACCGGCGAGGTCGACGTGCCCAACTACGAGATCGAGGCGGCCGGCCTCGGGATGTGGCGCGGCGGCCAGGAGCACGTCACGGAGGAGTACGTCGACCGCTACTTCGCCGACCTGCCGGGCACCGTCAACGTGCGCAGCGGCTGGGTGCTGGCCGACGCAGCCGAGTTCTTCTTCCCCGCAACGTCCGTGAGCGAGGCGACGCTGGCGAAGGCCGAGGCATTGATCGGGGACGAGTCCCTCGACCCCTCGATCCGGCGCCGGCTGGTGGACGAGGCCGACGACCTGGCGCGGATGCTGGCGGTCCGGAAGGCGTACCCCTCCTCATGAGCCCCGCATGAGCGCCGACCGCGAGCGCCGGCCCGGACCGACGGTCCGCACCCGCGTGCATGAACTCACCTCCTCCGGCGAGCGACGCCACGAGGACCGCCTCGCGACCGAGGAGCCGCTGGAGATCCGGCTGACCTGGCCGGGCGCTCCCGCGCGTCGGGTCTGGGTGACCATGCGGACCCCCGGTCACGACTTCGAACTGGCGGCGGGGTGGCTGGTCCACGAGGGGTTGGCCCGCCCGGCCGACATCTCCGGTGTGGCCTACTGCACGGACCGGGACCTCGAGCCCGCGCAGGAGTTCAACGTGGTCACCGTGACACTGGCGGTCCCGCCCGCCACGGACCCCGGTCACCGGCACAGCACGCAGGCCACCGGCTCGTCGGCGTGCGGGGTCTGCGGCAAGGACAGCATCTCGGCCGCACTGGACGTGGCCGACGGCGCCCGCTGGCCGGGCCCGCTGCCCGAGCCCGACGTCGTACGACGCCTGCCGGGACTGCTCCGCGAGAAGCAGACCGTCTTCGAACGCACCGGTGGGGTGCACGCGGCCGGCCTGTTCACCGCCGCGGGGGTGCCGCTCGTGGTCCGTGAGGACGTCGGACGCCACAACGCCGTCGACAAGGTGACCGGCGCCCGGGTCCTCGCCGGTTCGGGTCCGGCCGAGGCCGCCCTCGTGGTCAGCGGACGGGCCGGTTTCGAGCTGGTGCAGAAGGCGGTCACCGCCGGCACCGGGGCGCTGGTGGCCGTCGGAGCACCCACGAGCCTCGCCGTCCACCTGGCGGAACAAGCTGGGTTGGCGGTCTTCGGGTTCACCTCCGCGGACCGCTGCGTGCGCTACTGCTGACCTCTTCGGACCGTGGCCCGGCGTGGGGGCCGGAGACTGTCGGTCGTTCCTCCTAGCGTGCTGATGTGCGCATCCTCCACACCTCCGACTGGCACCTGGGCCGGTCCTTCCACCGCGAGGGGATGCTCGCGCACCAGGCCGCGTACGTCGACCACCTGCTCGAGGTCGTCGCCTCCGAGCGGGTCGACGTCGTGGTCGTGTCAGGGGACGTCTACGACCGGGCGCTCCCCCACGTCGACGCCGTCCGGCTGGCCGACGACACCCTGGTCAGGCTCGCCGCGTCCGGTGCCAAGGTCGTGCTCTCCAGCGGCAACCACGACTCGGCCCAGCGGCTCGGCTTCAGCTCGCGACTGATCGACGCGGCCGGTGTCTTCATCCGCACCGACGCCGCGTCGGTCGGCACCCCGGTGCTCATCGAGGACGAGCACGGCCCGGTCGCCATCCACGCGATTCCCTACCTCGACCCGCACGCCGTCCTGGCCCCGTGGAGCCTCCCCGGGCGCTCCCACGAGGCCGCGTTGACCGAGGCGATGCGAAGGGTTCGTGCGGATACGGCCAGGCGACGTCCCGGGTTGCGGACCGTGGTGATGGCCCACGCCTTTGTTGCGGGTGCTCAGCCGAGCGACTCCGAGCGCGACATCAGCGTCGGCGGCGTCTCGCTGGTGCCGACGTCCCTGTTCGACGGCATCGACTACACCGCGCTCGGCCACCTGCACGGTCGGCACACCCTCACCGACTCCGTGCGCTACAGCGGGTCGCCGCTGGCCTACTCGTTCTCCGAGTCGGGCCAGGTGAAGGGGTCCTGGCTCGTCGAGCTCGGCCCGGTGGGGCTGGTCTCCGCCGAGTTCCTCGAGGCCCCGGTCCCCCGGCTGCTCGCGCGCCTCCGCGGCACCATCGACGAGCTGTTGCTCGACCCGGCCCACGGCCCGCACGAGGGCTCCTGGGTGCAGGCCACGCTCACCGATGCGACCCGGCCGATGCAGGCCATGGACCGCCTCCGCCGGCGCTTCCCGCACACCCTCGTGATCGGGTTCGAGGCCGCCGCGCCCGGTCTGGGTGCGCTGCCGGCGTCCCAGACCCACGGCCGGACCGACCGCGACATCGCGCACGACTTCATGGTCGAGCTGCGCGGCGCCCAGCCGACCGAGGACGAGACGGCGCTCCTGCACCGGGCCGTGGACGAGTGCTGCGACGACGGCGACTTCGACACGCTCGTCTCCTCCGTCGAGGAGCCGGGCTGATGCGCCTCCACCACCTCGAGGTCACGGCCTTCGGCCCGTTCGCCGACTCGGTGTCGATCGACTTCGACCGGCTCTCGGGGGCGGGGCTCTTCCTGCTCTCGGGAGCCACCGGGGCCGGCAAGACCAGTGTGCTCGACGCCGTCTGCTTCGCGCTGTACGGCGATGTCCCCGGCGACCGCAACACCGCGAAGCGGCTTCGGGCCGACCAGGCGGCGCCGGGACTGGCCCCACGGGTGGAGCTCGAGGTCACGCTCTCGGGACGGCGTTTCCGCATCGTCCGCTCGCCGGCCTGGGAGCGGGCCAAGAAGCGCGGCGCCGGCACCACCACCCAGCAGGCGTCGGTGACGATCTGCGAGCACGCCGACGGTGAGTGGGCGCCGCTGTCCAGCCGCCTCGACGAGACCGGTCACCTGATCAGCCACCTGGTCGGCATGAACGTCACCCAGTTCACCCAGGTCGCGATGCTCCCCCAGGGGCGCTTCCAGGCCTTCCTCCGAGCCCGTTCCGAGGAGCGCCACAAGCTCCTGCAGCAGCTCTTCCGCACCGGCCGGTTCGAGGCCGTCGAACGCTGGCTGCGAGATCGCCGGATCGAGCTCAGCCGCCGGTCGGAGGCCGCGCACCGCGACGTGGCCGGCCTGGTCAGCCGGATCAGCGAGGCTACGGACGCGGAGCAGCCCGACGACTGGGACGCCCTCGACCTCACCGACTGGGCGACCGGCCTTCGTGACCATGCGGTCGCGTCGCGCGGCCGGGCCCATGCGGTGGCCGACCTGGCGTCGGGGGCCGAGGAGCGGGCCCGTCGGACCCTCGAAGCCGCCCGGGCGCTTGCCGACCGGCGGGCCCGGCACGACGCCGCCGTGGCGGAGCAGGCGTTGCTGCTGGCCTCGTCGGACGCCCACGACGCGGCGGTGGCCCGGCTCGCCGCGGCACGCAACGCCGCGACGGTCGCGCCCCTGCACCGTCTCGCGGTGGAGGCGGCCGGGGCACGAGGTACCGCGCTCGATGCTGCCCTCACCGGCACGGCCGTTGCCCGCGACCTCCTGGGGCGCGACGACCTGGACCAGCCCGCCCTGGCTGCCGCCCAGGACCACCACGGCGAGGAGGCCGCGCGGGTCCGCGCGGCACAGCCGCGCGCGGCCCGGCTCGGCGCGGTGGTCCGCGAGCTCGCCGGCACCGAGGCCGCCCAGCAGGAGCTGACCATCCGGATCGCCGCCACCACCGAGCGGCGCGACGCACTACCGGCGTGGGTCGCCGAGCTGCGCGATCAACTCGACCGGAGCGGCCGGGCCGTCGCCCGCACGCCCGCGGTCGAGGCGCGGCTGGCCGTCACCACCGGCCAGCTGACCGCACACGAGCTCGTCGCCGAGCTGACCGGACAGCTCGACGTCGCGCGCGCGGACCTGGCGGTGGCCGAGACCGCCGCCACCTCACGGCGTGAGGAGTGGCTGGACCTGAGGGAGGCTCGACTCGACGGGATGGCCGCGGAGATCGCCGGCGCCCTCGCCGTCGGAGCCTGCTGCCCGGTGTGCGGCTCCGACCACCACCCCCACAAGGCCTTGGTGTCTCCGGGCGCTCCCGACGCGGCCGCGGAGAAGGCGGCGCTGCGGCTGCTCGACGACGCGAAGGCAACCGAGCACCTCCACGACGAACGAGTTCGCGACCTCGTCACCCGGCTCGCCGTCGCGCGTGACAACACGGGGGACGTGGCTGTCGAGGACCTCCGCAACGAACGCATCCGACTGACCGGCGAGCTCGCGGAGCTCCGCGCCGACGGCGCCCGGATGGGGTCGCTGCAACACGCTCTCGACGACGCCGAGCTGGCCAGCAAGCACGAGGACGAAGCGCTGCGGCGCCTCGAGATCGAGGCGGGCAGGCTCGCCGCCACGGCCGCCGGACAGCGCGCGCTCCGCGACCAGCTGGCCGCGGAGGTCGACGCCCTCCTGGACGGCACCGGACAACGCGACCTCGACGGCCTGCTCGAGCTCCACACCACGAGGGCGGCCGCCGCCCGGGAAGCCCGGCAGGCCCTGATCGCCCTCGACGCCGCCGAGGCCGCACTGGTCCGGGCCCGGGCGGCGCTGACCGCGGCGGCCACCGAGGCAGGTTTCGCCTCACCGCACGACGCGATCGGCGCCCGGCTCGACCCGGGCGAGGTCGACGCCCTGGCGGCCCGAACCGCCGAGCACGACCGGCGCGTCGCCGCGGTCGAAGCGGTCCTGGCCTCGCCCGAGGCGGAGCGCATCGCGACGGCGGAGCTCCCCGACCCGGCCGTGCTCGCGACCGCCCATGCCGCCACGCTCGAGGCCCTGGGTGACGCCCGGTCGGGGCTGGCGGTCTGGTCGACCCGGGTCGAGCGGCTCACCGCGCTCGTCGCCCAGCTCGAGGCCTCGCTGCGGACGTGGGCGCCGATCCGGGCCGACCTCGAGCTCACCACGCGGTTGTCGAGCTTCGTCGAGGGCAAGTCGCCCGACAACCGGTTGCAGATGCGGCTCTCCGCCTTCGTCCTGGCCTACCGGCTCTCCCAGGTCGTCGCGGCCGCCAACGAGCGGCTCGCCCGGATGAGCGACCAGCGCTACTCGCTCGAGCACACCGGCCGGAAGGGCGCCGGCGAGACGCGCGGCGGCCTGAGCCTGCTGGTCCGCGACGACTGGTCGGGCGAGTCCCGCGACCCGGCCACGCTGTCCGGTGGCGAGACGTTCGTCGTCTCGCTCGCGCTCGCGCTCGGCCTGGCCGACGTGATCACCCAGGAGGCGGGGGGCGCCGACCTCGACACGCTCTTCGTCGACGAGGGCTTCGGCTCGCTGGACGCCGATACCCTCGACGACGTCATGGACACCCTCGACTCGCTCCGCGACGGCGGCCGGGTCGTCGGCGTCGTCAGCCACGTCGCCGAGATGCGCGACCGGATCCCCACCCAGCTGCTGGTGTCCAAGTCACGGCGCGGTTCGACGGTCGCCGTCCGCGGGTCCGCGTGACGTCCGGCCCCGGGCCGTCCGCGCTTCGGACCTTCCTGTCTGCGGCGATCCGCCGTCCCGGCACCGTGGGCGCCGTGGTGCCGAGCTCCACCCGGCTGGCCGAGGTGCTCGCCTCGGTCGTGCCCCGCGAGTCCAGCCCGGTCGTCGTCGAGCTCGGTCCGGGGACGGGCGCGGTGAGCGCCGTGATCGCCCAGCGGCTGCCGCCCGGGTCGCGGCACCTCGCCGTCGAGCTGGACCCGACGATGGTCGAGTTCCTGCGCCGCACCCGGCCGGACCTCGAGGTCGTGACCGGAGACGCCGCGCGGCTCGCCGGCCTGCTCGCCGAGCGCGGGGTCGCCCACGTCGACGCGGTGGTCTGCGGGTTGCCGTGGGCCCTGTTCGATCAGCACACGCAGTCCGAGATCCTCGGTGAGATCAGTCGCGTGATCGGCACGACCGGTGCCTTCACCACGTTCGCGTATCTCCACGGCATGTCGCTGCCGGCCGCCAGGCGCTTCCGCAGCACCCTGCGGGCGACGTTCGAGGAGGTCGTCGTCACGGCGACGGTCTGGCGCAACGTGCCGCCCGCGTTCGTCTACGTGTGCCGGCGGCCCGCCGACACCCGGGCCTGACGCCCCGCCGCGGCCCGACGTACGGTGCCGGGGTGCCGACCAATCGCTCCATCCCCGATGCCACGGTCATTCCCGTCCTCACCTACCCGGACGTGCGGGCCGCCGTGGACTGGCTGTCCGAGGCGTTCGGGTTCGCCGAGCGCATCCGGATCGGCGAGGACCACCGATCCCAGATGGCCATCGGTGCCGATGGTGCCGTGATCGTCGCGGACGCCAGCGGCGAGCGCCAGCCACCCGACCCGGGTGTGGTGTCCCACCTCCTGAAGGTGCGGGTGGCCGACGTTGCCGCGCTGTTCGAGCGGGCCAGTCGCCACGGTGCGGCGGTGCTGCAGGAGCCGACCGAGCAGGTCTACGGCGAGCTGGAGTGCACGGTGGCAGACCCCGCCGGGCACCGCTGGCAGTTCACCCAGACCCTGCGGGACGTGGCCCCCGAGGACTGGGGCGGCGTCACCGTCAGCCGGTGACCAGCCCGGTCCAGCCACTGACGTCCAGGCCCCAGTCCTTCTCGAGCCGCTCGGCCTGCGGGCGGTACATCACCTGCAGCGACTCCCGGAGGCCCGGCGTCCAGTCCCACTCCGCCTTCGACGAGGACGACGACTCGCGGGCGACCTCCTCCAGGGGCACCGGGTCGACGCCGAGCAGGCCCCAGACCTCGTCGACCGCGGACTGGGGGTCGCTGCGGATCTGCTCGTAGACCATCACGTGCATCCGCTCGCGCCCGACGGCCGCGGCCCAGGCGTCGAGCTGGTCGGCGTAGAAGCCGCTCCAGGTCTGGACCGTGATCGGCACCGGATACGGCCACGACTTGCCTCGGGTCGCAGCCAGCCGCATCGCCGAGCGGAAGCGCTCCACGGGATCGCGCAACAACACCAGGATCGGCGCGTTCGGGACCAGCCGGGCCGCGGTCGCGGGCGCGGACGCGTGGCGGAGGTACTGCGGCGACCATTCGCCTCGGCGTACACCGTCGTCGGGGAACAGGTCGAGGTAGTCCGAATCGGGTTTGCGGCCGTCGGCGACCTTGTGGAGGAGCTGTTGCTCCTTCTTGCCGTTGGTCCCCAGCCCCACCGACGGGTGCTGGGTCAGCAGGTCGGTGAACCACGTCGTGCCGCTTCGCTGCGCGCCGATGCCCAACCACGCCGGGGATGCCATGCACGAACCCTATCGACGCTCAGAGCTCGGCCACCGCGCGGCGTATCGCCGCCACGCTCCTGCGTACGTCGTCGTCCGTGGTCGACCAGTTGCTGACCGAGATGCGCAGCACGCTCTGGCCCTGCCAGGTGGAGCCGGACATCCAGACGGTGCCGTCCGCGAGCAGCCGCCGGACGACCTCCTCGGTGCGTTCGTCGCTGCCGAACGTGGCGCACACCTGGGTGAACACGACGTCGTTCAGCACCCTGGCTCCGGGAAGGGCCGCGAGCCCCGCGGCGAGGGCTGACGCGTGACCGCAGAGCCGGTCGACCAGGTCCCCGATGCCGGAACGGCCGAGGGAGCGCAGCACCGCCCAGACCGGGAACGCGCGCCCCCGCCGGGAGATCTCCGGGACCTTGTCGAACGGCTCCCCGAGCTCGTCGTGGATCAGGTAGGCCCCGTGCATGCCCATGGCCGCCCTCAGGGCTGCTCGGTCGCGCACGATCACCAGCCCGCTGTCGTAGGGCACGTTGAGCGTCTTGTGCGCGTCGGTGGTCCAGGAGTCCGCTTCCTCGACGCCCTCCACCAGCGCCCGGCGGGTCGGCGAGACCCCGGCCCACAGGCCGAAGGCACCATCCACGTGCACCCAGGCGTCGTGGGCGTGCGCGTCCGCAATGACGTCGGCGAACGGGTCGAACGCCCCCGAGTGCACGTTGCCGGCCTGGAGCACCACGATGCACGGGCCGTCGACCTCGGCGAGTGCCGCGTGCATCGCGTCCGCAAGCACGCGCCCCTGGTCGTCCACGGCGACCGGCTGCGGTGCCCCGAGTCCGAGGTAGCGCAGGGCGAGGTCCACGGTGTCGTGCCGCTCGGCTCCGACGAGCACCCGAACCCGTGGACCACCGTTGAGACCGCGTTCGGCCACGTCCCAGCCGGCCCGCCGCAGGACGGCGTCGCGGGCGGCAGCCAGGGCGGTGAAGTTCGACATCGTCGCGCCGGTGACGAAGCCGACCGCGCTCTGGGCGGGCAACCCGAGAAGGTCGAGCAGCCAGTCGCTCGTGATGTCCTCGACCGCGCTGTGCGCGGGCGTCAGCCGCCGCAGCCCACAGTTCTGGTCCCAGGCGCTGACCATCCAGTCCGCGGCGAGGGCGGCGGGATGCGTCCCTCCGATGACGAAGCCGAAGAACCGTCCCGACGGCATCGCGGTGAGGCCGGGGTCGCACGCCCGCACGAGGAGGTCCACGACCTCGGCGGCGTCCGTTCCCCCCGCGGGCAGCTCGGTGCCCAGCGCCTTCGCGACCTCGTCACTCGAGGCCTGCGGCGGGACCGGCCGGTCGTCGAGCGACGACAGCCACTCGAGCGCGTGGCGGTGAGCATGGTCGAGGGCTTGTGCGTGCGGCTTCA
Organism: Nocardioides sp.; assembly: GCA_025965335.1. Taxonomy (GTDB): domain Bacteria; phylum Actinomycetota; class Actinomycetes; order Propionibacteriales; family Nocardioidaceae; genus Nocardioides. Next base: position 837 of record JAOPXC010000357.1, on the reverse strand, counting down.
TCCAGCCGAGTGTCCACCGCTTCGGCCGACCCCGCCAGACCCGCTGGACCCGAGAATGCGCCGGCGGGCATCCGATAGGTTCCCCCGTATGAGTGGCCTCCCGGGAACTGGTCCCAGTCTCGATCCGACATTCACCGCACTCCCCTACCGCAGCCTCGGCGACGTGGCGCTGGCCCGTGCCCAAGCGCTCGGCGCCACGCACGCCGACTTCCGGTTCGAACGGATCCGGTACCAGAACCTCGGGGTCCGCGACGGGGTCCTCCAGGGCGCCAGCGACACCGAGGATCTCGGGTTCGCGGTCCGGGTGATCCACCGCGGCTCGTGGGGTTTCGCCGCCGGGGTGATCCTCACCCCCGACGAGGCGGTCCGGGTCGCCGAGACTGCCATCGCCGTCGCCCGGGTCGCCGCCGAGATGACCAGCACCCCCGTCGAGATCGCCCCCGAGCCGGTGTACGACGACGTCGGCTGGATCTCGTCGTACGTCACGAATCCGCTCGAGGTGCCCACCGCCGAGAAGGCCGCGCTCCTCATCGACTGGACCAACCGGCTGCGCACCGGTGCGGCCGTCGACCACGCGTCCGCCTTCCTCCAGCAGGTCCAGGAGAACAAGTACTACGCCGACCTCGCGGGGACCCACACCACGCAGCAGCGGGTGCGGCTGATGCCCGGCTTCGAGGCGATGGGCGCGGGCGCGGACACCTTCGACTCGATGAGCTCGATCGCGCCGCCGGTCGGCCGCGGCTGGGAGTACCTCACGGACGGCAGCTACGACTGGGACGACGAGATCGAGCAGGTCCCCGAGCTCCTCGCCGAGAAACTGAAGGCGCCGAGCATCGA
>JAOPXC010000318.1 GCA_025965335.1 Nocardioides sp. | reverse complement strand
CCCGTTCGCCTTCACGTAGGGACTGTCGAGGGTGACCGCACGGTCGGGGCTGACAGCGGCATCGGAAACGGCGGTGACCGCGAGTGGAAGGGCTGCCGCCGAGACAGCGGCGAGGAGCGCTACGCCTTTTCGGAGGCGGCTGGAGCGATTGATGATGGCCATGACTCTCCCGAGTTGCAGGGATGGCACGGCATCGGGTTCGGTGCCGTGAGCCCCGCTGGCGCCACGATCGAGGCTGGAGCCGGGCCAACCGGACCACTCGCAACGTACGCCCGCCGAACCGTCGCGGGAACCCCAAAGATGGGTATCCCCATCGGCCCTCTGGATTTCCGCCACTAAACCCGGCAAGGCACACTGAATCGTGTCTCTCACGATACCCCGGCAGGGTATTCGAAGTCGGAACCTCGGGACCGTTGATGCCGATGCATGGCACGCTGGCGCGATGGACGACCTAAGGATGAAGCGCGCCTTCAACGACTTGTACGACGATGCGCTTCCCCGGTGAGGCGGAGCGTCAGCGCCCGGGAATCGACCGCCTCCGTGGCAACGATTAGGAGGCCACCGACGAGCAGACGGCCCAGGCAGGTCTCCGACGGAAGGTCAACCACCGCAAGCCGCGAGATCGTCAGGCTCACCGACGCTTACCATGTGCCTCAGATGGCGGCTCACAGGCGCCTCACCGAGCTGCCCCCCGGCGCTCACAGCACTTCTGGACGTCCAGCATGGCGGAGGAGCCTGCTGACATCCTGCTGACATTTGACCTCGGAAAAGCATCAGAGGCGGCTCCCGGATCTCTCCGGAAACCGCCTCTGACCTGGTGTTATGCACTTTGTAGCGGGGGCAGGATTTGAACCTGCGACCTCTGGGTTATGAGTCCGTTCGCGTCCACCACGGATCCCGCGAGATCTACGCTTGTGGTGAGGTGGTGGTGAGGAATATTCGCAGGTCAGCGCCCCTTTCCACGGTTCCAGCACCATCCACCTGCGTCCAGGGTCGTCCGGCGAGATCCGGTACCGAATGGGTACCGCAAAACTCTCGGGAGGTGCACCATCGCTGCTGCCGTCCAGCGCGACTACAAGTCCGGCACCCGGTACACCGGCTTCTACCTCGACCCGACGGCATCAACGCTCCGTCGGCAACGGCAACACCTACAGGCACCCCTGCACCGACACCCAACGACGTTGACCGTAAGCGAGGGGCAGGACGGACGGGCCGTGCACCAATCCCTCCGAGGTGACTTGGCCGCGCATCCCTCCCCTACGTTCGACGCGAACACCCCTTCATGGCTTGATTGGCGGAGGCCGGACCGAGTCGGCGTACCGAATCGAGACGTCGACGCAAGGCATTGCGGTTCTAACGTGTGACCATGAACGAAGTCGTGATCTGCGAACCGATCCGGACCCCCGTCGGCCGTCAGGGCGGCGCTCTCGCCTCGCTCAGCGCTGTCGACCTCGCCACCGTTGCGCTGCGCGAACTCGTGAGCCGCACCGGACTGGGCGAGGGTGACGTCGACGACGTGGTGCTCGGCCAGTGCTACGCCAACGGCGAGTCTCCGGCCATCGGACGGATCGCCGCTCTCGACGCAGGCCTCGGGACCGGCGTACCAGGTCTCCAGATCGACCGGCGCTGCGGTTCGGGCCTCCAGGCCGTGCTCTATGCCGCGGGCCAGGTTGCCACCGGCGCCGCTTCCATCGTGGTTGCCGGAGGTTCCGAATCGATGTCCCAGGTGGAGCACTACGCGCTCGGGCTGCGTGCCGGGGTCAAAGCCGGCGGCATCCCGCTCATGGACCGGCTCGACCGCGCCCGTGAGACGGCGGGAGGCCGGTTCCATCCGGTGTCCGGCGGGATGATCGAGACCGCCGAGAACCTCCGCCGCGAGTACGCCATCTCGCGCGAGGAACAGGACGAGCTCGCTGCGCGGTCCCAGCAGCGCGCGGTCGCAGCGCACGAAGCGGGCCGGTTCGCGGACGAGCTCGTCCCCGTCACCATTGCGGGCACCCGCGGGCGTCCCGACCTGGTCGTCGACCGCGACGAGCATCCCCGGCCGGGCACCAAACTCGAGGACCTGGCGAACCTGCGCCCGATCCGGCTGAGGGTGGACGAGGCCGCCACGGTGACCGCCGGCAACGCCAGCGGCCAGAACGACGGCGCGGCGTTGTGCGTCGTGACCACCCGGGCGGAGGCGGACCGCCGGGGGCTGCGCCCGGTGCTCGCCCTGAGGTCATGGGCCGTCGCCGGAGTCGGCCCCGATGTCATGGGCATCGGGCCGGTGCCCGCGACCAGCGCCGCCCTCGCTCGCGCCGGACTCACCCTCGCGGACATCGACCTGATCGAGTTGAACGAGGCCTTCGCGGCACAGGTCCTCGCCTGCTTGCGTGAGTGGAAGGTCGATCCTGCGGACGACCGCCTGAACCCCAACGGCTCCGGTATCTCGTTGGGTCACCCCGTGGGTGCGACCGGCGCGCGCATTCTCGCCACCCTGGCCCACGAGCTGCCCCGACGCGATGGGCGCTACGCACTCGAGACCATGTGCATCGGCGGAGGCCAGGGGCTCGCCGCCGTCTTCGAATCCGTCTCGTAACGCCCCCAAGGTCTAGACTTCCAAACGTTTGAGGGGTAGTCGGCGCACCCGGTGCCGGCACCACACGACGCCCAGCCCAAGGATGACGACATGGCAGACCAACGGAGCGTCCCCACCGCGAACGCTGCGCCGCGAGGCAAGAAGAGGCCGATGACCGCGGGGGCGACGAAGACGCTCGACGGCGCGAAGAGCCGCGATCACGAGGTGATGAACGCCGCCATCCAACTGTTCTGGGACAAGGGCTATGCAGCTACCTCGGTCCAGGACGTCGCGGACGCGGTCGGCATGCTCAAGGGCAGCCTCTACTACTACATCGACGGCAAGGAGGACCTGCTCAAGCGGATCTTCCAGGACTCGCACGCCGAGGTGAGCACGATTGCCGAGCGGGTGCGGACCTCGGATGCCAAGGCGATCGACCGGCTGACGCTGTTCCTCGAGGAGTACGCGCTCTGGTACGTCACCCACGTCAAGCGAGCCAGCCTCTACGCCCGGGAGTGGCGTCATGCCGGTCCGGCTCTGCGAAGCGTCCTGATCGAGCAACGTCAGTACTACGACCAGGTGCTCCAGGGGATGATCTCCGACGCCCAGCAGGACGGCGACCTCGATCCGGACCTGGATGCCCGGATGGCCACGTTCTACATCATGTCCGCCATCTCCTCGCTGCCCGACTGGTACCGGCCGGGCAAGGCCAAGCAGGCGGAGTCCGTGGCGCACGCCTACGCCGAGCTCTCTTTGCGCCTGCTCCGCCACGCCGCCTGACGGTCACAGCCACTTGCGCATTCTACCAAACGACTGTTTGATAGGTGCATGACTCCAGAGCCACGGACGCCGAGCCTCCGACGATCGGTTGTCTTCGCCACCGAGGCCCTCGAGCCCGTCCTAGAGCTTGCGTATCAGGCCGAGGTCAGCGGCTTCGACCGCGTGTGGACCACGGAGTACGTCGGACGCGACGCGATCGCTCGCGCGCTCGCCATCGCGATGCGCACCTCGACGATCGAGGTCGGCACCGGGGTTGCCTACGCCTTCACCCGACTGCCCCTGGCCATGGCGGCGCTCGCCTCCGATGTTCAGCGTCTGTCGCGGGGGCGGTTCGGCCTTGGGATCACACCCGGCACCAAGGGCGTCCGGCGCTGGTTCGGTGCGGAGTTCGACCCACCGGCGCCCAAGCTCGTGGAGTACATCGCTGAGCTCCGGCGCATCTGGGCCACTGACCCGTCGTACGGCGTGGCACCGCCCCAGGTCTACGCGCCGGCCTTCAACCCGATCATGACCCGGCACGCCGCCACCGTCTGCGACGGACTGCTCCTGCACCCGCTGGCTGCCGGACAGACGCACCTGACCGAACGGGTGCTCCCGGCCGTGGCCCGCGGATCTGTGGACCGGACCGACCCCGCGACCCTGGTGGCCTGGCAGGTGACGTCGATCCATGACGACGAGGACGTCGCTCGCGAGCGGGCGCGTGCCCAGCTGGCCTTCTACTTCTCGACCCCGAGCTACAGCCCTGTTGTGGAGGGAACGCCCTGGGAGGCCGAGCCGGCCCGGATCCAGGAGGCGTTCCGTGCGTCTGACGGCGATGTCTCGTGGCGCCGGATCGGTGCGCTGCTCCCGGACGACATGGTGGACGAGTTCGCGCTAGCCGGCACCCCGAGCTCGGTTCGCGAGCGACTCGAGCTGCTCGAGAAGCGCCTGCTGTCGCAGGGCGTGTCGGAGATCGGGTTCCAGACCGTGGGGGCCGATCTGAGCGATGACGAGGCCGCGGAGAACTGCGGTCTCATCATCGAGACCCTCGGACACCGCACCAACAAGGAGACCCACGATGGATGACCTGGACGAGATCCGCCACCTCTGCTTCGCCTACACCTTCTGTCTCGACGACGGAGACTTTGCCGGGGTCGGCGATCTGCTCGAGCACGCGATCCTGCGTCCGGACATGGCCGGGGTCACTGCGGAGGACATTCGGGGCCGCATCGCGGTGGAAGAGTTCTACCGCGCCCAGGTCATCACGTACTCGCGGGAACGGCCCATGACTCGGCACCTGATCACCAACCAGGTCGTCATCGTGGACGACGAGCGCCGGACCGCAACTTCGCGCTGCTACTTCACCGTCCTCCAAAGACCCCCTGGCATCGACTTCCACATCGTCGTGGGCGGTCAGTACCACGACCGTTTCGAGCGGGTGGACGGTCATTGGCGGTTCACCGAGAAGCGGATCCAGGTGGACCACCTCAACGACATCGAGAACCACTTCCGGATCTCCGCCGGGCACACGGCGTGACCTCGAGGGACCTCGGCCCCTTCGTTGTCGAGGTCGCCGCGGGGATCGCAGTGGTGACGTTCGACAAGCCGCCGGTCAACGCTTTCGACCTGGCGACCTACGCGGCCCTGCGAGAGGTCATCGACCTCGTCGAGAGCGACGACCGCATCCGCGTGATGGTGCTCACCGCGCCCCTGGCGGCTCGGAGCTGGTGTGGCGGGGCGGATCTCCGCGATTTCGTCGGCATGGACTCGGCCCGCCGCAAGGAGCGCTACGAGTTCATCAACACCACCGTGCCGCGGTTGTACTCGATGAACACCCCCGTCATCGCGGCCATCACGGGTCACGCGATTGGCGTCGGAGTTCTCCTGGCAGCCGCCTGCGACCTGCGCTATGCCGCGACCTCCGCCTCGTTCTCGTGTCCTGAGATCGACTACGGCCTGATCGCCGGATCCTCGAGGTTGCTCAACTACCTCGGGATGCCGGAAGGACTGGTACGCGAGATGGGATACACCGGTCGACGGATGAGCGCCGAGCGCCTGATGAGAGCCGGATTCTTGAATGACGTCGTGGCCGGGCCGGACGTCCTCGCTACCGCGATGGCGACGGCTCAGCTGATCGCGGCCAAGAGCCTCCCCGTGCTGCAGGCTCGCAAGCAGGCGTTCATCGCTCAGGAGGAGCTCGGCTGGCTCGCGGCGTACAAGCTCGCGCAAGGCTTCTCAGCGGACCTGGTGACCCTGAGCGACGCACGTGAAGGCGTCGAGGCGTTCCTGGAGAGTCGCGAGGCCTCAATCAGCGACGGCTGATCACAGCTCCGACACCAGGGGCGGTTCGGTCTTCTGGCGGACCTCGTCGGCGGTGACGCCGGGGGCGAGCTCGACCAGGTGCAGCCCGGCGCCGTCTTGATGAGGGGGAGTGATGTCGATGACGCACAGGTCGGTGATGATGCGTTGTACGACGCCGCGTCCGGTGTAGGGCAGCGAGCACTCGTTGACGATCTTGTAGGACCCGTCCCGTGCAACGTGTTCCATCAGCACGATCACCCGCTTCGCACCATGGACCAGGTCCATCGCGCCGCCCATCCCCTTGACCATCTTCCCGGGGATCATCCAGTTCGCGATGTCACCAGCCGCGGAGACCTGCATCGCACCCAGGATCGCCGCGTCGATCTTCCCGCCCCGGATCATCCCGAACGAGGTCGCGGAGTCGAAGAACGACGCCCCCCGCCGCAACGTGACGGTCTCCTTGCCGGCATTGATCAGGTCCGGATCCTCCTCACCCTCATACGGGTAGGCACCCACCCCGAGGATCCCGTTCTCCGA
>JAOPXC010000308.1 GCA_025965335.1 Nocardioides sp. | reverse complement strand
TCGATCCCCGACCCGGAGGACGGGGTCGCAACTGGCCCACCCTCCCTCATCGGCACCGACGAGCCGGCTACCAGACCCACCCGCGGATCGACCGGCTGACCATCGCCGCGGTCAGCGCAGGCGGCGGCCGGGGCGAAGTCGTAGTCGGCACGAGAGAGCAGCACCGCGTGACCACGCCGCGAGGTGATCTCGATCGGGGTGCGGTCGTCATTGACCGCCGGTAGCCCGCAGGCGGCGGAGCGTTCGACGATCCGCCGGGAACCCGCACTCATCCCCCAGCGTCCGAAGTTGCATGAGGGTGGGTTTACTGAAGACCGCCGTGGTGTGCTGCGGAATGGCTCTCACGGCTCAGGGATGTGCAGATCCAGCTGGACCCGACCACGTATCTGTCGAGACCGGCTCAGGGTCTCCGGTTGCGACAACGTCGGCGCCCGTGCCGGTGCTGCCCACTTCTTATGAGTATGTGCTCACGTCTTCGTGCGGTGAACGAGGGTTCCTCGGTGACTATCGCGTTGTCGTTCGCGACGAGGCGGTCGTCACCGCAGTTGGCCTCAACAAGGACTGCCCATATCGTCCGGACCTTGCGGAGGTACCGACCCTGGCGGATCTCCTGGCCATGGCCAAGTCTGCGGCACCCGACGCGATCGTTGACCTTGTCGTGGATCCGGAAGGCTTCCCCGTCTCGCTCACGATCGACCACCTTCCGGACGCCATCGACGACGAAGAGTGCTACGAGGTGAGCGAACTCCGTCGTTCTTCGTAGTGCCGTTTCCCGCGAGCGCGGCCGTTCCGCAGGCGGCGGTAACGCGCCTTCGTGATCGACCGGAACGCTGATGTGCGGACGTTTGTTGCAAGTGTTGGCTCAGCGGGGATCTGTCATGTCACTCGACGCAGAACTCGTTGCCCTCTGGGTGTCAACTCACCGACTTCGCGCACGACGCTGGCGCCGAGAGGCCAGCCGACCCACTTCTTCCGCGTGTGCTGACGTGGGCCGCAGGTCGAACCTCGTGCGGCGCCCTACGACGCCGCGGCCGCCGCCGACTCCGATCACCGCGAGCGGATCGTCTTCCGGTGACGAGGGCGATCGTCTTGGCCGTCGCCCGTCAGGTCCCGCAGCTCCTTCGCCTATGAGACTGCTCGTGACAGCGACGGCGGTGCATGGGCGCCAAAACTGTCAGCAACTCGTGCAGCAGACCCGATGAGCCGCGGCTTAGCCTGGCCTGGGTGTGGCGTAGTAAAGGATCCGGGTGCCGGAGCCGAGCTCCTCGGTGCGGCGTATGTCGAACACCTCAGCGAGGCAACGCTCGAAGTACCGACGGTCGTAGTCGGGGTGAAGGCCCGGGCGCTTGTGCCCCAGGAGCTTCTGCACCATGGGGTCCTCCCTGGTGGGGAACTCCACGACCAACGCGCCCCCGATCTCGGCCAACCCCGCGACGACCTCCCGCACCGGGAGATTGTTCCCGATCGCGAGGTGGTGCACGACCGCGAGCGCGAGCACGAGGTCTGGAGCTCCCCGCTGGAGCAGGGGCATCCGCTCCAGACCGCGCCACCCGAGTCCCGGTGAGGGATCGGCCAGGTTCACTGTGAGCGGCAGGATCGTATCGTCGCCAGCGGCCCGGAGCTCCCGGTAGAGGAGCTCGACCGGCCCCTGGTCCGCGTCGATCGCGATGACTCGGCTGGCGTGCTCCGCCGCGATGCGGGAGTGTCGCCCGGTGTTGCAGCCGATGTCCCACACGAGCGACCACGGCTGCGATGTGGTCACCTCCCGTACGAACTCGTCCTTACGGCGGGCATCCGCGTCCGTGTAGGAGTTGTGCCCGGCGTAGGCCACCCAGACACCGTCCGGCGGACTCCAGTCCATCCTGCTGACCAATTTCCGCATCTTCCGCAGGTTGGCGGTGATCAACTGCTTGCCGAGCCCGGGCCGGGCCAGCGCCGATCTGAGGCCGGACTGTCCGCCGGAGTCCCGGTGCTCGAAGCGCGCCTGCAGGTAGATGTGCGTGGCGTACCCCCGACGGAACCGATCGCGGAAGGACATCAGCGCGCGCATCTCGGCCGGGGGGATGCCGTCGATCGAGCCGCGCAGCCAGGGCTGGAAGCTCAGGCCCTTGGTCGACTGGAGCAGGAGGGGGAACAGGTAGAGCATGCAGAACTGGCGGTAGCCGACCCAGAGCTCTGCCTCGCGCAGGCGCTCGAAGGAGCCGACGTCGATGAAGACCGGCCGGGCCCCCAAAAACTGCACGTTGTACGGCGACGAGTCCTTGAGCATCAGGCCCTTCTCGACCGCGGCCAGGGCCAGGTCGAGCTGGAGGAGTGCGGCGTCCTGCAACATCGAGAACGTCCACTCGTAGGGGTACGAGACGAACGGGATCCGTTCATGGCGCAGGACCGCGGCGACGTCCGTCGCGAGCGCCGCGCCGGCCGGGGGATCGTCGACCTGCCGGGTCTGCACGAGGCGGGGGTCGCCCAACAGACCGCTGGTCGCGAGCGCTTGGAAGTCCGCCCACCCTGCGGGTGACAGGGCACGGTAGACCTCGTCCCCGGCGTAGAAGATCCTGCTCTCAGGGTCGCGGAACGAGCCGGGCTCGGCGCGGGTCGCGGGATCGCTCGGTGGCATCATCGCCGCCCGGCCGGCTAGCGCGAACCGGGGCCGGGATCGGCCTCCGACTCGGGGCCGGGGGCGGCCCCGGGCTCGGGGTCGTCCGTCCTGATGTGGAGCAGCGCGAGGATCCGGCGCCAGAAGAGCTTGAGCGAGACGACGACGGCCACGACACCTCCGCCGATCATCTGCAGGAGGATGCTCGCGCTGCCGGGATCGAGATAGAGCGGACGGATCATGGTGGGGTCTCCTCTGGGACGATGACTCCCCCGGCGGTGGCGAAGTCGAACCTAGCCACCCTGCGCTGAAGGTGGCCTGAAGGTCTTGCGCCATCGACACCGGCCCTGGACAACCGCCGACTCGGATTCAGCCCACCTTCAGCGACCGGTTGCTAGCGTCCACGACGCTCGGCCGGTGACGAACGAGAAGAGGTCCGCCGTGGCTCGAGGGTTGAGGTGGGGCGTCCCGCTCGTGGCCACGCTGCTGCTGGCCGTCTTCCCGCTGGTCTCGCTCTTCGCGCACAACCAGACCGAGGTGGAGCTGAGCGTCCTGTGGTGGCCGCTGGTGTGGTGCCTCGGCGGCGCCGCCGCGACGTACTGCGTCTTCCTTGTGCTCGCCAGGCCGCCGGCGTCGGCGGGTGTGCTGGCGTCCCTGGTGGTGGTGGCGTTCTTCTACTGCGGTCTCTTCTCCGAGGTGGCGCCCAGTCGCCGGTTCCTCGCTCTCTGGCTGGGCGTCTTCATCGTCGCCCTTGTCCTGGTGTTGCTCACGAAGCGCGATCTCTTCGCCCTGACGGTCATCGCCGTCTTCGGGGCCGCAGCCATGGTCCTGCCCCAGCTCGCGAGCATCGTGCTCTACCACGTGCACCACCCGGCGCCGGCCGCCACGGACCCGCGACTCTGGCCGACGGCACTGGAGACCCCGACCCCTCCGACCGGCGCCCAACTTCCCGACATCTACGTGATCATGCCGGACGACTACGTGCGGGCCGACATCCTCCAGCAGTACTTCAACTACGACGACGGCGCGTTCATCCAACAGCTAGAGGACCGCGGCTTCGTCGTGTCGCGGGAGTCGCGCAGCCCGTACTCCTACAGCGAGATGAACATGGCCTCGCTGCTCAACCTCGACTACCTGAGCCGGTTCCCCGAGATCATGGGCACGACGTCGATGGACATGCGACCGGTCAAGCGGGTGATGGAGGACAACCGGGCGTCCCGGGTGCTCGCGACCCTGGGCTACGACTACGTCCACCTCGACACCGACGAGGTCACGTTCGCCGGGCGCAACCCGAACATCTCCCCGCTGGCCTCACCCGACAGCTTCATGAGCCTGTGGCTGCAGGGGAGCATCCTCCGGTCGGTGGGGGGTTCGCTCGGCTTCGACGACGCCGCGAACAACGCGCGGTTCCGGGACAGTGCGCGGTCGGTGTTCTCGGCGCTGGCCGACGTGCCGGCAACGCCCGGACCGAAGTTCGTCGTGTTCCACACCCTGCTCCCGCACGATCCGTACCTATTCGGTCCGCAGGGTGAGGCCGTGACCTTCCCGAGCGAGGCGGACCACACGGGAGCGGTCGGCATGGAGTACTACCTGCAACAGCTCGAGTACGTGAACGGGCAGATTCTCGACGCTGTCGACGCGATCCAGGCCAGGTCGGCGACCCCGCCCGTGATCCTGCTCCAGGCCGACGAGGGCTTCGAGGTGAACGAGAACCTCTTCGGGGAGGCGGCGACGCAGGATATCCGGGTCAAGGGGCTCAGCGCCTTCAACCTCCCCGGGCACAGTGGCGCGGGCGTGCCCGACCCACCCAACACCGTCAACGACCTGCGCTTCGTCTTCAACGAGTACCTCGGCACGCACTACCCGATGCTCGACACCGTCAGCTATCCCGAGCTGGACCTGCTCTACCAGTTCGACGAGATCCCGGTCCGATGAGAGCGACTGTGACCGCGCCCCGCGCACTGAAGCTCGTCATCTCGTTACTGGGTCCCGTGCTGCTGGCCGTGTTCCCGCTCCTCTCGCTGTTCGCCCAGAACCAGACCGACCTGGAGGTGAGCGTCCTGTGGTGGCCGCTCCTGGGCTGTCTCGTGGGTGCCGTCGTGGTCCAGGGCGTGTTCCTGGCCCTCACCAGGGACGTGGCGAAGTCGGGCGTCCTGGCGTCCCTCGTGGTGTTCGCGTTCTGCTACTACGGGGTGCTGACCGACCGTGGTCCCGGCTTGTTCCTCGCCCTCTGGCTCGTGCTCACGGTGCTGGTGCTCGCCGTGGTCCTCCGGACGCGGTTGAACTTCTGGCCCGTGGCGATCGTGATCGCCCTCGGGGCCGCAGCCATGGCGGTGCCGCAGGTCGTCACCCTCTCCGTCTACCACGCGCGGAACCCTGCTCCCACAGCCACGGATCCGCGGCTGTGGCCGACGCCGTTGGAGTCGCCCGTCGTACCCGCGGGCACGAAGCTTCCCGACATCTACCTCATCGTGCCGGACGACTACGCACGCTCGGACGTGCTCGCGCAGTACTTCCAGTACGACAACCGCGAGTTCATCCATCAGCTCGAGAACCGCGGGTTCGTGATCTCCGAGCAGGACCGCAGCCCCTACTCGGACAGCGAGTCCAACATTGCGTCCCTGGTGAACATGGACTACCTCGACGCCTTCGCGACCGTCCTCGGCGCGACGTCGGAGGACGTCCGTGCGGTGCAGCGCGTGATCGAGGACAACCGGGCCGCGCGGCTGCTGGCCCCGCTGGGCTACGACTACGTCCATCTCGACACCGACGAGGTCACGTTCTCGGGCGGCAACCCGGACATCTCCCCGTTCGCGCCGCCCGACAGCTTCTCGAGCCTGTGGCTCCAGCAGACCGTCCTGCGCACGATCGGAGGTCCGCTGGGGTTCGACCAAGAGGCCCGGGACGACCGGTTCCGGACCGCGATCCGGTCGGAGTTCTCCCGTCTCGTCTCCGTGCCGGAGTCGGGCACCCCGAAGTTCGTCGTCTTCCACACGCTGCTCCCACACGACCCGTACCTGTACGACTCGCAGGGCAGACCGGTCACCTTCCCGGGCCGCACCGAGGAGGACCTCGCGTCCACCGTGGGGCGCACGTACTACCTTCAGCAGCTCGAGTACGTGAACCGTCTGCTCCTCGACTCCGTCGACCGGATCCTCGAGCGCGCTTCGACGCCTCCCGTCATCCTTATCCAGTCCGACGAGGGGTTCCAGGCGAACTCTGAGCCGTTCGGGGAGGCCGCCATGCAGGACATTCGGGTCAAGGGTCTGAGCGCGTTCTACCTGCCCGGCCACAGTGGCGCGGGCGTGCCCGACCCGCCCAACTCCGTCAACGACCTGCGGTTCGTCTTCAACGAGTACCTCGGCACCGACTATCCGATGCTCGACACCGTCAGCTACCCCGAGGGGGACTACCCCTACCAGTTCGAGCCGATGAAGGTCAGATAGGGACCGTTCCGGTTAGTAGCCTGGCAATCCCCGTAGGACTCGCAGCCGACCAGA
>JAOPXC010000296.1 GCA_025965335.1 Nocardioides sp. | reverse complement strand
TGACGATCCGCGGGTCCGTCCTCGCCCGGGCCGACGAGCTCGGTGTCCGCTCGGTCCACCTGTCCCTGTCGCACGACGCCGGGATCGCGTCCGCCGTGGTGGTCCTCGAGTCCTAGGCCGGCCCGGGACCCGGATACGTTGGCGCCATGAGGTGGGCACACACGGTCGAGCAGGTGCGGGCGGCCGAGGAGGAGCTGATGGCCACGCTCCCCGAGGGTGCGCTGATGCAGCGGGCCGCTCACGGGCTGGCCTACGCCGTGCTGGACCTGCTCGGCTCGGCCTACGGTCGTCGCGTGCTGCTCCTGGTCGGAGCGGGCAACAACGGCGGTGACGCGCTGTACGCCGGAGCGGTGCTGGCCCGCCGCGGCTGCCAGGTCGAGGCCTGGTTGCTCTCGGAGCGGGCCCACGCAGGCGGTGTCCAGGCCCTTCGCGCGGCCGGTGGCCGGGTCGTGGGCCCGACGACGCCCCGTGGAGCGTTCTCAGGCACACGACCCGTGCCGGCGCCCGACGTGGTGGTGGACGGGATCGTGGGGATCGGGGGCCGGCCGGGGCTCCGGCCCGAGGCCGTGGCCGCCCTCGAGCTGGTCCAGGGGATCCCGGTGGTGGCCGTGGACACCCCGTCCGGGGTCGATGTCGACACCGGCGAGGTGGCCGGTCCGCACGTGCAGGCGACCGTGACCGTCACGTTCGGCACCCACAAGGTCGCCCATCTCGTCGACCCGGCGGCCGCCGCGAGCGGCGCCGTGACCCTGATCGACATCGGCCTGGAGCTGCCGCCGGCGGCGGTCGAGGCGCTGCAGGCCGACGACGTCGCGCGACTCCTCCCGCGCCCGCCCCGCGAGGCCCAGAAGTACACCCGTGGTGTGGTCGGCATCCGCGCCGGCTCCGCGACGTACCCCGGAGCCGCACTCCTCAGCGTCGCCGGTGCCGCCACCGGCCTGTGCGGCATGGTCCGGTACGTCGGTCCGACGCCGGTCGCCGATCGCGTCCGCGACGCCCACCCCGAGGTGGTCGGCGCCGGACGCGTCCAGGCCTGGGTCGTCGGCTCGGGCGGGGGTGACGACGCGGGCAAGGAGCTCGAGGCCGCGTGGGCGGACGACGTGCCCGTCGTCGTCGACGCCGACGCGTTGGCGCACATCCAGGGGCCCGTGGGCGCGCCCACGGTGCTGACCCCGCACGCCGGCGAGCTCGCGGCGATGCTCGGCGTCGAGCGCCGCACCGTGGAGGCGCGGCCGCTGGCCCACGCGCGCGCGGCCGCGACGACGTACGGCGCGGTCGTGCTCCTCAAGGGACACCACACGCTCGTCACCACGCCGGCCGGCGAGGTGCGCGTCACCACGACGGGGGTGCCGTGGCTCGCGACCGCCGGTGCGGGAGACGTGCTCGGTGGCCTGATCGGGGCGCTGCTGGCCGCCGGTCTCGACCCGTTCGACGCGGCGTCGGTGGGATCCTGGCTGCACGGCGCGGCCGCGACCCTGGCGTCCCGCGGAGGTCCGATCGTGGCGGGTGAGGTGGCCCGGTCCATCCCCGAGGCGGTCCGGAGCCTGCTTCACCCGCAATGAAACAATCGGGCCCATGAGCCCCCTGGCGGTCGCGCGCGCCGAGATCGTCGTCGACCTGGCGGCCATCCGGCACAACGTACGAGTGCTCAGGGAGCTGGTCTCGACCGGCTCGACCGGCGAGCAGGTCCAGATGATGGCGGTCGTCAAGGCCGACGGCTACGGCCACGGCCTGGTCGCGTCGGCGCGAGCCGCCCGCGAGGCCGGCGCCGCCTGGATCGGCGTCGCCACCCTGGACGAGGCCCTCGAGCTGCGCGCGGCGGGTGACACCGGGCGTTTGCTCTGCTGGCTCACCGTCCCCGGCGAGGACTACCTCCCCGCCCTCGAGGCGGACGTCGATGTCACCGCCTGGTCCACCACCGAGCTCGCCGAGATCGCGGCCGCGGCCGCCGCCCTCGGACGCCCCGTGCGGGTCCAGCTCAAGGTCGACACCGGCCTCTCCCGTGGTGGCGCACCCCGGTGCACCTGGGCCGACGTACTGGCAGCCGCGAGGGCCGGCGAGGACGAGGGGCTCTGGCGGATCACCGGCATCTGGTCCCACCTCGCGTGCAGTGACGAGCCGGACCACCCGGCCAACGCCGCCCAGGAGCGGCGCTTCGTCGAGGCCCTGGCCGCGGCGGAGCAGGCCGGACTCGTCCCCGAGGTCCGGCACCTGGCCAACTCCGCCGCCGCGATCCTGCGGCCCTCCTCGCGCTTCGACCTCGTGCGCTGCGGGATCGCCTGTTACGGGCTCGACCCCGCCCCGGGTGTCACCCCCGACCTCGGCCTGGTTCCCGCGATGACCGCCCGGGCGACCCTGGCGCTGGTCAAGGACATCGCGGCGGGCGACGGGGTGTCCTACGGGCACACCTGGGTCGCCGACCGGCCGACGACCGTCGGACTCGTCCCGGTGGGGTACGGCGACGGCGTCCCGCGGCAGGCGAGCAACATCGCCGCCGTGAGCGTCGCCGGCAACCGTCGACCGGTCCGGGGGCGGATCTGCATGGACCAGTTCGTGGTCGACCTGGGAGGTGCCGAGCAGGGCGACCCGCCAACCGCCGGCGACGACGTCGTACTCTTCGGGGCGGGACGCGACGGCGAGCCCACCGCCCAGGACTGGGCGGAGGCCTGCGGCACCATCAGCTACGAGATCGTCACGCGGATCGGGGGCCGGATGACGCGGCGCTACGTCGACTCAGGGCTCGACTCCCCGGGCCGGCCGTTGTGAGCGTGCGCCGCCGGGTCTTCGCCGCGGTCGCCGGAGCGGCCGGTGTCGCGGCCGCCGGGGTAGCCGTCGGCGTCGCCCGGCAACGACGCGGCATTGGCCGGCGAGAGGACCACCCGACACCCTTCGGCTCCCTCCGCTCCAGGCCGACGACGGTCGTCGCCGACGACGGCGTGCCCCTCCACGTCGAGGTCGACGAGGCCGAGAGCCCGGTGACCGTCGTCTTCGCGCACGGCTACGCCCTGAACCTCGACTGCTGGCACTTCCAGCGCGCCCTGCTCCGGGGCCGGGTGCGGACCGTCTTCTACGACCAGCGCTCGCACGGCCGTTCCGGCCGGTCCGCGCCGGGCCACGCGACGATCGACCAGCTGGGCACCGACCTCCTGCAGATCCTTGACGACGTCGTGCCGGACGGCCCCGTCGTGCTGGTCGGCCACTCGATGGGCGGCATGGCGATCGTCGCCCTCGCCGAGCAGCACCCCGAGCTCTTCGGGGACCGCGTCGTCGGCGTCGGCCTGGTCTCCACCACCGCCGGCGGCCTGGACCCCAGCCGGGTCCTGCTGCCGATGCTGCCCGCCCGGATCGGCGGTGGCCTCACCCACCGCACCGTCTGGACGCTGGCCCTCGGACACCGTGCCGTCGACGGCCTCCGCCGGGTGGGCCGCTCGGTCGCGATGGTCGCCACCGACCTGTTCGCGTTCGGCGACGAGGTGCCGCCCGCGTACGTCGACTTCGTCGACGACATGCTGTCGTCGACACCCTTCGAGGTGGTGGCCGAGTTCTTCCCCAGCTTCCGGGGTCTCGACAAGTTCCACGCGGTCGAGGTGCTGTCGCGGGTCCCGACGACGATCATCTGCGGTACCGCCGACCGGCTCACCTCGATCGGGCACAGCCGCAAGCTGCACGAGCGGATCGCCGGGTCCCGTCTGGTCGAGTACGAACGCGCCGGACACATGGTGCTGCTCGAGCGGCACGACCAGGTCAACGCCGAGCTCGAGGCCCTGCTCGGGTCGGCCGGGGTGCGGCCCTCATGATCACCCCAGACCACTGCTCGCTTCGCTCCGCCCTGCCCGGGGACCCCGGGTGAGCGTCGTCGTACGTCGCGTCGGCCCCGAGTCCGCCGACACCGTCCTCGCGATCGTCCGCGAGGCGTTCGCCGCGCGTCCGCCGCTCGACCCGCCGGCCGACGCGCTGACCGAGACCGAGGAGTCGATGACCGCGCGACTCGAGCACGGCGGGCTGCTGGCCCAGCTGGGCGACGAGCCGGTCGGTGCGCTCGTGCTCGACCCCGTCGGCAACACGATGTACCTCCGCCGGTTCGGGGTCGTCCCGACCGCCCAGGGGCACGGCATCGCCGGGAAGCTCATCGACGCGGCGGTCGCCGCGGCCCACGGGTACGACGACCTCACCGTCGTGGCCCGGGAGGAGCTGCCCTCGACGATCCGCTTCTGGGAGCGCCAGGGCTTCCGCGAGGTCCGTCGGCACCCGCCGAACGTCGAGCTCCGGCGCCCGCTCCGCACGTTCGTGTTCGACGCGCCCGACGCCGACACCATGCGGGACCTGGGCGCCACGCTGGCGCGGCAGCTGGCACCGGGAGACCTGCTGGTGCTCAACGGCGAGCTGGGCGCGGGCAAGACGACGTTCACGCAGGGGATCGGCCAGGGGCTGGGGGTGCGCGGCGACGTCACGTCGCCGACGTTCGTGATCGCGCGCGAGCATCCGTCGCTGGGTTCGGGGCCCAGCCTGGTGCACGTCGACGCCTACCGCCTCGGAGGGGTGGCCGAGCTGGACGACCTCGACCTCGACACCTCCCTCGACGACGCCGTGACGGTCGTCGAGTGGGGGCAGGGAGTGGCCGAGGGGTTGTCGGACTCGCGGCTCGAGATCCGCATCATCCGGGCTCTCGCGGAGGACCACGAGGACCCTGCGGTGGATCCGAGACGGGTGCTGATGACGCCGGTGGGCCAACGCTGGAACGAGCTGGACATGCCGCCGAGCCATCGCCCCCCGCTCGCCCGGAAGCTCAACGAGAACCTGCTGCTCGACTTCCGCCCCGGCGCCGAGGACGAGCTCGAGACGCTCGACCCGTCGGTACCCCTCCCGCTCTCGCTGATGGTGGCCGAGAGCGACGGGCGGCTCCTGATGGTCCGCAACACCTGGAGCCGGGAGTGGGAGCTGTCGGGCGGCTCGATCGATGACGGTGAGACTCCCCGCGAGACCGCCGTCCGATGCCTGTGGGAGGAGACCGGCTTGACCGTCACGGACGTGGACTTCGTCGGCGTCGCCACCGTCCAGATGGGTCACGAACGCCGCATCGAGTACGTCGCCCTCTACCGCACCCAGCTGGGCGCCGACCCGGTCGTGGGGACGGGGGACAAGGTCAAGCAGGTCGGGTGGTGGGACGGCACCGCGGAGCTGCCGGGACTCTCGCCGATCGACGCCCACCTGGGGCTGCTGGCCGTCGACCGTCTGCCTGATGGAGGCTGAGTCCATGTTCACGATCGCGCACGTCAGTGACCTTCATCTCGGCGACCCTCACGACTCGCGCGCCCGCGCCGAGCGCGTGGTCGCCCATGTCTGCAGCCTCGACCCCGCTCCCGACGTCCTGCTGGTCACCGGCGATGTCGCCGACCACGGCGCCCCAGAGGAGTACGCCGCGGCGCTCGAGGTCCTCGACCCCTGGACCGGGCCGCTGCTGGTCGGGACCGGCAACCACGACGTCCGCGGGCCGTTCGCGGAGGTGCTGCTGGGCGAGCCGCGGCAGGGCCCTCTGAACCAGTCGCTCGAGGTCGGCGGGTTCCGGTTCCTGATGCTCGACTCGCTCGTCCCGGCACGCGACGGACGACGGATCGACCACGGTGAGCTCGAGGCGGAGACGCTGGCCTGGCTGGACGACCGGCTGGGTGCCTCCAACCTGCCGACGTTCGTCTGCTTCCACCACCCGGCGGTCCCCATCGGGATCGCCGCCGCCGACGAGAACGGCCTGCGCAACGCCGACGAGCTGAGGGTCGTGCTGGGCAGGCACCCGCACCACGCCGCCACCCTGGTCGGCCACAACCACACCGCCTGCGCGACCACCTACGCCGGCAAGCCGATGCTGATCGGCGGAGGCGTCGTCTCGACGATCACGTTGGACGCCGAACCGCTGCCGCACGTGTGGAACGACGCGCCGCCCAGCCTCGCCGTCCACCTCGTCCGAGACGACGGTCGGCTCACCACGCACTGGCGGGCCCTTTCCTGATGCTGCTCGCCTTCGACACCGCGACCCCGCTCGTGACCGTCGCCCTGCACGACGGGTCCGACGCGGTCGTCGAGCTCACGTCCGAACGCACGATGAAGCACGGCGAGCAGCTGGCCCCGTTGATCGACCGGGCACTCGCCGAGGCCGGCATCGTCCGCCAGGACCTCACCGCCATCGGGGTCGGGGTCGGGCCGGGTCCCTTCACCGGGCTCCGGGTCGGACTGGTGACCGCGCGGACGCTGGGCTTCGTCCTCGAGATCCCCGTGTACGGCGTCTGCTCCCTCGACGTGATCGCGATCGAGGCCGTCGACACCGGCGCCGTGTCCGAGGAGTTCGTGGTCGCCACCGACGCGCGTCGCAGGGAGGTCTACCTCGCGACGTACGACGCCGGCGGGCTGCGTCTGGACGGCCCGCTCGTCGACCGCCCGGCGGTTCGCGCGACGCCGCTCCCGGTGGCCGGCGGGGGCGCCCTGCTCTACCCGGAGGCGTTCCCGCACGCGGTCGGGCCGACCAGACCGAGCGCCGGCTGGCTGGCGCGCGCGGTGACCGACGAACGCGCCGAGCTCCTGGACCCCGAACCCCTCTACCTGCGCCGGCCCGACGCGGTCGAGCCGGCCCGCCCCAAGCCGGTTTCATGATCCGCGCCGCCACGGACGCGGACATCGAGGCGATCGCCGACCTCGAGGCCGAGAACCTCGGTGTCGACGCCTGGTCCGGCGGCCTGGTCGCCGAGGGTGTCCGCGGCAACCTGCCGACGATCGTGTACCTCGTCGCCGAGTCCGCCGGCCAGGTCGTCGGCCACGCGGTCGCCAGCATCGTCGCCGACATCGCCGAGCTGCAGCGGATCGCGGTCACCCCGACCAGCCGGCGGCGCGGGCTCGCCACCGAGCTGCTCGACGCGGTGCTCGCGCGGGCTCGGGAGGGCGGCGCCGACCGGCTGCTGCTCGAGGTGCGCGAGGACAACGCGGAGGCACTGGCGTTCTACGCGGCCCGCGACTTCGTCGAGGTCGACCGCCGCCGGAGGTACTACCGCGACGGCGCCACCGCGGTCGTGCTGAGGCGCGCCCTCGGACCTGGCTGCGGCGGCGGTGGCGCCGGCGCACCGGCACAATGGCCGCATGACTGACGCGCTGGTCCTCGGCATCGAGACCTCGTGCGACGAGACCGGCGTCGGCATCGTGCGCGGGCACACGTTGCTGGCGGACGCCGTGGCGAGCAGCGTGGAAGAGCACGCGCGGTTCGGCGGCGTCGTACCCGAGGTCGCCAGCCGGGCCCACCTCGAGGCGATGGTGCCGACCATCGAACGCGCCTGCGCCACCGCCGGCGTCGAGCTGCGCGACGTGGACGCGATCGCCGTCACCTGCGGTCCCGGGCTCGCCGGGGCCCTGCTGGTCGGGGTGGCCGCGGCCAAGGCGCTCGCGCTCGGGCTGGGCAAGCCGATCTACGGCGTCAACCACCTCGCCGCGCACGTGGCCGTCGACCAGCTCGAGCACGGTCCGCTGCCCGAGCCCTGCCTGGCGATGCTGGTCAGCGGCGGCCACTCCAGCCTGCTCCGGGTCGAGGACGTCACCACCGGGGTGGAGCCGCTGGGTGCCACGATCGACGACGCGGCCGGCGAGGCGTTCGACAAGGTCGCCCGGTTGCTCGGGCTGCCGTTCCCGGGCGGGCCGCACATCGACCGCATCGCCCGCGACGGCGACAGTGTGTACGTCGACTTCCCGCGTGGGCTGACCGCGCGCCGCGACCTGGAGCGGCACCGCTTCGACTTCTCCTTCTCGGGCCTCAAGACCGCGGTCGCGCGCTGGGTCGAGGCGCGGGAGCGCTCGGGCGAGCCGGTTCCGGTCGCCGACGTGGCCGCCAGCTTCCAGGAGGCGGTGTGCGACGTCCTGGTCCGCAAGGCGCTCGACGCCGCAGTCACCGAGGGCATCGACGACCTGCTCATCGGCGGCGGTGTGGCCGCGAACTCGCGGCTGCGGGCAATGGCGGAGGAGCGCGCGTCCGCGAAGGGCATCCGCGTCCGGGTGCCGAGGCCCGGCCTGTGCACCGACAACGGCGCGATGGTCGCCGCGCTGGGCGCGGAGATGGTTGCGCGGGGGCGCACCCCGTCGGCGCTGGACCTCCCCGCGGACTCGAGCCTGCCGGTCACGACCGTCCTGGTCTGACCCAGGGCAGGCTCCTGAGCGTTCGGCACCTGCCCCGTCAAGCGACCCGACCGCGGGGCCGCGGCGCGGTCACTTCCAGACGCGGAGGTAGTCGACGTTCATGGTCGCGGGCATCGGGGCGCGTCCGTCGTACGCGTTGCCGGCGGCACCAAGAGCCTGCGTGAAGGCGGCGATGTACGGCTTCTGGAACGCGGCGTCGCCGGACGTGTTCACCAGGCAGACCCGGTCGTTGACCAGGATCCTCAGCTCGGTGGGCGTCCACTCCAGCGTCCAGGTGTTGTACACGCCGCGGGCGGCGGCGCAGTTCCACGCCGTGTTCGTGCCGGGGATGGGTCCCCCGTTGTCGTAGGCGCTGTAGTGCAGGTAGGGGATGCCGAGATCGGCATAGGTGGAGTAGGTCTCGACGACGTCGATCTCACCGGCGGCGGGCCAGTAGGCCGCGGTGGCCACCCGGTCATCGGGCC
>JAOPXC010000265.1 GCA_025965335.1 Nocardioides sp. | reverse complement strand
CACCGAGGATCTCGACAGGCTCGATCACCGAGGATCTCGACAGGCTCGATCACCGAGGATCTCGACAGGCTCTATCACCGAGGATCTCGACAGGCTCGATCACCGAGGAGAGCTGAGCCATGACCGGTCCTGACGGCGACCCCTGGCGCGGCGATGTCGCGGCGGGGGTCGCCGCCTGGACCCGCAACGCGTCGGCGCCGACTCCGGTTCCCGACGACCCGGTCGCGGCGGGCCCCGATGCCGACCCGGAGTCGGTGGCCCGCAAGATCCTGCTCGACCAGCTCACCGGTCAGGCCCGCAGCCGCAAGGAGCTCAGCGACAAGCTGGCCGCCAAGAACGTCCCGGGCGAGGTGGCCACCGCGGTGCTCGACCGGTTCGAAGAGGTCGGGCTGATCGACGACGAGGCGTTCGCCCGGTCGTGGATCGCGAGCCGCCAGCCGGGCAAGGGGCTGGCTCGCCGCGCCCTCGCGCAGGAGCTGCGCCGCAAGGGCATCGGGGACGAGGTCGCCCGCGAGGCCCTCGACGAGATCGACCCGGCCGACGAGGAGACCGCCGCGCGGGTCCTGGTCCGCAAGAAGCTGCGCTCGCTGGGTCGCGTCGAAGACACCACGGCCACCCGGCGACTGGTGGCACTGCTCGCCCGCAAGGGCTACCCCTCCGGCCTCTGCTACGCGGTGGTGCGCGACGAGCTCGCCGCCGCCGGCCGCGAGGCTCAGGAGTCCTAGACGAGCCCGCGGTCGACTGACCTGCCTGGTGCGACCACAATGTTGCCGTGGACGACGAGCGTGAGGTCCTGACCTGGGAGCTCTTCGGGACCTCGGTGGCCGACCTGGCGCAACAGGTCGTCGACGACGGCTACGAGCCGGACCTGGTGCTCTCGATCGCCCGCGGTGGGCTGGGTCTCGGCATGGCGCTGGGCTACGCCCTCGACGTCAAGAACCTCTCGGCGATCAACGTCGAGTTCTACACCGGAGTCGACGAACGGCTCGACGTACCCATCATGCTGCCGCCGACCCCGGCCGCCGTCGACCTCTCGGGCCTGAGGATCCTGATCGCCGACGACGTCGCCGACACCGGCAAGACCCTCGAGATCGTGCGCGACTTCTGCGCCGACCACGTGGCCGAGGCGCGGGTGGCCGTCATCTACGAGAAGCCGTGGACCGTGGTCCGGGCCGACTACGTGTGGCGGCGCACGGAGCGCTGGATCGACTTCCCCTGGTCGGCGGCCGGCCCGCTGGTGGACCGCCGCGGTGGCCTCTCGCACTGAGCCTGTGCACCCGGTGGAAGCACTCGTCTAATGTCGGCCCGTGAGCGAGGAGCCGACCGTCCGTGTGGTCGTGCACGACCGCGGGCGCGACCTGGAGGGCGTCGTACACCCGGGAGAGTCCTGGGCGGCCGCCGCCCGCCGTGCCGTCGCGAGCTTCCATGTCGAGCCCATGCCGGTCGACCTGTCGGGCGAGGTGAAGCACTTCGTGGTCGACCACGACACCCGGACATCGGTACGCGCGATGACCCGGGGCGACCTTCCGAACGTCACCCGCTGGCGCCAGTCCGAGCACGTGCATCGGTGGTGGGCCTCCGAGGGCGAGCCGACCGCGGAGTTGATCGAGCAGAAGTACGGCCCGCGGATCGACGGGATGAGCGCGACCCGGATGTGGGTCGCCGAGGTCAACGGGCGCTCGGTCGGTTTCGTCCAGGACTACCGGATCGGTGACTACCCCGAGTTCGCCGTCCTCGGTCCCGATCCCGACGCGATCGGGTTCGACTACGCGATCGGTGAGGTGGAGTGGGTCGGTCGCGGGCTCGGCGTGCAGGTGCTTTGGGCGTGGATGCTGCGCACCCGGAGGCGGTTCCCGGACGCGGCGACGTACTTCGCGGCGCCCGACCACCGCAACGCCGCATCGCTCCGGGTGCTGGCCAAGGCCGGGTTCACCGAGGGTGTCTGGTTCGACGAGCCCAACCACGAGGGTGGGGTCGACACCATGGTCGGCTGCGCGCTCGACGTGCCCCGCGTGCTCGGCTAGGTCGTCCGACATGATGAGCGGCATGAACGCCCTTCCACTGCGGCTGCCGCCCGGTCCCGTGGACCTGACCTCGATCCGGACCGACGAGACCCCGGGCTTCGAGGGTGACAAGGCGGCCGGCGAGCGGGCCTTGGCCGGGCTGGGCCCCGAGCTCTCCGAGCTGCAGGAACGACTCTTCGCCGAGCGGACGGCCGGTTCGTCGCGGCGGCTGCTGCTGGTGCTGCAGGGCATGGACACCTCGGGCAAGGGCGGGATCCTGAGGCACACCGTGGGACTGATGGACCCGCAGGGCGTGAAGATCACCGCCTTCAAGGCGCCGATCGAGGAGGAGCTGGCCCACGACTTCCTCTGGCGCATCCGTCGGGCCGTTCCCGAGCCGGGGTACATCGGGGTCTTCGACCGGTCCCACTACGAGGACGTCCTGATCGCTCGCGTGCACCAGCTGGCCGACCCCGGAGAGATCGAGCGTCGCTACCCGGCCATCAACGAGTTCGAGTCCGAGCTGGCGGAGGCCGGCACCGTCATCGTGAAGTGCATGCTCCACATCTCGGCCGAGGAGCAGAAGAAACGCCTGCTGGCCCGCCTCGACGACCCGAAGAAGTACTGGAAGTTCAGTCCCGGTGACATCGACGAACGCGCCCGCTGGGCCGCCTACCGCGAGGCCTACGAGATCGCGCTGGAGCGGACCAACACCGAGGCGGCCCCCTGGCACGTGGTGCCCAGCGACCGGAAGTGGTACCGCAACCTGGCGGTCGCTGGCCTGGTGCTCGAGACGCTGCGCCGGATGGATCCGGTCTGGCCGCCGCCGGCGTTCGACGTCGAGGAGCAGCGCGCCCGCCTGCTGAACGAGGACCCCGTCTCGTGATCGAGAACGTGTCGGTGACCCGATACGTCACCCCGTTGCGTGAGGGCGGCAGCCTGCCCGGCATCGTCGAGGGTGACGACCTGGGGACCTACGTGTGCAAGTTCCGCGGCGCCGGGCAGGGCGTCCGGGTCCTCGTGTCCGAGGTGATCGTGAGCGAGCTGGCCCGGCGGATCGGCCTGCTCACCCCGCGTTTGGTGGCTCTCGACCTGGATCCGGAGATCGCCCGCTACGAGGCGGACGAGGAAGTCCAGGACCTGCTCAAGGCCAGCGCCGGGCTGAACCTGGGTGTCGACTTCCTGCCCGGGTCGTTCGGTTTCGATGGTGAGGTTCCGACCGGGTCGGACGTGGCCGGGAAGGTGCTGTGGCTGGACGCATTCACTGCCAACGTCGACCGTTCCTGGCGCAACCCCAACCTGCTGCTCTGGCACGGGGACCTGTGGGTGATCGACCACGGGGCCGCGCTCTACTTCCACCACGCCTGGGGCGGCGGCGTCACGGACCCGGCGAGGTTCGCCGCCCAGCCGTGGAACCCCGACGACCACGTCTTCAGGCAGTTCCTCGGTGCGCTCCCGGCCGCGGACGAGGAGATCGGTTCGATGCTCGGCGACTCGGTGTTCGCCGAGATCCTGGCCGAGGTGCCGGACGTGTGGCTCGAGCCGGTGCCCGGTGCGGAGTCACCCGAGGCGCTGCGCTCGGCGTACATCGCCTTCCTGACCGCGCGCCTCGGCGCCCGTCAGTGGCTGCCGCAGGCGGTTTCCGGATGACGACGCCCGCGACCCAGCTCGCCTACCAGTACGTCGTGCTGCGCTGCGTCCCACGAGTCGACCGCGAGGAGTTCCTCAACGTCGGCGTGGTCATCTACTGCGAGGCCGCTGGATTTCTCGACGTCTCGTGGCGCGCGGACCGCGACCGGCTGCGCGTGCTGGACCCCCAGCTCGACGTCGACCAGGTCTGCGAGGCCCTGGCGTTCGTCGAGGGAGTGTGTGCCGGCGACCAGCGCGGGGGCGCGGCGGCGGGCAGCCCGATCGGCCAGCGGTTCGGGTTCCTGAAGGCGCCCAGGAGTACCGTCCTCCAGCCCGGCCCGGTCCACGGCGGCGTCACGGCCGACCCGGCCCGCCAGCTCGAGAACCTCCGCCAGAAGCTCGTCGGCTAGCCCCGGCCCCCACGCCGACCTGTCAGAAATGGCCCCAGAAATGCCGCTGACCCGTCACCTTTGGCCCCCATGAAGGGCCATAAGTGACGGGTCAGCGGGTTCTGGAGGGCCAGAACTGACAGGTCAGCGCTAGACGGGGACCAGCTCGACGGCTCCGACGGCGTACCGGGCCAGCATCGTCCGGGCCAGTTCGGGGTGAGCCCCCAGGGGAGCGGACACCGCGACGGCACCGGCCTCGAGGGCGAGCTCCGCCGCCCGGTCCGGCAGGAAGCCGGGCGCGAGGAACAGCGAGGCGACCGCGATGTGGCGTCGACCCTCCGCGC
The DNA here is from genome assembly GCA_025965335.1 of Nocardioides sp. Lineage (GTDB taxonomy): Bacteria > Actinomycetota > Actinomycetes > Propionibacteriales > Nocardioidaceae > Nocardioides. The sequence goes on along the minus strand of JAOPXC010000265.1, from coordinate 38,889 downwards.
GGAACAACCGCACCGCCTCACCGGTCGCCGGCGGGGCGCTCGAGGCGAACGCCGCGGTCACGGGGAGCTTGTGGTGCGAGCCCCACAGGCGGGCAAGGCGGGCGACGGCCTGGTTGGCGAGCGGGTCGCTGGAGCCGGCCGCGGCGAGCACGAGGGCATCGAGCTCCCGCACACGGGAGTTCTTCAGCGCCTCGCGCAGCCGCACGTCCAGCACCTCGAGGAAGCACGGCTCGAGCCCGAGGATCGACGTGGCGCGGATCTGCAGGCCCTCGTGCCGGGCAGCGGCCTCGGCGATCGCACCGGGGACGTCGACCTTGGCGTGGTAGGCCTCGGTCAGCAGGAGGGGTACGACGACGATCTCGTCGTGGCCGGCCTTCACGAGCCGGTCGACGACCTTCTGGAATGACGGTCGGGACAGCTCGAGGAACGCCGGTTCGATGCGAAGGTCCGGGCGCATCGCGCGGACCTCGCCAACCAGGGCGGTGATCGTCTGGGCGGACCGGGGATCACGACTGCCGTGAGCCAGGGCCACCAGTGCGGGAGCAGCCATCAGAGCAGCCTCCTCGTGTGGTTCTCGTTGTTCTCGGGGGATGGTGCTGTACGACCGACGGCACTGTCGGTTCGCGGGCTCGTGCCTAGCGCGGTCCCTGGATAGAGCAGGTCGCTCCGCGACCGTGTCGAAATCATGAGTGGATGCCGCACTCGGTCTTGTTGGTGCCGGCCCAGCGGCCGCTGCGGGGGTCCTCGCCCGGTGCGACCCGGCGGGTGCACGGCGCGCAGCCGATGGACGGGTAGCCGTCGTACACGAGCGGGTTCACCAGTACGCCGTTCTCGGCGATGTAGCGCTCCATCTGCTCGTCGGACCAGCGCGCCAGCGGCGAGACCTTGACCTTGCCCTTCTTGGCGTCCCAGCCGATCACCGGCGCGATCACGCGGTTGTGGGTCTCCTCGCGACGCAGCCCGGTCGCCCACGCGTCGTAGTTCTCCAGCGAGTCGGCGAGCGGCTTGACCTTGCGCAGCGCGCAGCACAGGTCGGGGTCGGTCTTGTAGAGGTCTTTGCCGTGCTCCGCATCCTGCTCGGCGACCGACTGCACCGGGGTGATCGAGAGCAGGTTGACGTTCATCGTGGCCGCGACAGCGTCGCGGGTGCCGATCGTCTCGATGAAGTGGTAGCCGGTGTCGAGGAAGACCACGTCGATCCCGGGCACCACCTTCGCCGCGAGGTGAGCCAGCGCGGCGTCGCCCATCGACGAGGTGATGCAGAAGCGCTTGCCGAACGTCGCTGCCGCCCACTCGATGATCGTCTCCGCCGGGGCGAGCTCGAGCTCGGCGCCCCAGTGGGAGACCAGCTCGCGCAGCTCCTCAGGGGCGCGCCCCTCGGTCTCGATGCCGCGGTAGTTACGGGCGGACGTGGTGGTGGCGGCGGTCATGAGGGCGCTCCCCGGTTGGCGGACGACGCCCGGATCAGGCCAAGCATCTTCAGGGAGAAAGCGCGCAGGCATGACCGGCATTCCCACGAGCCGTGCGGCGAGGTGATCTCGCCGGTCTCCGACACCACCTCGTGGGGTCGCAGGTCCTCGTCGCCGCAGTAGGGGCAGTGGAACGGGATGCCTCGCTCGCTCACGTGGTCACCACCGCAAGATCTCGCTGGTCGATCCTGTCCAGACCCTCGCCGCGCAGGACATCCTCGTCCGCGCGGACGACCCACTCGACGAACGACTCGCCCTCGGCGCGCTCGGACAGGAAGGACCGGACGACGTTGGTGACGTAGTCGTCGAGGCCGGCACTGGTCACCTTGTGGGCCCGGAGCTTTCGGCCGAAGTTGGCCTGCAGGCCGGTGGCGCCGCCGAGGTGGACCTGGAAGCCCTCAACCTGCTGGCCGTCGGACATCACCAGCTGGCCCTTGAGCCCGATGTCGGCGACCTGGGTGCGCGCGCACGCGTTCGGGCAGCCGTTGACGTTCACGGTGATGGGCACGTCGAGGTCGGGGAACCGCCTCTCGAGCTCGGCCACGAGGTCGCGGGCCCGGTCCTTGGTGTCGACGATGGCCAGCTTGCAGAACTCGATGCCGGTGCAGGCCATCGTGTTGCGCCGCCAGTTCGACGGTCGCGCCGACAGGCCGATCGCGTCGAGCCGCGGCACGAGGGACTCGACCACGTCGGCGTCGACGCCGATCAGCACGATCTTCTGGTACGGCGTGAGCCGCGCACCGGCGACGCCGTACTCGTCCATCAGGTCGGCGAGCTGGACCAGCTTGGTCCCGGACACGCGCCCGGCCGTCGGGGCCACGCCGACGTAGAACTTGCCGTCCTTCTGCTCGTGCACCCCGATGTGGTCCCGGTGTCCCGTCGGGGAGCCGGGCGACTCGCAGCTGGCCAGCTTCCGGCCGAGGTACTCGTTCTCGAGCACCTCGCGGAACTTCTCCACGCCCCAGTCTGCGACCAGGAACTTCAGGCGCGCGCGCGAGCGCAGTCGGCGGTAGCCGTAGTCACGGAAGATCGACGCCACGCCCTCCCAGGCGTCGGCGACCTCCTCGAGGGGGATCCAGACGCCCATTTTCTGGGCCAGCATCGGGTTGGTGGACAGGCCGCCGCCGACCCACAGGTCGAACCCCGGGCCATGCTCGGGGTGGACGGTGCCCACGAAGGAGACGTCGTTGGTCTCGGGGGAGACGTCGTGCCCCGGGTGGCCGGTCAGCGCGGTCTTGAACTTGCGCGGGAAGTTCGAGAAGTCCGGGTTGCCGATGTAGCGGCGCTTGATCTCCTCCAGCGCCGCCGTCCCGTCGATGATCTCGTCCTTCGCCACTCCGGCGACCGGCGAGCCGAGGAACGGCCGCGGCGAGTCGCCGCACGCCTCCATCGTGGTGAGCCCGGCGGCCTCGAGCCGCGCCCAGATCGTCGGGACGTCCTCGATGCGGATCCAGTGGTACTGGATGTTCTCCCGGTCCGTGACGTCCGCGGTGTCCCGCGCGAAGTCCTGGCCGATCGTGCCGAAGGCGCGCACGGCGTCCGCGGACAGCAGCGCGCCGTCGGAGCGGACCCGCATCATGAAGAACTCGTCGTCGAGCTCCTCCTCCTCGAGCATCGCGGTCTTGCCGCCGTCGAAGCCGGGAGCCCGCTGGGTGTAGAGGCCCAACCAGCGGAAGCGGCCGCGCAGGTCGGCGGGGTCGATCGAGGCGAAACCGCGCTTGGAGTAGATGTTGAGGATGCGCGCCTGGACGTTGAGCGGGTTGTCGTCCTTCTTGGACTGTTCGTTCTTGTTCAACGGCTCGCTGTAGCCGAGCGCCCACTGTCCTTCGCCGCGCTTGGGACGCGGGATTTCGGTGTGGGTCGGACGCTTGGCCGAGTAGCGCAGGTCGTTCATCAGGAAGGATTTCCCTTGGCGTTGGGGAGACGCGCGACTCGTCAGGGCCCGACTTCATCGTCGGGATGGCCTTCGGACCGGCGCCCGGGGACTGGTGGTCTGGCGGGCGGGTCGTCTGCTCGAGTCAGACGACGGTCAGTAGGGCCAACACATCATGCTGCGGGTGCGCCCGAGGTCCACGTGGCGACGCACCACGAGGAAGACAGGAGTCGCAGCGGAGGTCATGTCAAGCAGTCTCACGGCTCGGACGGCTCTCTCACAAGGCGAAATCCCATGGAATGAGACACGGATCCATAATGTGAGACACAGTGGCCGTACCTGCGCCTGCCGACTCGGTTCGTGCGGCCCACGTCACATTCTGGACGCTTCGGTGCGTATCGCCTCAGCGTGCATCCGCCTCACTACGCTGGGCCGCATGACGGATGCCCTCATCAGCAGCGCGTACCAGCAAGCCCTCGAGGTCATCGCCTCGGTCGAGCCCCGCATCGCGGAGGCCACTCGGCAGGAACTTGTCGATCAACGCGCGTCGCTGAAGCTGATCGCCAGCGAGAACTACGCATCGCCCGCGGTGCTGTTGACCATGGGCAGCTGGTTGAGCGACAAGTACGCCGAGGGCACCGTCGGCCACCGCTTCTACGCCGGCTGCCAGAACGTCGACACCGTGGAGTCGATCGCGGCCGAGCATGCGCGGGAGCTGTTCGGCGCGGAGTACGCCTACGTCCAGCCCCACTCCGGCATCGACGCCAACCTGGTGGCGTTCTGGTCGATCCTCGCCCACCGGGTCGAGTCGCCCGCGCTCGAGAAGCTCGCGGCGAAGAACGTGAACGACCTGACCGACGAGCAGTGGGAGACCCTGCGCCACGAGCTCGGCAACCAGCGGCTGCTCGGCATGGCCCTGGATGCCGGTGGCCACCTGACGCACGGTTTCCGCCCGAACATCAGCGGCAAGATGTTCCACCAGCAGCAGTACGGCACCGACCCGGTGACCGGGCTCCTCGACTACGACGCGCTCGCCGCCAAGGCGAGGGAGTTCAAGCCGCTGATCCTGGTGGCCGGCTACTCGGCGTACCCCCGTCGGATCAACTTTGCCAAGATGCGCGAGATCGCCGACGAGGTCGGAGCCACCCTGATGGTGGACATGGCCCACTTCGCCGGCCTGGTGGCCGGCAAGGTCTTCACCGGCGACGAGGACCCGGTTCCGCACGCCCAGATCGTCACCACGACCACCCACAAGTCGCTGCGCGGCCCGCGCGGCGGCATGGTGCTGGCCACCGAGGAGTTCGCGCCTTCCGTCGACCGCGGCTGCCCGATGGTGCTGGGCGGCCCGCTGTCGCACGTGATGGCGGCCAAGGCCGTGGCGCTCGCCGAGGCCCGCCAGCCGTCGTTCCAGACCTACGCCCAGAACATCGCCGACAACGCGAAGTCGCTCGCGGAGGGCTTCCTCAAGCGGGATGCGAAGCTGGTCACCGGAGGCACCGACAACCACATCGTGCTGCTCGACGTGACGTCCTTCGGCCTCACCGGCAGGCAGGCCGAGTCGGCGCTCCTCGACGCCGGAGTCGTGACCAACCGCAACTCGGTCCCGTCGGACCCGAACGGCGCCTGGTACACCTCCGGCGTCCGCCTCGGCACCCCCGCGCTCACCACCCGCGGGTTCGGCCACGACGAGTTCGACAACGTGGCCGAGTTGATCGTCCACGTGCTCCAGAACACTCGGCCGGGCACGACCAAGGCGGGCGGGCCGTCCAAGGCGACGTACCTCCTGGGCGACGGCGTGGCGGACAAGGTCAAGGAGGCCTCGGCGGAGATGCTCGACAAGCACCCGCTGTACCCAGGTCTGAACCTCGCGTAGCGAGCGCAGCCAGCTAGGCGGGATGGTCTTCGAGCTGTCCTGAGCCCGGGCCCTGCCGTCACTCGGTCGCGTCGACCAGGTCGAGCGAGAACGTCGCGACCGCGGCGCGGTCGCGGGCGACCTGCTGCAGCCCGGGGGTGATGGGGGAGTCGAGGTGCTCGAACGGCAGCGCCGAGTACCCCGTGAAGACGAGCAGGTGGAGTGCGTGGGCCCGCCGGACCACGTCCTCGGGGACCTGGTTGCCCTCGGCGCGCAAGCCCTCGACGTACGCCGGGACGATGGCCGACTCGGTCGGGGCGAGCAGGTCTGGTGACCTGCGCCCGATCTGGACGTCGCCAACCAGCAGCTGGCCGAGGTCGAACCCGACGGGAGCCGGGTTCCAGAAGCCGAAGTCGATCAGCATCAGGCTGTCGGCCTCAGGTCCGGCCAGCAGGTTGTTGGGACAGGCGTCGCCGTGCGAGATCAGCAGGGGCATGGCGCCCAGCTCCTCCACGATCGCCTCGGCCCGCCCGGCCGCTTCCAGGAGGCGCCCCCGCAGCTCGGTGCCGAAGGCGCCCCCCACCAACGGGTGCTGCCACACCTCGTCACTCCGCAGCAGTGGCAGCACCTGAAGCCCGAGACGCCCGTCCAGGTAGTCGCGCACCCGCCAGTCCCGCTCCCAGACGTCACCCACGCTCGCGACGTCGGCGCTGGCCGCGAGACGGCCGAGCAGGTGCGCGGCGCGGGTGTAGCCGTCGAGATCCCACTCCGGGCGCTCGGCCGTGACCTCCTCGAGCCACACAGCGGCCGACTTCTCGTCCAGGTCCACCACGCCGAGAGGCCGGGGCATGTGCAGCCCCGCCGGGAGGCGATCCCGCAGGTCGGAGCGGTAGACGAGCGGCTCGGTTCGCCACGGGACCTGGGCCTCGGCGGCGTCCCGGAACGCCTCCGGCACCTGCGCGAAGAGGGGTGAACGGGACCACGACTGGACGTGCTTCACGAAGATCCGGAAGCGCTCGTCACCGCGCGGGGTGCAGGCCGTCCCGCTCACCCAGTACCGGCCGGCCGTTGTGATCGCCGGCAGGTCGTAGGGGAACTCTTCCGCCGTCGACTCGAGCAGCCGAACCTCGCCCGGATGATGGCCCAGCAGGTCCGCGACCATCCTCGTGAGCTCGTCGTCGTGGACGTCCGCCGGTCCCAGCACCGATCGATTACTCATGCCGTCACCCAATCGGGAAAGTTGCTTTACAATGTAGAGACTGTAAAGTTGCTTTATGACTTTCGTCAAGGCCGAGGTCCCGGCAGATGAGCAGCACGTCGCGATGGAGCTCGGCTTGCTGTTCGACGAGATCAGGCGCGTCCTCGTGAGCGAGGAATGGGACGGACTTCGCCCGTCGCACCTCCGAGTCATGGGATACGTCCCTCCGAACGGCATCAGCATCACCGAGCTCGCGGTCCACGTGGGGATGACCAAGCAGGGCTGCGGGCAGTTCGTCAGCCAGCTCGTGGACACGGGCCATCTGGTCGTGGAGCCGGACCCTGACGACGGGCGGGTCCGGCTGGTGCGGCGCACTCCTGCCGGCGACTCGGCCACCCGCGCGCTGGCCCTCCGGATGGCCCAGGTCGAGCGGGGCTGGGCCGCGAGGGTGGGGGAGCGTCGCTACCGGACCTTCCGTCGTGTCCTCGAGGAGATCGCCGCCGGAGACTCCTGAGGTCCTGGGGCGCATCGTGCCCCGGCGGTCTCCGCGGGGGCTGCCTGCGAACTCAACGACCCTACTGAACCCGGGAAACTGGTGCTTCGCGCACGAAGTTCTCCGGGCGAGGCACCAGATTCACTGGTTAACCAGTGAAACTGCACGCCCTCAGAACGCCGGCGTCGTCCGGTCCACGATCGCCCTCAGGTCCCCACCGTCGAGCGTGCCGAACGTGCCGTCGTACGTCGTGCCGAGCCGCGAGGAGCAGAACGCGTCGGCGACCTCGGCGGGAGCGAAGCGCACCAGCAGCGAGCCCTGGAGGCAGGCGGCCATCCGGCCGGCCAGCCGCCGGGCGCCCACCTCGAGCGAAGCCACGTCACCGAGGAGTGCGAGGGTGTCGTCGATCGCGCGGTCCAGGCGCGGGTCGGTGCCCCGGGCCAGGCCGACCTCGGTGATCCAGGCGTCGAGCACCTCGGGCTCGCGGGACAACGCCCGCAGGACGTCGAGGGCGTTCACGTTGCCCGAGCCCTCCCAGACGGAGTTCAGCGGCGCCTCGCGGTACAGGAGCGGCAGCACCGACTCCTCGACGTACCCGTTGCCGCCCAGGCACTCGAGCGCCTCCGCGATCATGAACGGGGTGCGCTTGCACACCCAGAACTTCGCCAGCGGCAGCGCGATCCGGCGGAAGGCCGCCTCCCGCGGGTCGTTCACGTTGTCCACGGCGGCGGCAAGTCGCATCGCCAACGCCGTCGCGGCCTCGGACTCGACGGCCAGGTCGGCGAGCACGTTCTGCATGAGCGGCTTGTCGGACAGCAGGGAGCCGAACGCCGATCGGTGCGCGGCGTGCCAGGACGCCTCGGCGACCGCGCGCCGCATCAGACCGGTCGAGCCGAGCACGCAGTCGAGCCGGGTCGCGGCGACCATCTCGATGATCGTGCGGACCCCGCGGCCCTCGTCGCCGAGGCGGAACGCGAGGGTGCCGTCGAACTCGAGCTCCGAGGAGGCGTTCGACCGGTTACCGAGCTTGTCCTTGAGCCGGACCACGTCCAGCCGGTTGCGGGTGCCGTCCGGAAGCACCCGCGGCACGACGAAGCAGGTGACCCCGCCCGCGGCCTGAGCGAGCACCAGGAACATGTCGTTCATCGGCGCGGAGGTGAACCACTTGTGGCCCCGCAGGGTGTACTCACCGTCCACCGAGGTCGGCGTCGCCGTGGTGACGTTGGCCCGCACGTCGGAGCCGCCCTGCTTCTCGGTCATGCCCATGCCGGCGAGGGCGCCGCGCTTCTGGGACACCGGTCGCAGACCCGGGTCGTAGGTCGTCGACGCCAGCGCGGGCGTCCACTCCTTGGCGATGGCATCGTCGGCGCGGAGGGCCGGGATCGCGGCGTACGTCATCGAGATCGGGCACCCGTGGCCGGGCTCGGTGTGCGACCAGGCCATGAAACCGGCGGCCCGCCGGACGTGCGCGTGCGGCGACTCCGACTCCCACGGTGCGGCGGCCAGCCCGTGCCCGACCGCACGCTCCATCAGCCAGTGCCAGGACGGGTGGAAAGTGACCTCGTCGATCCGGTTGCCGTAGCGGTCGTACGGCGTGAGCCGCGGATGGTTCTCGTTGGCGAGGATCCCGTGCTCGCGGGCCTCCGCGGTGCCGGCCTGGGCACCCAGCGGCAGCAGGTCGTCGACGACCTCGCCCGATCCGTGCCGTACGACGGCCTCGGTCAGGGCGAGATCGGTGGCGAGGACGTTGTGGCCGACCAGCGGCGGAGCCTGATTCGCGGCCGCCCGAATGTCCTCCGGTGAGTGAAGCGCCATGTGGATACCGTAGAGCCATGCCCCCGGCGGAGACTCACCCGAGCGCCGCGGCAGCGGCCAGGGAGCCCCTGCTCCGACGGGTGCGGGACGTCACCTGGCGGCTGATCGTGACCACGGTGAGCTCCTGCCTGCGCTACCGGGTGACCGGGCTGGCGGCCGAGGGCGCGTTCTTCGCGGTGCTGTCGGTGCCGCCGCTGATCTTCGCGATGGCCGGGGCCATCGGCTACGTCACGAGTCACTTCAGTGACGCCCAGGTGGCGGACGTCCGCCAGGCCGTCATCGACCTCTCGTCGCGCCTGCTGACCGACTCCGCCGTGAACTCGGTGATTGTGCCCACCCTGAACGACGTCCTCAACGGAGGCCGCTTCGACGTCATCTCCCTGGGCTTCGTGCTCGCGCTCTGGTCCGGCTCCCGCGCGCTCAACGTCTTCATCGACACCATCACGATCATGCACGGCCTCGGCGGGCACCGCGGCATCATCAAGACCCGCGCGCTGTCCTTCGTGCTGTACGTGCTGGCGATCGTCACCGGTGTCGTGTCGATCCCGCTGATGGTGGCCGGACCCAGTCTGGTCAGCGACTGGCTGCCCCCGCGATTCGACTTCCTGCTCAACTTCTACTGGCCCATCGTGATCGTGGTCTGCATCTGCTTCCTGGCGACGCTCTACCACGTGTCCGTCCCGGTCAAGACGAACTGGACGTTCAACCTGCCCGGGGCGACGTTCTCGCTGGTGGCCTGGATCGTCGGCTCCTACGTCCTGCGCTACATCCTCACCGTGACCGCCACGGACTCGAAGTCGATCTACGGCCCCCTGGCGGCGCCGATCGCCATCCTGTTGTGGCTCTACATCGTCGCCATCGCCGTGCTGATCGGTGCGGCCGTCAACGCGGCCTTCGACACCGTGTTCGCGCAGAACACCACGGCTCGGGCGCGCACCGAGCTGATGGCGCGGCTGCGGCACCGGATGGGCTCGCGGGACGATGCGGACTGAGCACGTCGCCGCAATCACCGGGTCGTCGTGCTCTAGATTCAGCCTGTGCCCGACGAAGCGTCCGTTCTGAGCGACGCGAGCACCCGCGGCAGGGTCGAACTGCCCGAACCGGTCCGCTCCCCGTGGTTCGCCCTCGGGATCCGCCTGCTCGCGGCGCTCGGGATCCTGGTCGGCACGGTCCTGCTGGTCTACCTCGACCGCACGGGCTACCGGGACGGCAACGACCCGCCGTACTTCCGAGTGGACCTGATCGACTCGATCTACTACACGACGGTCACGCTCAGCACGACCGGCTACGGCGACATCGCCCCGGTGGCGCCGCACGCGCGGCTGATCAACGCATTCGTCATCACGCCTCTCCGCATCGCCTTCCTCGTCCTGTTGATCGGCACCACGCTCGAGGTGCTGGCATCACAGGGGCGGGAGATGTTCCGCGTCGCCCGTTGGAGGAAGAGAATGGGACACCACGTCGTCATCGTCGGCTACGGCACCAAGGGCCGCAGCGCGGTCGAGACGCTGATCAACAACGGCCAGGACCGCGAGAGCATCGTGATCGTGGACCCGAGCGCGACCGCGCTGACCGAGGCCCACGCCGACGGGTTGGCCGTCGTCACCGGCGACGCCACACGGCGCGAGGTGCTCCGCCGCGCCGGGGTCGCCGATGCAGACCAGGTCATCATCACCACCAACCGCGACGACTCCAACGTGCTGGCGACGCTCACGGTCCGCCAGCTCAACCCCGACGCCTACATCGTCGCGGCGGCTCGCGAGCAGGAGAACGCGCCCCTGATGAAGCAGTCCGGTGCCAACTCGGTGATCACCTCGTCCGACGCGGTCGGCCGGCTGCTCGGGCTGTCGTCGCTCTCGCCCACATTGGGGTCGGTGATGGAGGACCTGCTGACCTATGGCGAGGGCCTGGAGGTCGCCGAGCGCGATCTCCTGGTGTCCGAGGTGGGCAGGCAGCCGCAGAGCCTGCCCGACCAGGTGATCGCGGTGGTCCGCGACGAGAAGGTGTACCGCTACTTCGACCCCGTGGTGACCCAGCTGTCCCGCGGCGACCGGCTCGTCGTCGTACGTCCGGCGAAGGAGCTGCCGTGGGCACCCCGCCCCGGCACCCACGACGAGGACTTCGCCACCGACGAAGACGACTGACCGGGAGTCCCGCCAAGTCGTTCATCGAACAGGTGTTCGAACCATGTGGGAGCATGTCGCCATGGCGGGCGGCATGAACAAGCGGGGCAGCGGCTTCCCGCTGGCCGACCGCGTTCGGGTCGGCCCCGGGCATGTGGTCCCGGACGGCCCGCCTGCGCCGCTGGACGATGCCTGCCCGACCCGGCACTGCTGGGTGGCCGGCGCCGTGGACGGGCTCGGTGTGAAGCGCCCGGGGCTGCTGTTCGAGTGGCGCCAGTCGCCATCCGGCTGGGAGGGGCGGGTGATGTACGCCGCCCTGTTGCGCCCCGGCGTCTGGCTCGGGGTGGAGGAGTGGCTGCCGGCGTCGCAGCTGACCCCGATCTGAGCGGGCGTTCGGACCGAAATGAGTCGAACCGCCGGCGTCTCGGGTCGCCAGCGGTTCGACAGCACCAACGATACTGGCTGCCTCCCGGGATCCATACCCCAAATTGGGTAAAACTGGGGTCGGGATGGCCCACGCGGGCCATCTGACGGGGGCCATCTCGTCGCCGGAGCGACGTCGCCCGTTGCTGCTTCGTTCACGGTCCGGAGCCCGACGTTCCCTAGCGTTCGGATCGTGATCTCGCGTGGTCTGGCCGGGAGCCTTCTGGTGCTGCTCGGAGGGCTGGTGGTGTCGACGTTGCCGGCCTCGACCCCTCTCCTGCGTCACGAAATCCTGACCACCCTGCGCGATACCGGAGCCGGGCGGATGCTGGGACTCGCGGTCGTGCTCCTGGGCTTGGGACTGGTGGCCCATGCGTGGCTGTCGTTGTGCCGCCAGGTCTCGGCGTCACCGGCCGGGGGAGAGCCCGAGTCCCTGAACCTGGTGCGTTTCGCCAGCGTGGTCTGGAGCGCGCCGCTGCTCCTCGCGCCCCCGTTGTTCTCGCGCGACGGATGGTCCTACGCCGCCCAGGGAGCGATGACCTCGATGGGGATCTCGCCCTACGAGCACGGTCCCGCCGTCCTCGCCGGGCCGATCGTGCAGGCGGTCGACCCGTTGTGGATGCACACGGCGACGCCGTACGGTCCGTTGCCGCTGTGGTTCGGTGAGGCGATGGCGGCCCACACCGGGAACCCGTGGATGCTGGTGATCGCCCACCGGGGCCTGGCGCTGGTCGGGCTCGTCCTGCTGGCCTGGGCCGTGCCTCGGCTGGCCTCCTGGGGTCAGGGCAACCCGGCGCTGGCCACGGCTGTGGTCGTGGCCTCGCCGCTGATGCTGGCCAACGGCGTGGGCGGCCTGCACAACGACTTGCTGATGGCCGGGCTGATGGCGGCCGCACTGGTGGCCGCCGCCGAGCACGGCTGGCTGGCCGGTGCGCTCCTGGGTGCGAGCGCGGCCGCGGTCAAGGTGCCCGGCGGCCTGGTGTGCATCGGGGTCGCCCTGATCTCGCTGGCGCCGCACGCCGGCCCGGCGAAGCGGCTCCGGCGCCTCGGCGCCGTCGGCGCAGTCGCCGTGGCGACCCTTTTCTGCCTCGGCATCGTGGCGGGCACCGGCTCGGGGTGGGTGGACGCCTTGTCGGTCCCCGGCGCGGTCAACACCCCGCTGTCGGTCACGACCCTGGCGGGTGGCGCCCTGGACTGGATGGCCGCGACCCTGAATCTCGGGCTCGCCCCGGCCACGCTCCTCGGTCTGGTTCGCCACCTCGGCTCGCTGGCCACGCTCGGTGTTGCGGCCTACGTGGCCCTGCGGTGGGACACCGGCGACCGGTCCCGGAGCGTGCTCGCGGTGGGTGTCGTGCTCGGCGTGACCGTGATCTTCGGCCCGGTGGTGCACCTCTGGTACTTCCTGTGGCCGCTGCCCTTCGTCGCCTCGCTCGCGCTCTCGCGGCTGGCCATGAGCGCGCTGCTGGTGAGTTCCGTCGTGATCGGCCTGGTGGCACCCCTCGACTCCTCCCTGCACGGTGCCTACACGGCGATCGTCCTGGGCTGCATGATCATCGCGATCCTGGTGCCCGTCCTGCTGCTGACCCGTGGCGCCCGCGCGCGGATCGAGCGCATCGCGGCACCCGGATGGCTGCGGACGACCCCCGAGGTCGCGACCCGACCGGCGGGGAGCCAGGCCTAGGCCGAGGCCGGCACCGCGCCCGAGGCGACGGTGGCATGCAGGTCGAGCATTCGCTCGACAGTCCGCTCCCAGGGGAACTGGAGGGCGCGAGCGCGGGCCGCCGTACGGGTGGCGGCCCGCGGCCGCCCGGCAAGCCCGAGCGCTGCGTCGGCGAGCGCCGCCGGGTCCGGATCGCCCCATGCCCCGGACCGTGCGTCCACCAGCTCCCGGGCTCCGCCCCGGTTGGCGGTGACCACCGGGGTGCCGCTGGCCAGGGCTTCGAGGACGGCCAGCCCGAACGTCTCGCCGGGGCAGACCGACAACGCGATGTCGGCAGCCGAGATCCTCTGGTTGAGATCGTCGCGGTCCTCGACGTAGCCGTGGAACGTGACCGGCGCTCCAGCCGCCATGGCCAGCAGCTCGTCGAGGTGCGGTCCCTCGCCGTAGACGTCGAGCTGGACGGGTACGCCCCGCCGGTGCAGCTCGACCGCGGCAGCTACGGCCAGGTGGGGTGACTTCTCGCGAGACAGCCGCCCGACGTGGACCAGCCGCAGTAGGTCGGGCGAGACGGATCTGAGCCGCGGCCGGAAGGTCTCCAGGTCCACCCCCAGGGGGACACGGACGATCGGACAGTTGGCCGCGTCGGCGAGCGCCTGGAACTCCCGTTGCGCATAGCGGGACGTGACCACCACCGCGTCGAAGCTGCGCACCAGGACCCGGTTGAGGAGCTTGCTCGACACCTTCGAGCCGGCCTCGAGCCCGGTGCGCATCGCGAGCATGTCGTCGAGCCGTTCGTGGGACAACAGCACCGAGCCGACGCCGCGCTTCCGCGCCCAACGCGTGATCGGCAGCAGGGTCAGCTTGTCGCTGAGCTCGACCGAGGTCGGCGCGAACTCCTCGAGTACGTCGATGACGCGCCAGGGCTCAACGATCAGCCGGTAACCGCCACCCACTCTCGGCGCCCGCAGCTGCACGACGTCTCCTTCCGGCGTCGACGCACGCAGATCCGCCGGTCCGGGGATCACGAGCAGCCGCCGTGCGCCCGCGGCCTGGTAGCCCCGGCCGAGCGCGTGGACGGCCGTCTTCATGCCGCCGGAGGCTGGCCGATGAAGTTGGCGAGCTGGGCGATTCTCACGTGAGGACCCTCCCGGACGCGGATGAACGGGCGGTGAGCGTCGCGCAGACGGGTCGTGGCCGGGGCGCGCCGTCAGTCGAGCCAGGCGGTCGGCTTCCGCTTCGACGCTGCTCCCCACAGATCGGCGAACCGGTGCTCCTGCTTGTCCGCCACGACCTCTTCGCGGTGGTGCAGCCGGCCGTAGGTGAGGGTGTTCTCTCGTTCGGCGGTGGCGCCGGCGGCGATGGAGAGCAGGTCCTGTCGGGCCACGACCGTGTCCTGACGCTCGCCGAGGACCTGGGTCGTCGCCTTCGCCAGCTTGTGCATCGGCCGCGTCTGCTCTCCCCACACCGGCTCGACCACCTCCAGCGCGTAGCGGAGCCGCTTGGCGGCCTTCCGCACGCCGTGTACCGCGTCATTGTGGGCCGATCGGTCACCACGGGTCCCGTCGAGGGCGTCGACCCGTCGGGACAGTCGCTTCCAGTCCTTGTAGATCCGTTTGCGGAGCAGCGCCGTCGCCGGCCGATCCGCCTCGTCGGTCCAGGGCGGAGCGGCGGCGAGACGTTCCAGCTCGTCGAGCAGGGCGAGGTACCGGTCCGAGGCCAGCATTTCCGTCACCACGGCACCGGCTGCGCGCGAACGGGCCCGGTAGGTCTGGTCGAGGCGTCGCCGGACCGGCCCGATCACAACCTCCTCCTGGTCGACCAGTGCACGCAGTCGCGCCCGCACCACGTGGGCATCCCGCGCGTCGCCCAGGACGCGCTGCACCCACTGCAGCTCGGCGCGGATCGGGTCGGTCACGTCGCGTTCGACGAGTGGTCGGTACGTCGCCAGCGCTCCGCGCAGCCGCCGGCAGACCACGCGCGCCTGGTGCACTCCCACGGGCAGGCCCCGGCGGATCTCGCTGTCGTGACGCAGCAGTTCAACCACCTGCTCGACCAGCCGGGACTGCAGCACCCGTCCGGCCGGCCTGCCGGGACCGACCTTGCCGATCCGGAGGGGTACGGGCGCCCGCTCCCCGAGGGCCCGGACGATCTTGCGCGGGCAGTCGCTCGGAGGCACGCCCGCTTCGCGGCACAGCTTGTCCGCTGCCTTCAGCAGGCGTGGCTTCCCGGTGACGAGCTCCAGTTCCCACTCCCGCCACGCGATCGGCTCCGTCGAGCCCTCCGGGGTCGCGGTCACCCGGTCGTCGGCGAACTCGGCGAGGGGCCGGGCATCGTCGTCGAGCAGCGCGTAGGTCGTCCGCTGCGTCACCACCGTCGCGATGACCACGAGATCCGCGTGACGCGTCCACCCCAGGGTCATCCGGCGCAGCTCGGCGGGCACCGTGCGCTGGGCACGCGCGAGCGGCAGCCGGATCTCGTCTCTGCCCTGGCCGGACGGAATCTTCAGGTGCCACCCCTCGTCCGCGCCGCCGGTGCGGCGACGGAGGGACACGCCGGCGCGAGTCAGGGCCAGGTCCGGGGTGTCGAAGTACGTGGCGCACAGCTCGAACGACTGGGGCGAGCCCACGGCGACGACGCCGGGCAGGCCGCTGAGATCGGGGACGGGTTGGTCGGGCCCGGGCTGATACGTGCGCTCGATCTCGTGATGCGCCATTCGCCATCTCTACACGACGCACGTGCATCGGGACAGGTGCGTGGCCTGCTCACGCGTCGGTGAGGGGCGCTGTCTCGCGCGCGCCACAGCGCAGGCAGGCCATCTCACGTCGACCTTGGAGCTGGGGCTGGTCGACCAGCCTGAAGGTCCGGATGTGACGGCAGGTGAAGCAGTAGGCCCGTGTCGTGCTCCGCATGGGTGTGACGCTAGGGGTGAGCACCGACAGGCCCGGAGACGACCGTAGTTCCAGACCTTGATTGCGAAGAGACCGCTGTCCCCACCGTTCGCCGGAGCGCCGTGGTGCTGTCGCGATTGGTGACGATTGCCGAGAGCCTCACTGCCGCAATCGACTCCGGTTTGCGATGACCTCAACGAGGACGACTAGCGCGGTCCCCGCGCACTTGACTCGTGCCAGCTCGCGCCGCCGGTGGCGCCGGGCAGGTCGGGTGCGGGAGCACTGGCCTCGCGAATCAGGTCGAGGGTGCGCATCAGGTCGTTGAGGCCGACGCGGCCGTCGACGGAGACAGTGCGCGCCCAGTACTCGAGGTCCGCGGCGACCGCGGTGACCGCCATGCGGCTCGCCTGCTCGGGGGTGAGGTCGTGCTGAGCGTCCATGCGATCGGTCCTTGAACGGCGGTGGCTGCTTCTTGCCTTCCGTCTCGCCGGGGCTGGGTGGCGGCCGGCAGTTCAAGCGTCTCGCGCTAGCCCCTTCACGGCATCACCGCTGGCGGCCGACGTGCCCTGCGGCAGACGGCAGTTCCGGGATCCCTGCCAGCGGGTAGTGGACTGGCGTCGACCCCGTCACAGCCAGTCGTTGCGCTTGAATGCGAAGAAGAGGCCCGCGGACAGCATCACGATGAGGGCCGACGAGGCGATGAACCCCGACTCGTTGCTGAACCCGGGGTAGGGCAGGTTCTGGCCGTAGAAGCCGGTGATGGCGGTCGGCACGGCGATGATCGCCGCCCAGCTGGTCACCTTCTTGGTGATGATGTTGAGTCGGTTCCCCTGGATGGTCAGGTGGGTCTCCACGACGGTGGTGACAAGGTCGCGCAGGCTCTCGGTCCACTCGGTGGCCCGCAGGACATGGTCGTAGACGTCCTGGTAGTAGGGCGTCATCTCCTCCGGGACCAGTCCGACGTCGCGCCGCATCAGTGAGTTGACGACCTCGCGCATCGGCAGCACCACCCGCCGGAGCTGGACCAGGCTCTTGCGCAGCTCGAAGCTGCGAAGCTGGACGGCCTTGTCGTGCGGGCGGTCGTCGAACAGCAGGTCCGCAAGCCGCTCGATTTCCTCGTCGAGCGATTCCACTGCGTCGAAGTGGCCGTCGACGACGAAGTCCAACAGGCCGTGGACGAGCGCGCCGACTCCGTACTCGATCAGATCGGCGTTGTCGTCCCAGCGGCTGAGCAGTCCGTCGATGGGGAACTCGTCGTCTTTCCTGACCGTCACCAGGGCTCTGGACGTGATGAACGCGGCGATCTCGCCTGTGACGAGCTCACCGGACTCGACGTCCAAGGTGACCGAATAGGCGGTGAGGAAGTCATGGCCGGTGTAACGGGTGAACTTCGGTCGCTGCCGGCCACGAGTGGCGTCTTCGACGGCGAGCGTGTGCAGGCCGAGCTCGTCCGCCACGAGTTGCAGATGCTCCAGGTCCGGAGCAGTCAAGTCCACCCAGACAACCGTCGAGCCGCCCCCCAGGTGCTCGGACACGTCCTCCAGCGGGAAGTCCTCGTCGGTGAGGACTCCGTTGCGGTAGCAGCGGGTGTGCGGCATCCGCTACGAATCAAACAGGAGGTCGACGGCGGCGGTGGACGGGAACTGCCTGAGCCGCCGAGATCCGGAGCCCTGGGTCCCGTGGCGCACCCGTTCCGCCGTCGCGTCAGCAGCTGCTCGAGTCTTCACGGGTGGCACCCGAGTCAAACTACCCGCTCACTGGACGCCAGTAGACGGTCGCCTGCCGAAGTTCGGGGTACCGGGAACCGAGTGTGCATCGCGTGAGGAGGAGGCATGACCCGAGGCCGTGCAGTTCGCGCCGCCCCGACCGCGGTCGCGTGCACTGCCTTGCTGCTGGGCGCCTGCAGCCCTGACCTCACGCCGGCGGCCCCGCGGAACGCCGAGCAGCCGACAATCCAATCGTCCGGCGGCGGCAGGCCCGAGGAGACCCTGCACGAGGTACGACGCATCGGCACCAGCCTGCGCGGCCGACCCATCCGGGCCTACCGGCTGGGCGGTCAGCGGGCCGCGGTGCGGGCGGTCGTGCTCGGGTCCATTCATGGCGACGAGCGGGCCGGGGTCGCCGTCGCCCGCGCACTGAAGGACGGCAAGCCGGTGCCCGGGTTCACGCTCTGGGTTCTTCCCACGATCAACCCGGACGGACTTGCCCGCGGCACCCGCACGAACGCCCGCGGGGTCGACCTGAACCGCAACTGGCGACACGACTGGGCGCCGCTCGCCAGCCCGTACTACTCGGGCACCCGTCCGTTCAGCGAGCCCGAATCGCGGGCCTTCCGGGACTTCCTTGCCCGGGTTCGGCCGCGCTTCGTGGTCTCGTTCCACCAGCCGTTCGCCAGCGTGGGGCTGGCCGGCGAAAGGCCCGGATTCACCGCCCGGCTCTCTCAGGAGCTCGATCTCCGCCGCAAGCGCCTGATCTGCACCGGCGTGTGCCACGGCACGATGACCGACTGGTACAACTCGCGTTTCGCCGGCACCGCCGTCACCGTCGAGTTCGGAGCCCACCCGTCCCGGAGGTACCTCCGTGGCCAAGCCGCCCCCGGCACGCTCCGCGCGATCCTCGGATCCGCCCGGGTGACCGGCAGGGCAACGCTCGCTGGGGGCTAGCGGGAATGTGCGTCTGCCTGCCCGCGGGGGCGACGTTTGGGCGCTGGCCGCGAAGACCGCCATACCGCTCGGCAGCCACTCTTCCAGTACAGGGAGAGACCCACCGAAAGGGAATGAAGATGGCTTCGCTTCGACTTGTCGCCCCGCTTGGGGTCGCTGCGGCCTTTGTCGGCCTGGTCGCGATCGTGCCGGCCACCATGCCGTCCTTTTCCGAAGGCGACACGTCGTCTGAGTCCGACCGCGCGCTGAGCTACCGAGGCCCGGTCGCCACCGCCTCCGGTGGCTCGGCAGCTGTACTCGTCTACCCCGCGATCGTGAACACCCGGCTCGTCCGGGCGGAGGCGGCTCTCGCGCGTGCGACGACCTGGGTCGACGAGGGCAAGGCCAAAAGGGCCGTCGCCGAGCTGAGCGCCGCGAAGGCCAACATGAACGCGGCCTGGACCGCGGCCAAGTACGTCATCCGGACGACGCCTCCTCCGGTGGCCACGGGCGGGGCCTTCGCCCACGCGAGCGGCGGCGCGCCAGCTGGACCGTCGTTCGCTTCCCCGGAGGACACCGCTCTCGCCGTCTTCAGCCTGCAGCACGACGCCGTGACCACCTCGCTCGGGCTCCTCGGCGCGGGCGGCTCCCGCCTGAACACCACCGTCTCCGCCACGATCGGCGCGGCGGCCGATACTCGCGACGCCGCGATCAAGTACATCCACAAGATCCCAGTGCCACCGCCGCCGGCGGGCAAGAGCGGTGGCGCGCACGCCAACGCGAGCGGCGGGGCCGTCGCCTCGAACTGGGCCACGACGATGCCGAGCGTGCTCCCCCTCCTCGACGACGAGATCCAGGCGATCAAGGGAACGCGGAAGATCAACCCGACCCTCCCCGCGAGCAGCGGCACTCTCCTGAAGGCCACGCGGGCCCAGGACAAGAAGACCGAGGCCGCGATCAACAAGTACTGGCCGCCGGTCGTCGGAGACGGCTAGGGCCGACAGCTGGACGGCCACGGCCAGGTCGAGCGGCCGGCGAACACCGGCCGCTCGACACGGTGATTCCTCGTCATGACACTGGTCTGACCGGGAGGGAGTTCACATGAGGCGTGCGCGGCTCCGGTGGCTGGCGATGGGGGCTGCGGCGGTGCTGGGCGTTGCTACGGCGGCGGTCGGTGTGAGCGTCGCTGGGCATCGGAACGGCTCGGGCCCGGAAAGCGCGGTTCGACTTCCGGACCTGGACCAGGAGACCCCCACGCAGCTCGCGGTCCGTGAGCAGGTCTCGGGGGGCACGCGGAGCTATCTGCTGGGTTTTCGTTCGGCGATCCGCAACGTCGGCGACGGGCCGTTGATCATCGAGGGCCATCGGTCCCAGGACTTGGAGTCCGCCCCGATGAGCGCCGACCAGCTGATCGACACCGAGGCCGGGTCCACGGAGCGCGTTCCCGGCGTGGGTGAGCTGAGGTTCGTCACGTCGGCCGACCATGATCACTGGCACCTTCTCGGCTTCGACCGCTACGAGCTGCGTCGCGCCGGGAGCTCCCAGGTGCTGGTGCAGGACCGCAAGACCGGCTTCTGTCTGGGTGATCGGTACCGGACCATCCGGGTCCTGACGGGCGCGGCCGCCGGCGCGGTGTACACAGGTAAGTGCGGGCTGGCCCGTCCGGACCTGATGGACCTGGTGCAAGGCATCTCGGTCGGGTACGGCGACGACTACTCCGCCTACCTGGAGTACCAGGAACTCTCGCTCGACGGTGTTCCGGCCGGCCGCTACGTGCTGGTGCACCGCGTGAACACCGACCTGAGCCTGCGGGAGCTCTCGTACGCGAACAACGCCGCCTCGGTGTTGCTCGACCTTCGATGGCGCGGCGGGAAGCCGTACCTGCGGGTGCTCGCGACCTGTCCGGACTCCGACCGCTGCGATCGACAGGTCCGGGTGCGCACCGTGGCCACCGGGCTGGAGGTCCCATGGGACATCGCCTTCCTGCCGGACGGGCGCGCGCTCGTCACCGAGCGCCCGGGACGTGTCCGGCTCCTGGAGCCCGGCGGCCTGCAGCGTGCTCCGGTGGCAAAGATTGCCGTGGCCCAACAGGGGGAGGGCGGGCTTCTCGGGCTGGCAATCGACCCCGACTTCAGCGCCAACCAGCTGGTCTACCTCTACTTCACCGGCCCCGACGGCATGCGGCTCGAGCGGTGGCGCTGGACCGGCTCGCAGCTGGTGCGCCAGGTGACCCTGGTCGACGCGATCGAGGCAGGAGAAATCCACGACTCGGGGCGGATCGCGTTCGGCCCCGACCGTCGCCTCTACGTGGCCACCGGCGACGCCGGGCACCCCGAGCTGGCCCAGGATCCCGGTTCGCTCAACGGCAAGCTCCTGGCCCTGTCCCCCGAGCAGTACCGGGGCACCGGCACCGTCCGCCCGGCCATCCTCGCCAGCGGCCTGAGGAACTCACAGGGGTTCGACTGGCAGCCCGGCACGGGGGCGCTGATCGCGAACGACCACGGCCCCAGCGGCTTCGACGGCCCCGAGGGATACGACGAGGTCAACCAGATCGTGGCAGGCGGCAACTACGGCTGGCCCGAGGTCATCAGCAACGCCACCGGCGATGGCAGGTACCTCGCTCCGCTCCGCGTCTACGCGGACGCGATCGCCCCTTCCGGTGCCACCTTCCTCACCCGGCCAGGCTCGCCGTGGCAGGGCGACTACGTGCTCGCGTCACTGGTCGGGCAGGAGCTGCGCCGCCTGTCCATCGAGAACGGGCGGGTCGTGGTCGACGAGCCGCTCCTGCACGGCCAGTTCGGCCGCCTGCGCACCGTCAAGGAAGGACCAGACGGCTGCCTCTACGTGCTGACCAGCAACCGCGACGGTCGTGGCAGCCCGCGCCCCGGAGACGACCGCATCCTCTGCGTGCAGCTGCCCCGCCGATGAGACACCTACCCAACCTCCTGGCCGCCCTCCTGCTGCTCGCCGGAGTGGCCGCGGTGCTCAACGGACTACCCGGCGTCAATGCGCGGGCAGCCGCCCCGTACATGCCCGATGACACCGGCACGGCCGGGGTGCGCGCCGGATGGGCCCAACTGCAGTGGAACTTCGTCGGCCCCTACGGTGTTGACGCACCGCACGCGTGGGGCAACCTCATCGCGGCGGGTGCTGCTGGCGGAGCCAGCGTGGTCGTGGCCGTGCTCGACACGGGAGTCGCCTACCCGGGCCAGGACCCGTCCCGACCCGGTTCACCGGATCTCAGCCAAAGCCGATTCGTCGCCGGCTACGACTTCGTCGACGGCGACACCATCCCGTATGACCAGAACGGCCACGGCACCCACGTCGCATCGACGATCGCCGAACAGACCGACAACGCCTACGGGCTCACCGGCCTCGCCTACGGCGTGGCGATCATGCCGGTGCGGGTCCTTGACCGGAACGGCGCCGGAGACGCGGACACGATCGAGCGGGGCCTGCGCTTCGCGGTGGACCACGGCGCCAAGGTGATCAACCTCAGCCTCAACTTCAACGAGAGCGTCGATGCCGGCCAGATCCGGGGACTCCTCGACGCTCTCGACTACGCACACCGACGAGGCAGCCTCGTGGTGGCCGGCGCCGGCAACGCGGGCGAGGGTTCCGTCACCTACCCAGCACTGGGTCCGCACGTCCTCGCGGTCGGCGCGACCACCGATGACGGCTGCCTCGCCAGCTACTCCAACCACGGATCCGGCCTGGACCTCGTCGCGCCGGGCGGCGGCGGCGATGCCAACCTCCCGAACGATCCCACGTGCCGGCCGGGCCGGGACGGCCAGCCGATCTACCAGATCACGCTGTCGGGGCCCTACCTGAGCCGATTCGAGGTCAGCGGTTACCTGGGTACGTCGATGGCGGCACCGCACGTGTCGGCCTCCGCCGCGCTCGTGGTCGCGAGCACCGTGATCGGCCCCGACCCGTCCCCCGAGGAGATCGAGACGCGACTGGAGCAGAGCGCGCGTGACCTCGGCAGACCAGGCTATGACGCGCTCTACGGCTGGGGGCTGGTCGACGCTGCTACCGCCACGTCCCCGGGTCCCGCCCGGAGGCCGCGACCGATCGCACCGGCTCAGTGATTGGGGGAGTACTTGCCCGCGACCGGGTGTACTCGCGGCAAAGATTCCGGTTTGGACGTCGGAGAACTATCGCGACGGTGGGTCCGGGTGTTGTGAGGCCTCCGTCGCCGGGTCGAGGTCGGCGCGGGTGAGGAGCCGGCGGGGAGGTTCGGGGAAGGGTCTGCCGGTCGCGACGGCGAGATCGGAGGCGACGTGCAGGAGCTCACCCGGTTCGAGGAGGCGCCAACCGGGGTCGGCGTCCATCGGTTCGCTGGCGATGATCACGGACGCACGGACGGCGAGGTGCTCGGACCGTGCGTGGATTCGGGAGGTCCTGGCGTCCAGCGCATCGGTGGGGCCGCCGCCGGACGGCCGGGTGAGGACATAGAGGCCGTGGGTCTCCGGGTAGCGAAGGGCCCACAGGTCACCGGCCGTGGTGAGGAGGAGGTTCAGGGAGTAGACCGGTAGGTGGTCGCTGATCCAGGCGACGGCCGCCTTGAGGCCCTCGGTCACATCTCCGTCGTGTCGTGCCGTCTCTGTCGTGATCAACGCGAAGACTCGTTCGCTGTCGGTCTCACCGCGCACGAGGCGCGCGGCCCCGAGTGTCTCGAGCCGGGCGTCGAGCTCGTCCAGCCCCTGCACGACTCCGTTGTGCGCGAACAACCGGCCGTCCTGCACGAACGGGTGGGTGTTGCGCTCCGACAGGTTCCCGGTGCTGGCGTAGCGGACGTGCGCCAGGAACGTGGGGCTGCGCAGCTCGCGGGCAGCTGACGCGAACTCGGGGTCCTGCCAAGCGGCAAGCGGTTGCTTGTCCACGACAGGCAAACCTGTGACGTCGAACGTCCCGATCCCAGCGCCGTCAGGATTGCGACGGCTCTGTCGGGCGAGGCTGTCCGGGGCGTCGACGAGCCAGAATGTAGCCAGCACCGGTGTGGGCCCGGCGTGCAACCCGAACAGACGGCACATGGCCGGGGATCCTCCTCCTGCTTGCCCAGGCGCCGGTCCCAGCGGCACCGGCATAGTGGTCACTATGGCCCTTCACCACGGTTCGCGGTCCGCTCCGTCCGAGCGTCGCAGCTCGAACCCGTTCGTCACCGACGCGAACCCGGCACTGGGTGAACGACTGGAGCCGCCGAAGAGTCGACTCGCCGCGGGGCCGGTTCCCGCGGACGTCGCCTATCAGCTGATCCACGACGAGCTGCTGCTCGACGGCAGTGCCCGGCTGAACCTCGCCACTTTCGTCACGACGTGGATGGAGCCACAGGCCCGGCAGCTGATGGCCGACTGTGTGGACAAGAACATCATCGACAAGGACGAGTACCCGCAGACCGCCGAGCTGGAGCGCCGTTGTGTCGCGATGCTCGCGGACCTCTGGCACGCCCCGGAACCCGAGCAGGCCACCGGGTGCTCGACCACGGGGTCCAGCGAGGCCTGCATGCTCGCTGGACTGGCGCTGAAGCGACGCTGGGCGGCGCGCGTCTCCGACCCCACTCGGCAGCCGAACCTGGTGATGGGCGCGAACGTCCAGGTGTGCTGGGAGAAGTTCTGCCGCTACTGGGACGTGGAGCCGCGGATCGTGCCGATGAGCGGAGAGCGCTTCCACCTCGATGCCGAGCAAGCCGTCGCGCTGTGTGATGAGGACACCATCGGCGTGGTGGCAATCCTCGGCTCGACGTTCGACGGCAGCTACGAGCCGGTGGCCGAGATCGCGGCCGCGCTCGACCAGCTCGCCCTCGACGGGCCCGACGTCCCGATCCACGTCGACGGCGCCTCCGGCGCGATGATCGCGCCGTTCCTCGACCCCGACCTCGTCTGGGACTTCCGACTGCCCCGAGTGGCCTCGGTCAACACCTCCGGCCACAAGTACGGCCTGGTCTACCCGGGTGTGGGCTGGGTGCTGTGGCGGGACCCCGACGCGCTGCCCCGCGAGCTGATCTTCAGCGTCGACTACCTGGGCGGAGACATGCCGACCTTCGCGTTGAACTTCTCGCGGCCCGGCGCCGAGGTTGTCGCGCAGTACTACACGTTCTTCCGACTGGGCCGTGCCGGCTTCCGTGCCGTGCAGCAGGCCTCTCGCGACGTTGCCACCTTCATGTCCGGCCGGATAGCGGAGATGCCCGAGTTCAGGCTGATCTCGTGCGGTGACCAGCTGCCCGTCTTCGCGTTCACCACGACCGACCAGGTCGACGGCTGGGATGTCTTTGCGCTCTCGCGGACGCTGCGCGAACGGGGCTGGCAGGTGCCTGCCTACACCTTCCCCGCGGACCGCCAGGACCTTGCCGTCGTGCGGGTCGTCTGCCGCAACGGCTTCGGTCACGACCTGGCCGAGACCTTCCTGGAGCACCTCCGCGCCGCGGTCGAGCAGTTGAACACCTACACGGGCTCGGGTACGGCCAGCGGTCCCTCCGGCTTCCACCACTGACGGGGCGGATCCCCACGAGGAGCCTTGAACACCTAGGGCGGGTCTCTCCCAACTCCCTGGCCTGCTGCGCGCCGCGGTCGAGAATTGGCGGACACGCCCTACGGCAGGTAGTCCACCCCGACCCGGACCACGCCCTCGGGGTCGGCCACGGCGTCGTCCAAGGGGCAAACTGGCTGAGGTCCGTCGAGGGCGTTGTTCCAGTGCGGCCGCACCATGAAGCACGGCCGATCGGTCGATGGTGTGGACCCGGACGCCGGCCAGGCGGGTTCCGGGCCAGCCGGGATGGGCGCCGACGGGGCGGCGGTGACCGGCGCCACCACCAATGCGGCTATCGCGGTGGTGGCGGCCGCGGCTGCTGCGCCCGGGGCCCACCACCACCGGGGGGAGTCGGATGAGAGTGAATAGCGGTTCATGATGTAGCTCCCTGGTCGACGAGGCCGATTGCCTCGGTGCTGCTTCCGGTCTGTCACCGACCGGTACCGGACCCGCGCCGGAACGGTGTCGCGCTGGTATCGCCCGGGTATCGCCTCCGTTGACGGTCGGCGCGCCCGGGTCGACTGTGGAGGCATGGGCATCACAGTCCTCGGTCCGTTGACCATTGATGGCTCGGGACGGCTCAGTCGGCGGGACCGTGTTGTTCTCGAGACCTTGGCTACGCGTCCGGGCCATCCGGTGAGCGCCGACCAGCTGGCCGACGCCCTCTGGGCAGACCAACCGCCCGCATCGGCCGCGAAGGTCCTGCAGGGCTGCATCGTCCGGTTGCGCAAGGAGCTCGGGCCGGAGGCCATCGAGACGTGCTCACACGGCTACCTGCTGACCGTTCCCCCCGACCAGGTCGACGCCCAGCGGTTCGAGCGAATGGTCGTCCGGGCGCGGGAGCTGCTGTCCCTGGGCGAGGACGACCGCGCGGCCTACCAGCTCACGGAAGCGTTGACGCTCTGGACGGGCCAGCCATTCGCGGATCTGGAGAATTGGGCACCGGCGGTCGAGGAGGCGAGGCGGCTCGGCGAGCTGCGCCTGGAGGCTGAGGAGCTGCGCGTGGACGCACATCTGCGCGTGGGCCGGCATCGTGAAGTACTGGCGGAGTGCCAGGCGATGGTGCGGGCCGCGCCACTGCGGGAGCGTCGCTGGACTCTGCAGGCCCATGCGCAGTACCAGGCCGGCCAGCAGGCTGAGGCGCTGCGGACCATTCACCAGCTCAGGTCCATGCTCGTCCAGCAGCTCGGTATCGACCCGGGGCCCGACGTCACAGCGTTGGAGCAGGCGATCCTGCGACAAGATGCCTCGTTGCTCGTCCGGGGGACCATCGCGGCGTCCCACGGAACCTGCCCCTGGCAGGGGCTGAAGGCCTACGAGATCGACGACGCCGACCGGTTCTTCGGCCGTCAGGATGACGTGGACGGGTGTCTGGAGATCCTTCGCCGTACGCCGGTCCTGACGCTGGTCGGACCGTCCGGGTCGGGGAAGTCGTCGATCCTGCGCGCCGGGGTGGCCGCCGCACTGCGCAGCCGGGGTCAGCCGTGCGTCGTGCTCACGCCTGGTCCTCACCCCATGGAAGCCCTGACGGAACTGGCGGGAGCATCCCCGGCCACGGTGCTCTTCGTCGACCAGTTCGAGGAGGTCTTCTCGCTCTGCGACGACCCCGCCGAGCAGCAGGAGTTCGTCCGGGCACTGACCACGGAAGCAGCGTCGCGCATCGTCGTCCTCGCGCTGCGCGCGGACCATCTCGCCGACCTGGTGACCCATGCTGGGTTCGCCCGGCTCGTGGAACAGGGCCTCTACCTGGTCGGAGGGTTGAGCGAGGAAGGGCTGCGGGACGCGGTCGAAGCCCCGGCCAGGCGGTCCGGGCTGGTCATCGAGCCCGGCCTGGTCGACCTGCTGGTCCGCGAGGTCAGGGACGACCCAGGAGCCTTGCCGCTGCTCTCGCACGCACTCCTCGAGACCTGGAAGCGGCGCGAGGGCAACACGCTGACCGTGGCGGGCTATCGAGCCTCGGGCGGCATCTACGGTGCCGTGGCCCAGTCGGCCGAACGCCTCTACGCCCAGATCGACACGGACCGCAGACACCTGCTGCGCGACCTCGTCCTGCGCCTGGTCTCACCCGGCCTGCAGGGAGAGCCTGTCCGCAGCCGGGTCCCGCGGCGGCTGGTGGCCACCGACGTCGAGCGGGACCGGCTCATCGAGATGCTCGTCGGGGCGCGGCTCGTCACCAGCGACGACGGCGTCCTGGAGATCACCCACGAGGCACTCGCCCGCGCCTGGCCCAGGCTCCAGGGGTGGCTCGACGACGACGTCGAGGGCCAGCGGATGCTGCACCACCTGTCCGCCGCGGCCGATGCCTGGGACTCCCTCGGGCGTCCCGAGAGCGAGCTCTACCGGGGCGTCCGGCTGGCCAGGACCCTGGACTGGCAGGGCCGGACCAGGTCCACGCTCACCGACGCCGAACGAGAGTTCCTCGAGGCGGCCCGGAGCAACGCCGAGGCCGAGGAACAGAGCGCGGTCGAACGGGAGCGAGCGCAGACCCGACTCATCCGGCGGCTGCGCCTGGTCCTCACCGGTGCGGTCGTGCTGCTGGTGCTGGCGCTCGCCGCCGGCGGTCTCGCGGCCGTCCAGTCGAAACACGCCAGCGACAACGCCACCGCCGCCCTCACAGCCGAGGCCGCCGCGAAGCAGCAAGCCTTGACCGCCCAGGTCCGGCAGGCCGGCGCGCGCGCCGCCGTCGTCGACGACGTCGACACGTCACTGTTGCTCGCCCTGGCGGCGGTGAAGCTGGAGGACTCTCCGGCCTCGTTGAGCAGCCTGATGGGTGTCCTGGCCAAGCGTCCGGCCCTCATCGAGTCGACCCCCCTGCCGGGCAACGAGGTGATGGCGATCGATGTCAGTCCTGACGGCAATCGGGTCGCGACGGTGGACACGACGCATGCGGTGCGTCTCGTGAATGTCGCCTCCGGTGAGTTCCTGACGCGCCAAGAGGGCCCCGCTCGGCGCGAGAACGACGATGCGCGGGCACTCCAGTTCAGTCCCGACGGCCGTGTCCTTGCCGTCGGCAGGACACCATTCTCCGGTGCCCCGGTCGAGCTCCTCGATGCACGGACTCTGGAGGTGCTGCCGACCCAGCTCGGTGGTCTCCCGTCGGGCCGCTGGAAGGCCAGCGACCTGTACTTCAGCGAGGACGGCGAGTCCGTGGCCGTCGCGATCCAGAAGATCGTGACTCGTGGCGACTCTCGCGAGACCGTCGCCACCCGGGCGGCAGTGTGGCGGCTGAGGCGCCCGGGCCAACCCCGGATCGTCCCTCTGTCGAACGACGTGGGGTGGGTCTCGGTGGCCCTGAGCCCAGATGGCGGCTTGCTGTACACACTGCCGTCCCGGGTGGTCCACAACATGCGGACGGGAACCGAGACGACGTTCTTCCCGAACGAGATCAACTTCAACGCCGGTGGGCTCGAGGTGAGTCCAGATGGCCGCAAACTCGCGTTCGGGCGAGGCATCCCCGAGAACGGCCCTCCCGGGGGCGCGGTTGTCCTCGACTCAGGCACGGGGCGCGTCCTGCACTCGGTAGCTGGTGGCGTCGTCGTCAGCGACGTGCGGTTCAGCGCGAACGGTGAACGGGTGCTGACCACCGACTACGGCAGCCCGCGACAAACCCAGGTCTGGGACTCCGACTCCGGCGAGCAGCTCGCCGATCTAGCGCTCACCGGTGGGTCAGAACGAGCCGTCGCCATGGATCCGTCCGGCCAGACCGTCTTCAGTGCTGGTCCCGACCATGCGCTCCGCCAATGGAATGTCGATGGCGGCCGGCGATACCTGCGCCGCATCCCCGTGCCGGGGTTGCCCTGGGCAACGAAGGCGAGCGGCGGTTCATGTTTCACCACCCCGTCGTCCGGAGGGCAGTTCGTCATGTATCTGCCGTGCGGCTTCCTCTCGGCCAAGCTGGCGAACGCGTACCTGCTCCTCGACGTGGCCCGACGTCAGACGCACCTGGTCAGAGAGGCGTACTCCGGGTGGCACTGGGGTGGGGGGAGTTGGAGGCCGAGCACCACCACCTTCATCCGAGCAGACGGCGGAACGATCCGGGCGTTCGACGGGCGCACGGGTGCGGTGCTCTCGACATCGCATCCGCTCGGCGACCACGTAGTGGACGTCGACCACACGCCCGACGAGTCGATGGTCGTGGCCGCCGAGCAGGAGGGACGGATCACCATGTTGGACGCGGACACAATGAAGCGGGTCGGGCGCCCGGTCGATCTCGGCGTACCGGTTCTTGCAGTGTCGGCGGGACCGGACAATCGCACGGCGTTCGTGTTGACGGGCGGCCCGGATCTTCCCGAATTCTGGAATGTGCCGGCCCGCCGATGGGCGCTGGTGGACCTCGACAAGGGCACGGTGGTCAACGAGGGCCCCCTGGATCTCGATGCCGGGAACTGGGCGGCCTACTCTCCGGACGGCCAGCACGCCGTCGCCACTGGCGCCCACGGCGAGGTCGAGATCATCGACCTGGCCACCGGCCAGCCGGTCGGGCCGACCGTCATCGCACACAGCGACGGCGCGTTCTGGGCCGCGTTCTCCCCGGACGGGTCGCGACTGGTCACCGCAGCGGGCGACGGTTCGGTCGTGCTCTGGGACACCGACACCGCCGCTCAGGTTGCCCGGATCACCATCCCGGTTCCGGGGCTCGTGTCCGCCGAGTTCCGGCCCGACGGACACACGCTGCTCGTCGCCCCGTGGGGACAGGACGCAGCCGTCTACGTCTGGAATCCGACGTCGGCGCGGGCCGTCCAGTTCGCCTGCCGTGCGGTGGGGCGGGACCTGACCGAGGAGGAGTGGCGGGACAACTTCGGGGGACAGCCCTACCAATCCACCTGCCCGAACGGTTGAGCTGCGACCCGATGCACGTCACCCGCTCTGGCCGGGCGGTTGAGATCGCGTCGTTTGCCCAACGCCGTCACGGGGAATTGGAGCAGCCGTGACGACACAGCCGCCGGTGCCCCTCCTGCCCGAGCACCCAGCCCACGAACACCTGTGGGAGCTGCGGAACGTCGAATTCAGCGAAGGCGTGGCCGTGCAGGAATTCGCCTGCACAGGCTGCGATCACGTCTGGTTCAGGTGAGCCCCGGCCCGGAAGTCCTCACACCTGAGCGTGGTCGCCGGACGCCCCGCCGCCGGCGCTGAACGTGGTCGGCTCGGGGCTGGTGCCGCCCGGAGCTCCGGCCTCGTTGTCCGAGGATCTGGTGAGGAGTAGGACTACCAGGGCCAAGAGCCCAACGATTGCCAGGCCAGCGCACACGAGGGCCCAGACCAACCACCGCGGGATGACCGCCGTCGTCGGAGCCTGCTGCGGCTGTCCGGGGCCGCCGGGGTACTGACTTGTCACGGTGCCTCCGATCTTCATCTGAGCGTCGCGCCACCGGATCAAGCATCCTTCACATTTTCATTTACGGCCAATGCGAGAGGAGGCCAGCGCGTCCGGCGGCGTGCGGCTCGGTCACAAGCCGTTGCTCGACACGCTGTTGCACGTCGCCCTGGGCGTCGCGGCCGAGCAGGAACTCCAGGACTTCACCGGGCTGTCGCGCAAGCACGGCGACGGCTGGGGCTTCGCCCGGCCGTGGGCGACGTCATGGAGGTGACCAAGGCAGCGGACGCCGCGCGGACCAGTTCGTTGTTCTCCCGCGTGGCGCACCGAGCGGCGGCAGATCTGGCGGTTGTGCACCTACGCTGGGCGACCATGGGACTGCCCGTCGCCGACTGCAACGCGCACCCGTTCAGCGACGGCTTCGGCGTCGCGTGCTGGCCGCCGAGCGGGCCAGGGAGGGGAGCGATCACCGGTGCTCCTGCAGTGGTCGGCCAGGAGATGGCCCGGACAGCGGCGCTCGCCGGGGCGTGCGCATCGGCCCTAGCCGGGACGGGCCGGCCGTGGACGTCCTGACAGCCGGCGATAGCGAGCACCAGCAGCGCCGGGCCGCCGGCGCCCTCGGCGAGCTGGGCATCCGCGCCGGCGACCGGATGGTCCTCTCGCTGCCCGGGTCGACAGCGCTCGTGAGCGTGGTGCTGGGCGCGCTCCGCAGCGGTGTGGTGCCGGTGATGCTGGACCCCCACCTGACGCCCGTGGAGCGCGACCAGGTACTGGCGAACTGCCAGCCCTCGCTGGTGGTCGACGACCACGTCGGGCTGACGCGGCTGCTCAACTCCGAGCCCGGGCCGCTCGCCGACTCTCCGCTCGCCCGGCCGATGCACTACACGTCGGGGACAACGGGACATCGCAAGGGAGTCTGGTCCGGCGTGCTGGACGACGAGGCGGCTTCGGCGCTCCTCCTCGAGGAGCGTGAGCTGTGGCGGTTCGAGCCCAGCGACGTGCACCTGGTGCTGTCCGCCCTGCACCACTCGGCACCCTTGCGTTTCGCCGCCGGGACCCTGATGGCCGGCGGTGCCATCGCGGTCCTGCCGTCCTTCGGCCCGCGCGAGGCCATCGAGGCGCTCGCCCACGTCCGTCCCTCCACGACGTTCTGCGCTCCCGCCCACCTGCAGCGGATCTTCGCTGCGGTCGACGCCGGGGCCGTGCTTCCGTCGCTGGCCCAGGTCCGGCTGCTGGCCCACGCAGGTGCACCCTGTCCGCCTCCCCTGAAGGAGCGCACGGTCGACACCCTCCCCGTCGGCTCGGTGTGGGAGTTCTACGGCTCGACCGAAGGACAGTTCACGGCGTGCTCTCCCGAGGACTCGGTCGCACGTCCGGGAAGCGTCGGGCGGCCCCGTCCGGGCCGGGAGCTTTCGCTCGACGCAGACGGCACCATCTGGTGCCGCGTTCCCGCGCACGCCCGCTTCAGCTACTGGCGTGACCCCGAGAAGACCGCGCGGGCGTGGCGGGGGGATGCCTTCACCGTTGGTGACCTGGGCCGCCTCGACGACGAGGGATTCTTGTACCTCGACGGCAGGCGCGAGGACCTGCTCATCACGGGTGGGGTGAACGTGTACCCGCTGGAGGTCGAGCTCGCGCTCCGTGGCCTGCCGGGCGTCCAGGACGTGGCCGTGTTCGGCTGCCCGGACGAGCAGTGGGGGCAGCGGGTCTGCGCGGCGTACGTCGGAGAGGTCAGCGAGATCGATCTGCGGACCTGGGCGGCGCAGCGACTCAGCCCCCCGAAGCGCCCCAAGTCGTACTACCGGCTCGAGGCACTGCCGCACACGGTCAGCGGCAAGGTCCGACGAACGGCGTTGGCGAAGGACCTGGGGCTGGAGGGCTGAGCGAGGGTCTCGGGCAACGGCTGCCCGTGACACGCTGACGGCCCCCCGCGGCTGTCGGCCCATTGGTCTCCATGGAAGCATCGGCCTGGCCAAGTTCCCACGCGAAAGGCGGTAGGCAGTGGTGAGTCCCCCGGATCCCGCTCGGCCGAACATCCTCCTGGTGATGACTGACCAGCAGCGTTGGGACGCCATGAGCTGTGTGAGCGACTGGCTGCTCACCCCGAACATCGACCGGATCGCTCGCGCCGGGACCCGGTTCAGCGATGCGTACACGAACTCACCGGTGTGCATTCCGGCGCGGGTGAGCCTGGCCACCGGCCGGTACCCGCACAACCATGGCGTGTGGCAGAACCAGAACAAGTACACGATGCCGACCGAGACACCGACGTGGATGCAGGGACTGAGGAGCGCCGGGTACGCCACCAGCGTCTTCGGGAAGACCCACCTGCACCCGCACAACGGCGACCTCCGCGACAGGGAGCACCTGGTGCGTGCGTACGGCCTGGATCACGTCGACGAGATCGCCGGGCCCCGCGCGACCACCGTCGCGCGGTCACACATGACCGATCGTTGGGAGGCCGCCGGCGTCTATGCCGCTTACCGGCAGGACTCCCAGGACCGGTTCCGGAACAAGCCCTGGGTCGCCAGGCCGTCGCCGGTCCCGCTCGAGCACTACGCCGACGTTTACGTCGGACAGCAGGCGAAATCCCATTTGCAGGAGCACGACCGGACGGCGCCGTGGTTCTGCTGGGTCAGTTTCGGCGGTCCCCACGAGCCCTGGGACGCGCCGGAGCCGTACGCGAGCATGTTCGATCCGGCGTCGATGCCCCCGCCCATCGAGCCAGCGTGGCCCGCCGCCCAGGCCCGCCCCAGGGGCCGCCTTGACCGGCGGCTGAAGCAGCGACCCGCGTTCGAGCCCGGTGACGTGGCGCGGCTGCGCGCGAACTACGCTGGCAACATGGCCCTGATCGACGACCAGATCGGCGAGATCCTCGGCGTCGTGGAGGACCGGGGTGAGCTCGAGAACACGGTGATCGCGCTCGTCTCCGACCACGGGGAGATGAACGGCGACTTCGGGCTGCTGTACAAGCAGAACTTCCTCAATCCTTCGGTACGGGTGCCGTTTCTGATCAAGGCACCGGGGAAGGCCGCTGGGGTGACCAGCGCGGCGCCCGTCGAGCTCATGGACCTCGGTGCGACCCTCCTCGAGTTGGCTGGGGCCGAGCCGGTCGAGGGGAGCTATGCACGGAGCCTGGTCCCGGTCCTCGAGAACCCGCATGAGCGGCACCGGGAGGCGGCGCTCTCCGAGCTGAGTGGTGAGGTGATGCTTGCCACCAGCGAGTGGAAGATGGCTCTGAACGGCAATGGCGAGATCTACCTGCTTTTCGACCTGGTCAACGATCCCCACGAGACCCGCAACCTGGCGGCGCTGCCCGAAGTCAGTGACGTCGAGCAGGACCTCCGCAGACTCGCACTCGAACGGCTCGTCCAGACCGCTCGCTGAACCCGACGTACCCAGTCTCAGGAGGCTGCCTTGACGATCACCCACGACGACCTGACGACGGTCGCGAACGACGCAAGACAACGTGTTGACCTCTGGGTCGACGTGATCACCCGCACCGACGCACGACGGGTGGCCGAGATCGGCGTGTTCCGCGGGGCGTTCGCCGAGAAGCTCCTCGGTCGCTGCCCGGCGATCACCGAGTACTACATGATCGACCCGTGGCGCCATCTCGAGGACTGGAACAAGCCGGCGAACAAGGACAGCAAGAAGTTCGACGAGATCTTCGAGGAGGCCATGGCGAAGACGGCAGAGCATGCGGAGCGCCGCATCGTGCTCCGCGGCCGAACCTCGGAGGTGGTGGATGAGATTCCGGACGGGCACCTGGACCTCGCCTACATCGACGGTGACCACACCCTCCGCGGGATCTCCATCGACCTGATCCGGGTGTGGGACAAGATTCGTCCGAACGGATGGATCGCCGGAGACGACTTCTCGAAGTCGATCTGGCAGCACGGGCAGTCGTTCGAACCGACGATGGTGTTCCCTTTCGCCGTCTACTTCGCCGAGGCGGTGGGGTGTCCGATCTACGCCCTGCCGTTCCAGCAGTTCCTCATCGAGAAGGACCCGGAGCGCGGCTTCTCGTTCACCGATCTGACCGGCAGCTATCCCGGGATCGACGTACTGAGCCAGTTCAGCCAGGCGCGGCGGCGCCGTGGGCCTGCTCAGCAGGCGTAGCGGAACTCCTTCACGCCGGACCCTGGTCGTTGGCGCAGCGGAACCCGAGGTTCGCCCCGGAGGAGTCCGGTGTGTTCGACGACCGGGCGGCGACCCGGTAGCGGTGGCAGTAGGAGTCGTGGCAGAGGTAGGACCCTCCGCGCATCACCCTGGCCTGGCCGTCGGCCGGGCCGGTCGGGTTCGCCAGCGGTGACGTGGCGTAGTAGTCCGCAGCGAACCAGTCGGCGCACCATTCCCACACGTTCCCCGAGGTGTTCCACAGGCCGTGTCCATTCGGCGAGTAGGCCCTGACCGGGGCCGTGGTGAAGTGGCCGTCTTCCTCTGTGTTGTAGTCGGGAAACCGGCCCTGCCAGATGTTGCAGCGCCAGCGGCCGCGGGGGGCCAACTCGTCACCCCAGGGGAACCGCTGGTCCTCGAGGCCGCCGCGGGCGGCGTACTCCCACTCCGCCTCGGTAGGCAGACGCTTGCCCGCCCACGCCGCGTAGGCCGCGGCGTCGCGCCACGAGACGTGGACGACCGGGTGGTTCTGGCGCTGGGAGATGTCGGACAGCGGGCCCTCCGGGCCGCGCCACGTGGCACCGCGGACGGTGACCCACCAAGGAGTTTCCCGGACCGGGCCGTACACGTCGTGAGGCTCCGCCGCCACTACCGCGTGGAAGACGGCCGAGGTCTCGAACCGCTCGGCGTCGGTAACGTGTCCGGTGGCCTTCACAAAGGTGGCGAACTGCGCATTCGTCACCGCGGTGGCGTCGATGTGGAACGGCGCCAGCTCGACTCGGTGGACCGGGACCTCGCCGTCGGCGGCGTAGCCTTCACCGAACGCGTCCCCCATCGAGAAGGCACCGCCCGCGAGATGCACCTGGCCGCGCGTGGACCGGGGTGCCGCCACCAGGGCCTGCTCGGGCGCCACGGAGGCGCCGGGCCGTCGTCGCGCCGCGCAGCACGGCGCGGCCTCGGCATCGTGCACTGCGGCGCTCTCTCCCCGGACTGGATGCTTCTTACCCCTGCAGTCTACGGGGCGCGCCGGGGCCTCCGGCAGGCCCGAGTCGGAGGGAGGCCGCGCCGTCGAGCGGTGGACCGGCTCAGTAGCCGGACGGCGCTCGCGGGGTGTAGTGCGCCTCAAGGTTGCTGATCTCGTCGGGGGTGAGCTCGAGCCCCAGAGCCGCTACGGCGTCGGGGAGGTGGCGCTCGCTCGTGGGGCCGACGATCGGGGCGGTGACGGTCGGGTGTTGCAGCACCCAGGCCAGCGCGACCTGCGCCATCGGGACCCCGCGGGCCTCGGCCACTCGCGCGACGGCCTCGACGATCGGCCGGTTGTCGTCGTCGACATACCGCTGTCCCATGGGGTCGCTGTCCGACCGCTTGGTCTGCTCGCCCCACGGTCGGGCGAGGCGTCCCTTGGCCAGGGGGCTCCACGGGATGCTGCCCACACCCTGGTCGGCCAGGAGGCCGAACATCTCGCGTTCCTCCTCGCGCTGCAGGAGGCTGTACTGGTTCTGCATCGAGACGAACCGCGTCCAGCCCCCGAGGTCGGCTGCGTGCTGCATCTTGGCGAACTGCCAGGCCCACATCGAGGAGGCACCGAGGTAGCGGACCTTGCCGGCCTTGACCACGTCGTGCAGGGCCTCCATGGTCTCCTCGACCGGGGTCTCGGGGTCGAAGCGGTGGATCTGGTAGAGATCGACGTAGTCGGTGCCGAGGCGGGTGAGGGAGGCGTCGATCTGCTCCATGATCGCCTTGCGCGACAGCCCTGATCCACCGGGCCCGTCATGCATCGGGAAGAAGACCTTCGTGGCCAGGACAACGTCCTCTCGGCGTGTGTAGTTGTTGATGGCTCGGCCGACGATCTCCTCGGAGGTGCCGACGCTGTAGACGTTGGCGGTGTCCCAGAAGGTGATGCCGAGCTCGACGGCCTGTCGGAAGATCGGCTCGGACGCCTCGTCGTCGAGGGCCCACTCGCTGAACCCCCTCGAGGTGTCGCCGAAGCTCATGCAGCCCAGGGCGATCCTGCTGACCTTCAGGCCTGAGCCGCCCAAGTGTGTGTAGTCCATACGGCTTCCTGTCTCAGTGCGCGTTGTACTCGGCGTCGGTGACGTGCTCGCCCCACTCCGACTCGGGTACGTCGGCGTCCGGCGCCGGCGCTTCCCACAGGGCGAGGTGGGTCATGAAGTGCGCGGGGGCGGCGCCGTGCCAATGCCACTCGCCGGGAGGTGTGTAGACGGTATCGCCGGGTCGCATCTCGAGGACACCGCCGCCACGGACCTGGACGAGGC
This sequence comes from Nocardioides sp., assembly GCA_025965335.1. Taxonomy (GTDB): domain Bacteria; phylum Actinomycetota; class Actinomycetes; order Propionibacteriales; family Nocardioidaceae; genus Nocardioides. The sequence continues at coordinate 2,216 of JAOPXC010000265.1, read as the reverse complement.
CGATGCCCTCGGTGACGTGGAGGGTTTGGCCGACGGCATGGCAGTGCCAGGCGGTGCGGGCTCCGGGCGCGAAACGGACGGTGTTGGCGCGCAGGCGTGAAGGTTCCTCGCCCTTGCAGATGATGTCGAAGTAGACGTCTCCGGTGAACATCTCGGCTGGGCCCTTGGCGGAGGGCTGCTGCGGCAGGACGTGCATGGGTGTCCTCCCTTGCTCGTGTCGGTGGGTTGGAAGGGACCGGGATCAGAACTGCAATCTCACCGATCACCTCCACAGGTTCATCGGGGAACCAGCGGCCGTCGCCTGGACCTCAGCCAGCCGTTCGTGGACGCGGTGCTGCCCGATGAACACCGGAGGACTCACTTCCGGGAGCCCCGGACTCGGTTCGTGGTGGACTTGCGTGGCGCCCGCTTCGAGGCCGCCTTCACGGGCTTGACCCGATGGGCCACCTGCACGGCGTCCACCTGGGCCTCGGCGCCCCGGGCGCCGAGTGTCCCGCCCAGCACCCCCGCGAGAGGTGTCCCGCGGACCGTCCTGGTCTCCGGCGAGATCCCGAGCTCCGGGTCGGCCGCGACGCTCAAGTTGATGGCGCTCGTGACGAGCTCGGGGTTGGCGGTGATCGCCTGCATGACCTGCGCGACCACCTCGGCCACCGTGTCAAGCCGGACCTTCAGCATCGCCTGGGCAGCGACGTTCTCGATGTCGAGTTCCACTTCGCCGAGCGTGACCCGCGCCCCGACCCGAAGATCGAGGAGGTCGAGGACCCGGGCCTGGAGATCGACGTCCGCGCGGAGCTCCTTGACCTTGAGGGTGAGCTTGCCCAGCGACAGGTCAGGGACGCTCAGCATGACGTCGGGATCGTCGTTCGACCCCAGCCAATGCTGCGGACTCGCCCTCTCGAAGCCGGTGGTCTGGCCAGTGCTCCGGGGGGTGCCGTTCGTCCGATTGGGCTTGTGCGTCGTGGGCATGAAGTGCCTCCAGGTCTCGTCGGGGGAGGGGCCGCCGTAAGGAAGGCGACCGTTCAAGCGTGCCTCGCGCGCCCCCGCGTGCCCACCCCGCTACCGGCCATCCATCGGAGCCGGCGCCATTCATTGGGTGTGTCTCGATCTCGGCCGCTCGACAGGCCGCCGCGGCACCCGCTTCGGGGCCAGCGGCGCTCCGCCTGGTGGCTGCCGGTCCGGCTCGGGCCGCGTTGTCAAGGAACGGCCACCGGAGCGCGGATCGCGAATTCGTGCCGGGAGTCACCCCGAGGCGTAGACGGCCAAACTGATGCGGATGGTCACTCGGACACTGGCGGCCGTTCTTGGGTGATCGCGTCGAGCAGCAGTATCGCGGCAATCGCCGCCCGGTCGGTGCGGATCGTGCCGGCCGCGGACGCTCGTGCGCGGGTGCTCGATCAGGTCTTGGCCGACGTCAGGAGCTCGTGAGGATGACCAGGTCGAACTCGAGCCCCTTGACCAGCTCCGGGGTCAGCGACCGGACGCGGGGCGTCCCGCACGGCTCGCGGCGAAGAGCATTCAGTGGCCGGGATCCGGGCCGGACGACGGTCGCCACTGCCGCCTGATCAGCCCGTACACCCACGAGTCCGACACCTCGCCGTTCACGACGCAGTCTTCCCGCAACGTCCCTTCACGCACGAATCCGAGCTTTTCCAGGACGCGGGCAGATGCCGCATTGCGCGTATCAGTCTCGGCCTGGACTCGATTCAGGTCCAGCGTGTCGAAGGCCCACTGCAGCAAGGCACGCGCGGCCTCCGTCGCGTAGCCGTGGCCCCATGCCGCATCGTCGAGGCAGTAGCCCATCGACGCGCTGCGATAGTCCGGGTTCCATCGGGTCAGACTGCACCAGCCGATAAATGCCCCGTCGGAAACACGGTCCATGGCCAGCCGCGCCCCGCTGCCTTCCTCCGCCATCTGCCGACAAGTTGCGATGAAGCGCTCGGCGCGCGCACGTTCGCTCCAGGGCGGCGAGTCCCAGTAGCGAAGCACGTAGGCGCTGCTGTGCAGCGCGAAGAGAACGTCCGCGTCCGCGCTGGTCAAGGGGCGCAATCGCAGGCGAGCGGTGTGCAGCGTGGGGGTGGGCAAGGACATGCGTGCCATGTTGCCTTGTCATGAGGGTCGGCCGGGCAACGGCATCTGCGTGCCCGAGGCGGGCGCGGTGTGAACGCACGTCCTGGATGCCTGGCGTTTGACCTGCGATGGAAGGGCCAGGCCCCCTA
>JAOPXC010000220.1 GCA_025965335.1 Nocardioides sp. | reverse complement strand
GGCCGCGGAGGACCTGCTTGCCGGCATCAAGAGCGCCCCGACTGGTGGCGGCCCCGACCATCGCGACCAGTGCGTCCCAGACGCGTATGGCGACCACTCGATCGCCCTGCGCTTCCACCACGACGGCGCCACCGACGACGCCTACGTCTATTACGACTGGTGCTTCGGCAACGGCATCGACGACGGCACCACGCGCTTCGAGCTCACCGCCGACAACTGCGCGCCGCTCTTCGGCGACGGCCTCACCGCCTGGCAGTACATGTCATTCCTGCGCACCCGGTGCGGCTAGGTCCCGGATCGCCGGGATCATCGCCAGCCCGTTGACGACGACCGAGAAGACGAGCAAGGCAACGGCCCACGACGGATGACCCGCGTCCCAGAGCGCAAGGGACGCGAGCCCGAACACGACGACCTTCACGACCGGCCGGACCACGGGCCCGCCGTACGCCGCCTTGGGCGAGGCGAAGCAGAACCAGGCCAGTATCGCGAGCAGCGGCAACAGCCACACCAGCAGCCAGGCGGGGGACGCCTGCCACCCCCAGACCCCGAACGCTGCCATCGCCAGCAGCTCGTCGAGGAACACCAGGGCCAGGACCAACCATCCGAAGACCACCACGGACACATCCTCGCCAACAGTAGGGTTCCGCCCATGACCGCTGCCATGTACTTGCCCATGTTCTACGTCAAGCAGAAGTTCGCGATGACGACGAACCGCTACGAGCTCTACGCCCCTGCCGCCGACGGCAGCTTCGGAGAACTCATGGGACTCGCCGAGCAGAAGCGCCTGGCGTTCAAGGAGGAGGTCACCTTCTACACCGACCAGAGCAAGACCCGGCCGGTCTTCAGCTTCAAGGCCCGCAAGGCGCTGGACCTCAACTCTGGCTACGACATCTTCGACGAGACCCGTCAGCAGCTCGGGTTCTTCCGCAAGGACTTCAAGGCCAGCCTGCTCCGCTCGACGTTCCACGTCGAGGGGCCGGGGTACGCCGGCACCGGCCAGGAGCGCAGCCAGGCCGTGGCACTGATCCGCCGCTTCACCGACATCCCGTTCCTGCCGATCCACTTCGACTTCGCCACCCCCGAGGGCCAGCCCCTGCTGGGCGTCGAGCGCCAGGGTTCGGTGCGCGACAAGTACACCGTCCACGTCCCCGACCAGCGCGTCGACTTCCGCGTCGCCGCCGCCATCGCGGTCGGACTCGACGCACTGATGCAGCGCTGACCCGGGCCGTCCCGATGGCGCTGTATCCCGAGGCCAGGCGTGCGGTCGAGGCCGCCGCGGCCGATCTCCCGGTCTGGACCGAGGCGTACGACGTCGACGCCGCCCGAGCCGAGGCCCGAGCGCTGGCGGCCAGCGAGCCGCGGGAGGAGGTCGCGGAGGTCCGCGACCTCGACGCCGATGGGGTGCCGTGCCGGCTCTACCGACCGGAGGGCGCCGTACCCGGACTCGTGGTGCACCTGCACGGCGGGGGGTTCGTCTTCCACGACGTCGACGTCCACGACGCGAGCGCGCGCCGACTGGCCAACCGCAGCGGGCTCGCGGTGCTCAGCGTCGACTACCGCCGGCCACCCGAGCACAAGTTCCCGGCGGCACCCGACGACGTCGACACGGTGCTCGCGTGGCTCGACCGGCACGCTGCCGCGCTCGGTGTCGGCCGCCCGACGTACGCCCACGGCGACAGTGCGGGAGGCAACCTCGCGCTCGTCGCGGCGCTGCGTCACCCGGGTCGCTTCCGCGCGGTCGCGCTGATCTACCCCTTACTCGACCCGACGGCTTCGTTCGACTCCTACCGCACCGCCGCCGACGGCTTCGACCCGCGGGAGGCCGCCTGGTACTGGGAGCAGTACGCCGCGTCCCCGGCCGACCTGGCGAACCCCGACCTGGCGCCGCTGACCCACGACCGGCTCGCCACGCTGCCGCCGACGCTCGTGGTGACCGCCGAGCACGACCCGCTGCGCGACGAGGGGGAACGGCTCGCCCTCGAGCTCGCCGAGCACGGCGTCGAGGTGGTGGCGACCCGCTACCTCGGACAGGTGCACGGCTTCTGGCGCCACGACCGGGTGTTCACGGCGGCGGAGCCCCTGATGGTGCAGGTCGCCGGCTTCCTCCGACTCCACCCCTGACGCCGATCCGCCGCGGGCGGAGGCCTCTGGAAGGATCACGCCATGCGCGTTCACCTCGGATCCGACCACGCCGGACTCGACCTCAAGGCCCACCTGCTCACCTGGCTCACCGACCACGGCTACGAGCCGGTCGACCACGGACCTCATCGATACGACGCCATCGACGACTACCCCGTCTTCTGCCTGCGCGCGGCCGAGGGCGTGGCGGCCGACCGGGCCGAGGGGCTGGACAGCCTCGGGGTCGTGATCGGCGGATCCGGCAACGGTGAGCAGATGGCGGCCAACAAGGTCCTCGGCATCCGCTGCGCGCTGGTCTGGTCCGACGAGACGGCGGCCCTCGCTCGCGAGCACAACGACGCCCAGGTCGTCTCGGTCGGCGGCCGGATGCACCCGCTCGAGGACATGACGCGCTTCGTCGGGGTCTTCCTCTCGACCCCGTTCAGCGGCGACGAACGGCATGTCCGCCGGATCGACCAGATCAGCGCCTACGAGTCGACCCACGAGCTGCCGCCGCTGCCCGAGTCGGCCCGCAATCCCGGCCCGGGGCGCGATGCCTGAGGGCCACACCCTGCACCGGCTCGCCGGGGAGCTCACGGAGGCCTTCGCCGGTCGCGTCGTCCGGGTCGGCAGCCCGCAGGGCCGGTTCGCCGACTCCGCAGCCCTGCTCGACGGCCAGGTCCTCGAGGGTGCGGAGGCGTGGGGCAAGCAGCTGTTCATCGAGTTCCCGGGCGAGCGGTTCATCCACGTCCATCTCGGGCTGATCGGCAAGTTCGACGTGCACACCGGCGTCGACGCGGTGCCGCTGCCGGTGGGGCAGGTGCGGCTCCGGCTCGCCGCGGCGGACGGAGGCCCCTATTCGTACGCCGACCTGCGCGGCGCCACCGCCTGCGAGCTCTGGACCCGCGAGCAGCGCGACGCCGTGGTGGCCCGTTCCGGGCCCGACCCCATCCGGCCGGACGCCGACCCGATGCGGGCCTGGGAGCGCATCCGGCGGAGCAAGGCACCGATCGGCGGGCTGCTGATGGACCAGAAGGTGCTGGCCGGGGTCGGCAACGTCTACCGCGCCGAGCTGCTCTTCCGGCACCGGATGCACCCGCTCAGGCCGGGCAGCACCCTGCGGATCGGCCAGTGGCGGGAGATGTGGGAGGACCTGGTCGAGCTGATGGCCGAGGGCGTCCGGACCGGCCGCATCGACACCGTCCGGCCCGAACACACCCCCGAGGCGATGGGGCGGGCACCGCGCCGGGACGACCACGGCGGCGAGGTGTACGTCTACCGACGGACCGGCCAGCCGTGCCTGGTCTGCGGCACGACCGTGCGCACCGCCGTCCTGGAGGGACGCAATCTGTTCTGGTGCCCAGCGTGTCAGCGCAGGTTCCGCTCGCGCGCCGTAC
>JAOPXC010000182.1 GCA_025965335.1 Nocardioides sp. | reverse complement strand
ACCCGGCAGTGGTCCGGACCGGCGCCGGTGACGACCTCGTGCAGCAGGACCTGGCGGTCGAGGACGGCCTCGCGACCGACGGCGGCGCCGGGACCGACGTCCTCGCAATCCGGGGCGTGGACGGGCTTGAGGGGGCGCAGCGTCCCGCGCTGACCCTGGACCTGCGTGACGGAACCACCGCGCTGGACCGGGGCGACGCGGTGGACGTCGCGAGCGGCACCGTCCACGGCTACGAGGAGCACCGGTTCATCGGCGACCTGACCTGGACGTTCTACGGAACCGAGGGCGCCGACCGGGTCTGGGCCATGACCGATGGCCCGCTGCAGGCGTGGACGTTCGGCGGCGACGACTTCATCGGCGGCACCGAGCACGGCGACCACCTCGACGCGGGCGACGGCACGGACGAGGTGCACGGGGGCGGGGGCAGCGACACCTGCCTGGCCTACGAGGCCGGTGAGTGCTGAACCGTGAACTGGCTGACGAGGCCGGGCACCGCGTCGTCGGCCAGCGCCACCGCGTCGTGCTCCGGTACGTCGAGGATCCGCACCGACTGGGTACCACCCGCAGTCGTCGCCACCAGCGAGGTGAGCCCGGCCCGGCGCTGGAACCAGGTGGACCGCAGGTTCCAGCCGATGACGTCGTCGACGGACAGCGCGTCGCGCCGACGATGGAGGCTTCCCGACCGGCTGACGACGTAGCGGTCCACCAGCGCATGGCCCAGGGACGCCGCCCGGTCGGCCCCGACGAAGCCGGCCGCCACCAGGAGGGCCAGGGGCGGCACGAGCAGCCAGGTGCCGAGATCCTCCAGCAGCACGACGAGCAGGACGACCACCAGGAGAGCGCCACTCGGCAGCAGCGCGCGGGTGTAGCGGCGTCGTCGCGCCGTCGTTCCGTGGCCGACCAGCGGGGCGTCCACCGGTCCGGTCACCCCCAGCACCTCGCGCGCCACGGCCACGCAGACGCGGAACGGCGCGGGCGGCACCAGGACGGCGCTGCCCTGTTGCTTGCTGTCGAGCCCGGTGACGATGGCGCGCACCTGGCCACCCCCCGCGATCCGCAGCCCGATCGGCTCGCACAGGCTGACGCCCGCGACCCGGTCGTCGTCCAGGCTGGTCTCACGGGTGGTGAGCAGGCCGCGGCGGAGATGCCAGGCGCCGCCGCCGTTGGTGAGCGTGAACCCCCAGTTGGCCACGACGTACCCGCCGATCGCGAGCCCGGAGACCAGCACGAGCAGCGTGACGAGGGCGCCCGCGACGGCCGCCCAGACCGGGATGCCGCTGACGCTGTCGGACCAGCCGGAGGGATCGAGGTGGTCGAAGCCCCCGATCGTGTTCATCAGCTGGCTCAGGGCGCCCAGCACACCTGCGGCGATCACGAGCCCACTGCTCGTCAGCGGGGCGAACCTGATCCAGGCCGGGTCGAAACCGAGCACCACGCGGGGGCCGGCCGGCGCGTCGCCGGTCGGCTCGTCGGTGGGCGTGACCCGCAGCAGCTCCTCGCGCAACAGGCGGGCCCGGTCCATCGGGAGCCCGTCGAGGTCGAGGCGGTCGTCCTGGCTGGTCGAGGCGGTGCCGGTCCCGATGCGGACCGTCGTCAGGCCGAGCAGCCGATGGATGGGAGACGCGGTGAGGTCGATGGTGCGGACCCGGTCCAGCGGCGTCGACAGCACGTGCTTGTTCAGCAGCCCGCGCCGGAGCTCCACCCGGCCTCCGGCGATCCGGAAGCTGGTCGTCAGGTAGCGCAGCACGCCGAGCCCGATCGGCACCGCGACGCCGATCAGATGCCAGGGCGCGCCGCCGGACGCCGTACGGGCCAGGAAGATGCCGATCAGGACCGGCAGGAACCGAAGCAGCTCCTTGACCGGGTGGACCAGCAGCATCCTCGGGTCCAGGCGCTGCCAGTCGTGGTCGCGCGCGAGTTCCCGCTGGGTCGCGGTGTCGGTCACGTCGCGTCGCCCTCGACCGCGTCGGCCTTGACGGTGAGCTCGTCGACCAGCTCGCGGGCGCGGTGCTTGTCCAGCCCCGAGATCTCGAGGGCACCCGCAGCGGATGCCGTCGTGACGGTGACCGAGGCCAGGCCGAACAGGCGCGCGACCGCGCCCTCGGCGTAGTCGACGGTCTGAATCCGCGACATCGGCGCGATCCGACGCTCCCGCGCCCACCAGCCGGACTGGGTGTACACGGCGGTGTCGGTCACCTCCCAGCGGTGCACGAGGTAGCGCCACTGCGGGACGATCGCGACGTACGCCGCGAGTCCGAGGCCGACGAGGACGACGACCCAGCTGGGCATGTCCACCCAGTCCCAGACCCACACGGCCAGCACGACCGCGGTCGCGACCAGCAGCGACTGCGCCAGCGCACCGATCAGCCAAACCGTCCGCGCCCGCGGGCTGACGCGCTGCGCAGGCTCGCGCAGCGAGCGACCGTCGGACATGTGCCCGACATTACGGGGCGACCTGCCGCTGCCCGCGAATGGACAGCTGCGCAGTGGCCTAGCCCTTGATCTCGCAGACGACGGCGCCGTTCGTGACGGTCGCGCCGACCTCGGCCTGGAGCCCGGTCACGATGCCGGACTTGTGCGCCTTGATGGGTTGTTCCATCTTCATCGCCTCGATCACGACGACGACGTCGCCCTCGGCGACCTCCTGGCCCTCCTCGACGGCGACCTTGACGATGGTGCCCTGCATCGGGCTGGTCACCGAGTCGCCCGACGCCGCGGCGCCGGCCTTCTTCGCGGAACGCCTGGGCTTCTTGGCACCGGCCGCCGGGCCGGAGGCGAGGCCGCCGAGCCCGGCCGGCAGCACGACCTCGAGGCGCTTGCCGCCGACCTCGACCACGATCCTTTGGCGCTCCCCGGCGGCTCCCTCGTCCGGGGCCTCGGCCGTGTCGCCGGAGTAGGGCTCGATCCGGTTGTCGAAGTCCGTCTCGATCCAGCTGGTGTAGACGCTGAACGTCGTGCCATCCCCGACGTACGCCGGGTCGCTCACCACCGCGCGGTGGAACGGGATCACGGTCGGCATGCCGTCGACCACGAACTCGTCGAGGGCGCGTCGCGATCGCTCGAGGGCCTGGGTGCGGTCGCGGCCGGTGACGACCAGCTTGGCGATCAGGGAGTCGAAGTTGCCCGGGATGGTCTCGCCGGTCACGTAGCCGCCGTCGAGGCGGACTCCGGGGCCGCTGGGCGGCTCCCACGCCGTGAGCGTGCCCGGCGCCGGCATGAAGTTGCGGCCGCCGTCCTCGGCGTTGATGCGGAACTCGATGGAGTGGCCGCGGATCTCCGGGTCGTCGTAGCCGAGCTCCTCGCCAGCGGCGATGCGGAACATCTCGCGGACCAGGTCGATGCCGGTGACCTCTTCGGAGACACAGTGCTCGACCTGCAGCCGAGTGTTGACCTCGAGGAACGAGATCGTGCCGTCCTGGCCGACGAGGAACTCGCAGGTGCCGGCACCGACGTACTTCGCCTCCCGCAGGATCGCCTTGGACGACTCGTACAGCTTCGTGACCTGGTCGTCGGTGAGGAACGGGGCGGGTGCCTCCTCGACGAGCTTCTGGTGACGGCGCTGCAGGGAGCAGTCGCGGGTCGAGATGACCACGACGTTGCCGTGCTGGTCGGCGAGGCACTGGGTCTCGACGTGGCGCGGCTTGTCGAGGTAGCGCTCCACGAAGCACTCGCCCCGACCGAACGCCGACACGGCCTCGCGGACGGCCGACTCGAACATCTCGGCGACCTCGCCCATCTCGCGGGCGACCTTCAGGCCTCGGCCGCCGCCGCCGAAGGCGGCCTTGATGGCGATCGGGAGGCCGAACTCCTCAGCGAACTTCACGACCTCGTCGGCGTCCGCGACGGGGTCCTTGGTGCCGGAGACGAGCGGGGCGCCGACGCGCTCGGCGATGTGGCGGGCCTTGACCTTGTCGCCGAGGTTCTCGATGGCGTCGGGCGGCGGCCCGATCCAGACCAGGCCGGCCGCAATGACGGCGCGCGCGAAGTCGGCGTTCTCGGCCAGGAAGCCGTAGCCGGGGTGCACCGAGTCGGCGCCGGACTTCTCGGCGACGGCGATGATCTTGGCGATGTCGAGGTAGGACTCGGCCGGGGTCGTGCCGCCGAGCGAGTGGGCCTCGTCGGCGATCCGGACGAACAGGGCGTCGCGGTCGGGCTCGGCGTACACGGCCACGCTGCCGATGCCGGCGTCCTTGCAGGCCCGGATCACCCGAACGGCGATCTCGCCACGGTTGGCGATGAGGACCTTCTGCAGCGGCTTGACGTCCGGCACCTGACACTCCTGGTCTGCGCAAGGAAAGCGAGTTGATCTCGCCCGGCAGAGTATCGCCCGCCCCCGCACAGCCCGCCGCAGGTCTCACGTCTCCCGAGGCCTCCAGGTCGCGGACGTGACTCAAGTCATGCCGGGGCGCCAGCCCCCGGCTGTTGGCTGGCGCGCCGCTAGTGCCGCCTGGGCGTCCGAGAATCGCGGATCGCCCGGGTCTCGGAGCTCACGAAACCGTGCGCGATTCCCCAGCTGACGGCCTGCGCCCGTCTCGCGACCCCGATCTTGCGGTAGGCGGTGCGGATGTAGGTCTTGATCGAGTTCACACTGAGGAAGAGGTTGTCGGCGATCTCCTGGTTGCTGAGTCCCTGGACGATCAGTGCCACGACCTCCGACTCGCGCGCGCTCAACCCGTGCTGTCTGCCGGGCCAGTCGCCCTCGGCGGAGTCGTCAGCGTCTGTCTCGGGGACGGGACGACCTGCATGGACGGCTTCGAGACCCTGGACGACCTGCTCGGGCGACATCGTCTTCGACAGGTAGCCCGCGGCGTTGTGCTCGAGGACCTCCCGCATCAGGGCGGGCCGAAGAGTCCAGCTGTAGACCACGAGCCGGGCGCCGGTGTTGCGCAGCAGGTCGGGGATTCCGTCGGTGTCCGACGAGGTGGCTGCGAAGGTGTCGTACAGGATGATGTCGACCTGGTTCAGCACCGGGCGCTGGACGTCCAACTCGACGACGTCGACGCGGTCCGGGTACTTGCTGAGCATCGCTGCGAGCCCGGCCACCACGATGTGTGAGTCGTTCATGATCGCTACCCGGATCGGACGGGCAGGGGTCACGTGGCCCTGCTTCGCCTGATCCCGAGACGATCCGGAGAGCGGCATCTAGTTCTTCGCCATCCAAGCCGGCTTCAGGGGGCCCGCTTTGGGCTCGTCGGCCCAGACTACGCGCCCTGCGGCCCGGAGCCCGGTCGCAGGATCGGGCTCTCGCTTCACCCGATCGGGTGGGGTTCGACCGGGCGTTTCGGGGAACGGGGACGAGCATGGAGGAAGGGGAGGGTTCGAGCACGGTGCCCGATGCCTGGGATTCGTCGTGCCCCTCCTGTGGCGACCGGATGCTGCCTCGCCTGACCGCGGACGCCGACCTGGCGATCCCGGGCGACCATCGTCCGCTGTCGGCGGATGTGCCCATTCGTCTGGAATGCCCCACCTGCAGCCCGTCCTACTGATCGCCCCTTCGGTGACCGGTGGCCGGTGGCCGGGGGTTTCGGGGTGGCGGTCGACCGGTTCGGCTCCATCGCCGGTCCCCGCAGGCTCCGGCACGCCCGTCGCTGGGCTTCGCCGTGTCGCCGGTCGCCTCGTGCGGTGGTTGCTCACCGCTCCGGCGCCACGCCTTCGCCCTTGAGGCTCCCGGGCGTGCCTGTGCCTGCGGGGTCCGGTGGTGCGGACCGACGGTCTCCCTGGCCCTCGCTCGGTGGTTGAGGAGGTTGCGCTGAGCAACCTCCTCAACCAGCGCGACGTACGCTCGCAGCATGTTGCGGGTGCGCGAGAGGCTCGGACAGGCGCTGTTCCTGCGCGTGGCCGGCCCCGACGGTCCCACGCACCGCGACCGGATCCACCTCACCGATGGTCCCCGCTGGTTCGCCTCCGACAGCGCCGTCGTGCGGGTCCATGGCGACGCGTCGATGTTCATCGGGGGTATCAGGGCACTGCTGCTCCAGACCCTGCACCCCGCGGCGATGACGGCGGTGTCGGAGCACTCCGGCTTCCGCGGTGACATGTGGGGACGTCTCGCCCGGACCAGCAGGTTCGTGGCGGTGACGACGTTCGGCACCGCCGACGACGCCCAGCAGGCCGTTGACGTCGTCCGGTCCATCCACGACCGGATCACCGGCACGATGGCCGACGGGACGCCGTACGCCGCCTCGGACCCGCACCTGTTGAAGTGGGTGCACATCGCCGAGATCGACAGCTTCCTGCTCGCGCACACCGTCTACGGCAAGGTGCCGCTCGACCGGGCCGGCCGCGACGAGTACGTCGCGCAGACCGCCGAGGTCGCCCGCCGCCTGGGGGTCGTGGATCCGCCGACGACGGAGGCCGAGCTGAAGGCCGCCCTGGCGGAGTACCGTCCCGAGCTACGCGGCACCCCACAGGCCCGGGAGGCCGTGTCCTACCTGATGTTCCGGCCCCCGTTGCCCCTCGCGGCCCGGGCTCCGTACGCCGTGCTGGTCGCCGCCGGCATCGGCTTGATGCCGCGCTGGACCCGGCTCCCCCTGCGGCTGCCGTGGCTCCCGGTGTCGGAGCGGACGGTCGTGCGGGCGCTGGGCGGCGTGGCCACCGGCACCATCCGGTGGGCGATGACGGGCGGGCCGCGGACCGACGACCGCGAACCCCTCGCCAAAGCGGATGACCCCCGCGGTTCGGGCTGTTAGCGTCGCGGTTCCACCCTGACCGAACCGCAGCTGCGGAGGTTTCGTCGTGCCCGATGCCGAGCTCGCTGCTGAACAGGCGCACCTCGAGGAGTCCCGGCGCCAGCTGGCCCGGATGCGCGATCGCACGGCCTCGATGGACGCTTCGGCCGGGGGCGACTGGGTCAGCCGCGAGTACCTCGAGTCCACGTTCGCGCTGCGGATGCGGCAGCTCGCCGACGACCCGACGATCCCGCTGTTCTTCGGTCGGCTCGATTTCGAGACGGGTTTCGAGACGGTTGCGGCGCAACCTCCTCAACCACCGGCCCCGCAACCTCCTCGACCACCGGGTGGTGGCGAGGCGTTCCACATCGGCCGCCGGCACATCTCCGACCCGACCGGCGAGCCGATGGTGATCGACTGGCGGGCGCCGGTGAGCCTGCCGTTCTACCGGGCCACCCGGGCCGAGCCGATGGGTGTGGCACTGCGGCGGCGCTACGGCTTCCAGCTCGGTCGGCTGACGGCGTTCGAGGACGAGGACCTCGGCTCGGGCGAGCCATCGCCGGAGGGGGACTACTCCGCGATTCTCGAGGCGGAGATCGAGCGGCCCCGCGTCGGGCCGATGCGCGACATCGTCGCCACCATCCAGCCCGAGCAGGACGTGATTGTGCGGTCCGACCTGTCCCGCTCGATCTGCGTGCAGGGCGCGCCCGGAACCGGCAAGACGGCCGTCGGGCTGCACCGCGCGGCGTACCTCCTCTACGCCCACCGCGAGCAGCTGACCCGCCAGGGCGTGCTCGTGGTGGGGCCGAACGCCAGCTTCCTGCGCTACATCCGTGACGTCCTGCCGGCGCTCGGCGAGATCGACGCGACGCAGGCGACCATTGAGGAGCTGGTCTCGACAAGCTCGACCACCGGCAGGGCCGGCTCGAGCACCGGGAAGGGCTGGGCGGTAGGCGGCGCAGACGACGCCGCCGTCGCCACCCTCAAGGGAGACGCCCGGCTCGCCGAGGTGCTGCGCCGGGCCCTGTGGAGTCAGGTGCGGCCGCCGACCGAGGGACTCGTCGTACCGCGCGGGGCCCGGCGGTGGCGGATCGCGACGTACGAGGTGGACGAGCTCATCGAGTCGCTCCGCAGCCGCGGGGTCCGCTACGGCGCCGCGCGGGCGATGGTGCCGCAGTCCTTGGCGCACCGGATCCTGGTCCGGATGGAGGCCGCCGGCGACTCGCCCGACGACCGGGTGCAGGACGCGATCGCCCGCGGCAAGCCCGTCAAGGACTACGCGAACGCCCTGTGGCCGGCCGTCGAGCCGACCCGGCTGCTCTGGCGGCTGCTCTCCGACGCCGACTTCCTCGCGTCCGCCGCCGAGGGGATCCTGGACGCCGCGGAGCAGGAGCGGGTCCGCTGGACGCGGCCGCCACGCAGTCCCGGTGCCGCGCGCTGGTCACTGGCCGACGCGGTCCTGCTCGACGAGGCCGCCGACCTGGTCGAGCGCACCCCGTCGCTGGCGCACATCGTCGCCGACGAGGCTCAGGACCTCTCGCCGATGATGCTGCGCGCGCTGGCACGGCGATCCTCCACGGGCTCGCTCACGGTGCTCGGCGACCTCGCGCAAGCCACGACCCCCTGGGCCACCCGGTCCTGGGAGGAGGCGCTCGGGCATCTCGGCAAACCCGATGCCCACGTGGAGCAGCTCACCCGCGGGTTCCGCGTCCCCGGCGAGGTGATCGAGTACGCCGCCCGGCTGCTGCCGCACATCGCCCCTACCCTCGAGCCGCCCACCTCCGTACGACGTTCGCGCGGCGAGCTGAGCGTGGTCTCGACAGGCTCGACCACCGACCGCACCCTCGAGGCGGTGCGGTCCGCGATCGCGCGCGAGGGCTCGATCGGGTTGATCGCGCCGGACGCCCGGGTCGACGCCATCGGCCGTGACCTGGCCGCGGCCGGCGTCGGCTTCGCCGTCCTCGGCACGGACCCGGCCGGCGAGGGCGAGTCGGAGTTCGCAGCACACCTCGACCTCGTCCCGGCCAGCCTGGCCAAGGGCCTGGAGTTCGACCACGTGCTGCTCGTCGACCCCGCCGGGATCGTGGCCGGAGAGCCGGACCGGATCACCGGGCTCCGCCGCCTCTACGTGTGCCTGACCCGGGCCGTCACCAGCCTCGTCGTCCTCCACGACGGGCCGCTCCCCGCGGAACTGGGCGAGCCGGAGAATCTTGAGCGAAGCCTGACGGATCCTTGAGTCACAGCAGAGGTGGCGGACCTACAGTGAAAAGGCGATCGCGATGCCAGAGGGGGCACCGGCGCGTCTCACCACCGGAGTTCCCATGCGGTCGTCCACGACCACCCGACGACTGAGCGCCCTGCTGGCGCTGGTCGTCGCGCTGCTCGCCTCCCTCGTGCTGGTCGTGGGCTCCCCGCTACCCGCCTCGGCGGAGACCGGCACCGTCAAGGGCCAGGTCATCGGGACCCAGGCCGGGCCGCTGAAGATCCGGATGATGTGGTTCGACAGGCACTGGACGTACCTGGGCCAGCGCAGGCTGGACCGCGACATCTACTCCCTGTCCCTGCCCGCCGGGACGTACCACCTGCAGTTCGTCGACCTGCGGCCGTCGTACGACGTGACGAAGTACGCCCCCAGCGACGTGACGGTGACGGTCAGCGCCGGAAACCCGGTCCAGCGGGACGTCAAGATGCGACGCGGCGCGGCCCTCACCGGCACCGTCAAGGCCGGCGGGCGGCCGGCCCGGGGCGCCCGGGTCGTCGCCGCGAGCACCGACGAGACCTCCTACGAGACCACGGCAAACCGAGCGGGCCAGTTCGCGCTGGGCGGGCTCCCGGCAGGCGACTACTCGGTCTTCACCTACGACCGTCAGAAGACCTGGGTCGCCCGGAGCACCTGGGTGCCCAAGCTGCAGCGCCCGGAGGTCCGCAACCTCGCGCTGACGATGAGGGCCAAGGGCGGCAGCATGCTCGTCGACCTGAAGCGGCCCGACGGGAAGGCGATGAAGGGTTCGTTCTTCGTGACGGCCGTCAGCAGGGCGTCCGGCCAGTTCTGGACCGAGCGGGCGCAGCGCGGGACCGTGATCTTCCAGGGGCTGTACCCCGGCAGGTACCGGATGGTGGCGCCCGGCGTCGGCATCTACCTGGCCCGCACCGGCAGCGTGCAAGGGGGCAACGTCCGCCCCGGCCGGGCCGACCTGGTCAGCAGGTTCGCCTGGACCAGGCGCGGCGCCTGGCTCACCGGCTCCGTCGTGGACAAGGAGGCCCCGGACGTCCCGCTCGAGGGTGCGCAGGTGCTGCTCTACGACAAGGCCGGCAACCAGATCGGCGGCACGAGCACGAACGAACAGGGCCGGTACACGCTGAAGGGGCAGCTCAGCACCCAGGCCGGGCTCACCGTCGCCGTGCAGCCCGACCCGGACCGCGACGGCTGGCTGCAGGGGGAGAACTACTGCAGGTTCGAGCGGCTCGAGGTGAGCCCGGTGGCCATCAGGACCGGCCACGCGACCGACATCGGCGAGGTGCTTCTGCCCCATCAGCCTTCGTCGGACCGGCTCTGCGCGCCAGCCTCCTAGGCGACGCCCATGTCGGCCGGACCCCAGAACGCGCGCATGGTGGTGACCAGCCCGTCGTCGTCGAACGTCATCACGTCGATCGGCGACAGGGTGTAGGTGACGCCCTCGGACATGGTGCGGACCTCGAAGAGGAACGCCACCTGGCCACCGGCAATGCGGGCCTCGATCAGCCGCGTCTCCTGCTCGAGCCCCTCGAGGGTCGCGTAGAAACCGTGGATCTGCTCGCGGGTGGTCAGGACGTCGCTGCCGACCGGGTCCTCGACGGTGGCGCCCTCGGCGTACAGGTCGGTGATCTCGTCGGCCGACCCCGTCGCCACCAGCGCGACGTACCGTTCGACGACCTCGCGGATGCGTTCTTCGCTCGCGCCCATGGTTTTCCTCCAGGTTCTCTGAAACAGGTTCTAGTTCCGCGGAACCGTACCGCGCTGCTTGAATGCTGTGGTGGATCTGCCTGACTCGTGGCCGCTGTCCGCCGCCGACGACCTCCGCGACGAGGTGCTCGCCGCCTACGCCGACCCGACCCGGGGCTACCACGACACCCGCCACCTGACCGAGGTGCTGGGCCGCCTCGATGAGATCGCCGACGCGGGCGTCGCCTACGACCGGCTGCCGGTGGTGCTGGCCGCGTGGTTCCACGACGGCGTGTACGACGGCGAGCGGGACGCCGAGGAACGCTCCGCGATCTGGGCCGAGGAGGCGCTGGCCCCCATCCTGGAGCCGGCGGTGGTGGCCGAGGTGGCGCGGCTCGTGCGGCTCACCGAGACCCACCTGCCCGAGGACGACGACGCGAACGGCTCCGCGCTCTCCGACGCGGACCTGGCGATCCTGGCGGCTCCGGACGGTCGGTACGCCGAGTACGTCGCCGCCGTGCGCGCGGAGTTCGCCCACGTCGACGACGAGTCGTTCCGCTTCGGCCGGTCCGAGGTGCTGCGCGGCCTGCTCGCGAAGCCGCACCTGTTCCACACGCCCTATGCCCGCGCCAGCTGGGAGGACGCCGCCCGGGCGAACGTCGAGCGCGAGCTGGCGGGGCTCGAGACCCGGCCGTGACGTCCCCGACGCCGGGCGTGACGTCGGCGCTCGCCACGACCGGGACCGTCGTCAGGCGTGGCCGGGCTTGCGCCGGCGCAGGCCGGCCTCGACCAGGCGCGAGACCAGCACCCGCGAGCTCACCGGCTCCGCGCCCGCGGCGACCACGTCGTCGTACCACTCCGCGGGGACGTCGTAGTGGTCGCGGTCGAAGCCGCGCTGGGGGATCCCGAGCGTGCGGGCGAACGCGTGCAGCTCGTCGTACGACTCGTCGCTGGCGAGGTGCGACCACAGGCGACCGTGCCCGGAGACGTTCGGCGGGTCGATCAGGATCATCCGGCGGTGCCGGCGGAGGGTCGCGCCCGTTCGGCGGCATCGTCCAGCAGCAGCCGCCACGAGCGCACGTGGTCGGCCTGGACGTAGGACTTGTACGAGGCTCCGGGTCGGGCCTGCCGGCCGAGATGGAACTGGCGCACGCCGGCGCGCAGCAGCCAGGGCACGTGCTCCGCGAGCAGGCCGCCGCCCGGCATCAGCAGGGCGGCGACGGCCGGGTCGGCCTCGGCGGCCGCCAGCAGTTCGTCGTAACCGCTCGCCATGCCCTGGGGCGACCCGGCCGAGCGGACCGCGACCAACCGGGGCAGGTCCAGCAGTCGGCGCCACGAGCGGCGTGGGTCCAGGGACGAGTCGACGGCCCGGTGGAACGTCCACGGCACGCCCGGGAGGGCCTCGGCGAGGTGGGTGCACACCTCGGTGTCGACCTCCAGATCGGTGTCGAGGAACCCGAACGAGACGCCGGCGGCGCCGCAGCTGAGATAGTCCTCGGCGAGCCCGACGAGTCGGGTCAGCTCGCCGCCGGTCGTGGCCCAGGAGTCGCTGAGCCGGAGCAGGACGAAGACGGGGATCCCGGCCTCACGGCAGACCGCCGACACCACGGCGGGCTCGGGCGAGAGCCCGGTGCTGCCCACGCCGTCGCCGACCAGGTGCAGGCGGTCGGCCCCGCCCTCCTGCGCACCGGTGACGTCACGCGCGTGCAGCACGGTCACCTCGAGGAGCGGATCGCTCATGGATCGACTGTAGATGAGTGTGGGCGCGGGGTTCTGGAGGCGACGCGTGACCCGTCGAACGGCGTTGCCCGCCGTTGCCTTGGACCCCGCGCACAATGGGGTTGTGGACAACGCGCTGCTCTTCGATGCCAGGTCACGAGTGCTGGCCGATCTCCAGGCCCGCAACCACGCCACCCCGTCCGCGGTCTCCGCACTCGAGGACGCCGTCTCGGCACGCAAGTGGTGGGCCGAGCAGTGGCCCGACGGCGTGGTGTACGTCGCTGGCCTGGTGGCGCAGGACGTGCAGGACGCCCTGTTCGACACCGTGGGCCGCTGGCCGCTGTGCCTGAGCTGCGAGGAGGGACCGGTGCACGCCCTGCACATCCAGCCCGACCTCGGCGGACCGGACCCGGTGTGGGTCTGCGAGGAGACCGGCGAACCGGTGGCCGCGCTGGGTGCGCTGGGCTAGGCCGCGTCGAATTCACCGGCCAACGGTGACTCATGCACCTGGCGGACCGTTGCACCACCCGCCAGGCGGATGGCGTACGACGTCGTTGTGACCGCCGTGGCGGACGGTCAGCTCTCCTGGCCGAGCTGGACCCAGAGCGTGAACCGGTCGGCGCGGTAGACCGTGCGCGACACCTCGATCACCTTGTCACCGGAGATGGCGCGGCGGGAGTGCCGCAGCACGGCCGAGCCCTGCTCGACCTCGAGCAGGGCTGCCTCATCGAGCGTGCAGGCGTCGGCGTTGACCGAGTCCTCGGCCCACGTCGGGCGCAGGCCGCGCAGTTCGAGGGCTTCGTAGAGGCTGGTGGGCATGCCGCTCTGCAGGAAGCCGGGCAGCAGGACCTCGTTGAGGTAGGCGTCCTCGATGCACATGGGTGAGCCGTCGGCACGCCGTAGGCGGCGCCAATGGATGACCGCGTCGCCCTCGGTGAGGCTGAGCGCGCGGGCGACGCCGGGGCCGGCCTGCTCGCGGCGGGCCAACAGCGTCTGCGACTCGCCGAGCATGCCGCGGCGGGTCATCTCTTCGGTGTAACACGTGACGCGGCTGGCGACGCGGCGAGGTCGGGCCACGAAGGTGCCGCGGCCGGGGATCCGCTCGAGCAGGCCCTCCACGACGAGCGCGTCCATCGCCTGGCGGACGGTCATCCGCGCGACACCGAACCGGTGGACCAGCTCCCGCTCCGAAGGCGCCGGCGAGCCGGGAGCCGTTCCGGTGACGAGGGACCGGACGTACTCACGTACCTGGACGTGCTTGAGCGCACGCCCGTCGCTCACGAGTGCTTCGTCCACGGGGCCAACGTAGGCGGGCCGGACCCCTCGCGTCCCGAAATTAGGGGACTAGACCGCTCCGAATTTGACCCGCCAGTGGTTTTCGCGCCAATTTCCGGACGCTATTCCGCGGAGATCGCCTTGAGGACGTCGAGCCGCGCGGCGCGCCGGGCAGGCAGCACCGCTGCGAGCACGCCCACGACCAGCGACAGCACCAGGAAGAGGACCAGCTGACCCACCGGGATGCTGATCACCTCCAGCCCCTGGTCGCGGACGGCGTACATCAGGGCGATCCCGAAGCCGATGCCGAGCACGACGCCCTGCACCGCGCCGAGGAACGCGATCACGACCGACTCGAGCCGGATCATCTGCCGCAGCTGACGGCGGCTCACGCCGATCGCCCGGAGCAGGCCGATCTCACGGGTGCGCTCGATGATCGAGAGTGCGAGCGTGTTCACGATGCCGAGAATGGCGATCGCCACGGCGAAGACCAGCAGCACGAAGATGATCGCGATGATCCGGTCGATCGGGTCGCGCTGCTCCGCGGCGAACTCCTGCTGGTTCTTCACGGTAACGACCGGGCTCTTCGCCACCACCTCGTCGAGCCGATCCTGGACGCCCCGGGCGCCGGGTTTCGCGTAGATCACGACGTAGTTGTCCTGGTCGGGGAAGCCCGACCCGGTGAGGGTGTCGACCGAGGTGAGCACCGGGAAGAAGACGATCGGGTTCTTCGCGAAGATGCCGACCACGGTCCACGACCGCTCCCCGGTGAGCATCTGGAACTTCACGGTGTCCCCGACTCCGACGGCGTGATCCCGCGCCCAGCCGGCCTCGACGAGGACCGTGTCGTCGGCCAGATCGGCGGCCCGACCCGCGTCCATGGTGAGGTCGAAGGCGTCGATGTCTCGGGGTTCCGTCGCGGCGACGCCCTGGTCGGTGCCGTCGTACCTCCCGAAGCCGTAGCGCTCGCGCAGGATCGAGTCGACCCCATCCACCTTCGCCATCCGCTTCGCGATGGCGGGTGAGAACGGCTGGCCGAAGGCGCTGCTGACGATGAAGTCGCCGATGAAGTTGTCCCGCACCTGCTTGTCGACCGAGGCCTTCGCGGACGCACCGAGGATCGCGACGGTGAAGGCCAGGGTCAGCCCGATCATCAGCGCGGAAGCGGTCGCCGTCGTACGGCGTGGGTTGCGCAGCGAGTTCTGCCCGGCGAGGTTGCCCATCGGGCCGAACAGGCGCCCGTAGACCGACCCGGCCAGGCCGAGGAACGGCCGGCTCACGACCGGGCTCGCCGAGGTGACGCCGAGCAGGATGGCGAGCACTCCGAAGACGACCCACCAGCCGGCGTGCGGGACGCTCCCGAACAGGCCCGCGCCGAGCGCGGCCCCACCGGCGACCACCAGGCCGACACCCAGCACGAGCCGGCGCCGCAGCGACGACTCGGGCAGGGCGATGTCGTCCCGCATGGCCTGGATCGGCTGGATCCGGCCGGTCCTGCGGGCCGGGAGCCAGGCCGCGACCATGGTGACGACGATGCCGACGGCGTACGCCGCGACCACGGTCCGGGGAGCCAGCACGAGTGGCTGGCCGCTGAGGTCGAGGCCGACGGTGGCGACGAGGGCCTGGACCCCGTTGGCCAACAGCACGCCGAGACCGAGCCCGAGGGTCGAGGCGAGGAGGCCGATCACGAAGGCCTCGAGCTGCACGGACCGAACCACCTGGCGCTTCGAGGCGCCAAGGGCACGCAGGAGCGCGAGCTCACGGCTGCGCTGCGCGACCAGGATCGAGAACGTGTTGACGATGATGAAGGCGCTCACCACCAGGGCGATGCCGGCAAAGATCAGCAGGAACGTGGTGAGGAAGTCGATGCCCTTGAGCAGGCCCGAGGCGCTCGCCTCGGCCGCGTCGTCCCCGGTCACCGCCTCGACCCCCGCGGGCAGCACCGCCCGGGCCTGGGCGGCCAGCTCCGTCTGGGAGGTGCCGTCCCTGGCCGTGATCCAGTAGTTGGTGTACGCGTCCGCGCCGCCCAGGAACAGGTCCTGCGCGGTCGCCGTGTCGAAGGCGGCGTACGTCGCGCCGTTCAACGAGCCGCCCTCCGCGAACCCGGCGATCCCCACCAGGGTCGATTCGATGTTGACCCGGTCGGTGGCGGTGACGATGCGCACGGTGTCGCCCAGGGCGTACCCAGCCCGTTCGGCGGTCCGGGCATCCAGGACGACCTCGTCCGGGCCGTGCGGCTCGTGCCCCTCCTCGATCACCAGGCCCTGGATGCCGTGCCCGGCGGGCGCGTCCGACCAGTTGCCGCCGATGGCCGGCGGACCCACCCCGCCGATGATCTTGTCGTCGGTCGACATCACGTAGACGTTGAGGGCGGTGACGTTCCCGTCCACCCTGGCCGCGCCGGGGAGCGCGCGGAGCTTGCCGGCCAGCGAGGCCGGCAGGGTCTGCGTCGAGAGCTGGCCCAGGTCGGTCTGCCCACCATCGGGGCGGACGACGACGTCCCCGACGGTGGAGGCGAACAGGGCCGTGAAGCTGCGGTTCAGGGTGTCGGAGAACATCAGGATCCCCGCGACGAACGCGACGCCCAGGACGATCGCGAATGTGCTCAGCAGCAGCCGGACCTTACGCCCAAGCAGGCTCTTGAGGGCGGCGCGGATCATGCGGAGCCGGACCCGGTGCCGGGGCCGGTGCGGAACTCGCTGCCGAGCTCGGGGCCGGACACCCGGGCCATCACGTCGAGCACCTGCTCGCGGGTCGGCCGCGCGAGCTCGTCGACGAGCCGGCCGTCGGCCAGGAAGACGACGCGGTCTGTCCAGGCGGCCGCCACCGGGTCGTGCGAGACCATCACCACGGTCTGACCGTGTTCGTCGACGCTGCGGCGCAGCAGCTCCAGCACCTCGGCCCCCGATCGCGAGTCGAGGTTGCCGGTGGGTTCGTCGGCGAACACGATCCGGGGCCGGCTGACCAGCGCCCGAGCCACCGCCACCCGCTGCTGCTGCCCACCGGACAGCTCGTTGGGCTTGTGCCCGAGCCGGTCACCCAGACCCACGGTGGCGATGACCGAGTCGTACCAGTCGCGGTCGGGCCGGCGACGCGCGATCGCCAGCGGCAGCAGGATGTTCTCCTCCGCGGTCAGGGTCGGGACCAGGTTGTAGGACTGGAACACGAAGCCGATCTCGTCGCGGCGCAGGCGGGTCAACGCCTTGTCCTTCATCGTGCTGAGGTCCTGGTCCCCGACGAAGACCGAGCCCGAGTCGGCCGTGTCGAGCGCGGCGCAGCAGTGCATCAGCGTCGACTTGCCCGATCCGCTCGGCCCCATCACCGCGGTGAACTGCCCGGCACCGAGATCGAGGCTCACGTCGTCGAGGGCGCGGATCAGCGCCTCGCCCGAGCCGTAGGTCTTGGTCAGGTTGCGCACCCGCGCGGCGGGCGTTCCGGACGTCGGCGCGGCGGTCATGGGCCCAGCCTCCCGTGTCGCGCCGGAGCCGCACCATCGGGCTCGCCCCCGACGGGTCCCCCATTCTTTGCCTCGCCAGATCGAACACCTGTTCGATGTTGGCGTACAGTGTCTTCATGGATTTCCAGTCGTCGCTCTTCGAGGCGCCGCCCGCCCGGGTGCGCAGCTTCGACGGCATCGAGCGCCGTCAGCTCACCGAGGGAGCCTGGGTCGACGTGCTGCGCACTTGGCTCCCCGAGGCCGACGACGTGTTCACCGCGCTCGTGGCGGAGGTCCCGTGGCGAGCGGAGCGTCGACAGATGTACGACCGCATCGTCGACGTCCCGCGGCTGGTGCACACCTACATGATCGACGAGCCGCTTCCCCACCCGGTGCTCGAGGAGGCGCGCGGGGCCCTGACCGGGCACTACCTGCCCGAGCTGGGCGAACCCTTCCGGACCGCGGGATGCTGCTACTACCGCGACGGCCGCGACAGCGTCGCCTGGCACGGCGACACCATCGGTCGTGGGAAGACCGCAGACACGATGGTGGCCATCGTCTCGCTCGGTGATCCGCGCCGGCTGTGCCTGCGCCCGCGCGGAGGCGGCGACTCCATCGCGATCGAGATGGGCCACGGCGACCTGGTCGTCATGGGGGGCTCGTGCCAGCGCACCTGGGAGCACGCCGTACCGAAGGTCGCCAGCGCCGGCCCGCGGATCTCGGTGCAGTTCCGGCCGTTCAACGTGTTCTGAATCGTGCTCTCGCGCCCGGGGAACAACGGGTTCCGAACGCGGGTTGCACCGAACCATGACGACCTCCACCGAGAACAGCGCGGCCGCGTCCGGCACCTTCGAGATCGGCGGCGACCTGCCCGTCGTACGCCTCGGCTACGGCACCATGCAGCTCACCGGGGAGGGCGTGTGGGGTCCGCCCCGCGACCACGACGGGGCGATCCGGGTGCTGCGCCGGGCCGTCGAGATCGGTGTGACGTTCTTCGACACCGCCGACTCCTACGGACCGGTCGTGGCCGAGGAGCTCCTGGCCGAGGCGCTGCACCCGTACGCCGACAACGTGGTCATCGCGACCAAGGCCGGCCTGACCCGGCAGGGCCCCGGCATCTGGACGCCTCTGGGCAATCCGGCCTACCTGCGTCAGCAGGCCGAGCTGAGCCTGCGCCGACTGAAGGTCGAGCGGATCGACCTGTTCCAGCTGCACCGCATCGACCCCGCGGTCCGGCTGGAGGACCAGGTCGGCGAGCTGGCGAAGCTGCGCGACGAGGGCAAGATCCGGCACATCGGACTCTCCGAGGTGAGCGTCCAGCAGCTTCAGGACGCCCAGGCGGTGGCGCCGATCGCGACCGTGCAGAACCTCTACAACCTCGCCAACCGCGCGTCCGAGCCGCTCCTCGACCACTGCGCGGAGCACGGCATCGGCTTCATCCCCTGGTTCCCGCTGGCCACCGGCGAGCTGTCGAAGGCCGACGGACCGCTGGCCGCCGCGGCCACGGAGCACGACGCAACGCCGTCCCAGCTCGCCCTGGCGTGGCTGCTGCGGCGCTCGCCGGTGATGCTGCCGATCCCGGGCACGTCGAAGGTCGACCACCTGGAGTCGAACACCGCCGCCGCGGCGATCGAGCTGACCGACGACGAGTTCGAGGCGCTCACCCGCATCGGTGGTTGAGGAAGGCGCGCCAGCGCCTGTCTCGAAACCCCCGCCGGTGGTTGAGGAAGGCGCGCCAGCGCCTGTCTCGAAACCCCCACCGGTGGTTGAGGAAGGCGCGCTAGCGCCTGTCTCGAAACCCCGGAAGCGAACGCCGGGCGGCGACCTCCGGGGTCACCGCCCTGCGCAGGTGCGGGCGGTTTCGAGACGGTTGCCGCGCAACCTCCTCAACCACCGAACAAGGATCAGAACTTGACGGTGGGGGCGACGTCCTGGCCGTCGGGGGCGTCGTAGAACTCGCGCTTGTGCACGTTCGCGATACCGGTGAAGAACATCCACGGGATGGTCTGGGTCAGCTTGTTCAGGGTGGCCACGGCGTCGTTGTAGTACTGGCGCGCGAACGAGATCTGGTTCTCGGTCTCGGCGAGCTGCTTCTGCAGCTCCAGGAACTGGCCGTTGGCCTTCAGCTCGGGGTAGGCCTCCGCGACCGCGTTCACCTTGACCAGCGCCTGGCTCAACGCCTGGTCGGCGGCTGCCTTGGCGGGGACGTCGTCGCCCTGGGCGGCTGCCTGGACGCCGGCCCTGGCCTTGGTCACTTCCTCGAAGACGCCCGCCTCGTGCGAGGCGTACCCCTTCACGGTCTCGACCAGGTTCGGGATCAGGTCCGCACGACGGGTCAGCTGGACGTCGATGCCGCCGAGCGCCTCCTGGGCCCCGATGTCGGTCGTGCGCAGCTTGTTGAAGCCGACGATGACGAAGCCCACCAGGGCTACGAGCACCACGACCACGATGATGGCGATGAGCATCAGACACTCCTCATTTCTGGGTTGAAGTTCCTGCGCGGGCGGTCACCACGAGCCACCGCCACCGCCGCCGCCACCGCCGCCGCCGGAGAACCCGCCTCCGCCTGACGACGACGAGGACTGGGTGGCGTTGTAGGAGGAGATGGCGCTGTCCACGGTCGAGTTGAAGTCGCTGACCATCGAGTTCACATAGTCGGCCGCACCGGCGCCAGCGTACGAGTAGGCGAAGTAGTGCGGCACCGGAGGCTCGGATCCCGTCTCGATGCGGTACTTCTTGGCCCACTCGTCGGCGCAGTCGAAGGCCACCGCCCACGGGATGAACGCGGTGTAGAGCTCCTCGCGACCCGAGAAGTCGAAGCGCTGCTCCGCGGAGTCGGTCGAGAGGATCCGCTTGAATCCGCCCACCCGGGACCAGAGGTCGCGGCCGGCGGCGCTGCGCTTGGTGCCGGAGCCGGTCGCCATCAGAGACGCGCCCCCGATCGCGAAGGCGCCGGGGATCAGCCCGACGATGCTCATCGAGAACGGGTTCCAGGCGACCGCGGCGATCGGCGCCGCCAGGCAGACCAGGACGAGCAGCCCGCCGAACCCGCCGAAGCCGGTGCCCACGAGGTTGCCGGACGTGAGCGCCCAGTCCTTGGTGCCGGACTCGAAGTCCGCGATCTCGTCGCGCAGCCGCTTGCCCGCCTCGACGGACTTCCGGCCCGCGGTGAACGACGTGCCGGGTCCCCCGAGCAGGTGCGCGACCCGGGAGGTGACGGGGTCCAGGCCGGCCCAGCCCTGGGCTCCGTTCTTGTCCTTGATCGTCCAGGCGTCCTCGGTCCTGTCCAGGTCGATCGCGCCGCGCTCGGCGGCGTACATCAGGGTCGCGACGTAGGCCTCCTTGTCGATCGACTCGGTCAGGATGTACTTCGCCTGGGCGGGTCCGATCCCGTCCGGCGGGGCGTACAGGATCGGGAAGCCCGGGTCCTGCTCATAGGCGCGCCTGGCGAGCAGGTTGCCCCAGAGCCAGGCCAGGACGGCCAGCCCGAGCACGACCAGCAGCAGCCACAGGTGGGTGCCGAGGACGCGGTCGAAGCGTGCGGTCCACGGGAGGGTGTTGCCCTCCGGTGGGGTGGGCATGTCGAGACCCGTCTTGATGGTGACGGGCGTGTGCGCGTCCAGCGGCCCGGTCTTGACGACCAGCGTCTTGGTGCCGTCACCCGTGCCCGTGCAGCCGCCGGCCTGCCCCGCGCCCACGGCACATTCGGTGCCGACGGCCTCGGTCGGGAGGTGGACGGTCAGGGTCGCGGCGTCGATCGTCTGCTGCCAGCCGCCGGGAATGAGGTTCCAGTAGAACTGGCTCTTCTCGCCCGTGGTGCCGGGCTCGACGACCCCGTTGATGTGGTAGCCGATGGTGTACGTGTGCTCGCCCGGGTCGACGTACACCGACGCCGAGCCGATCTTGGCCACGTCGTAGCGACCGTGGTCGGACGTCTGCATCACGAACTCGACGGGTGAGCCGTCCAGGGAGACGGTGACGTCCTGGGGCGAGCGCCGCGCGTGCGGCGCGCTGCCGTCCGCACGGTCGAAGAACCGGAAGATGCCGTGCTTGCCGGAGGACGGGAAGTTCACGGTCAGGGTCTCGACGACGTCCAGGTCCCCGTTATCGTCGACGGTGAAGTCGGCGACGTAGTTCGAGATCGACGTCTCCTCGTAGGTGGCGTCGCTGCCCCCGATGTTCCAGAACGCCGCCGGAGCGAACAGGATGAGCAGGACCACACCAAGGCCGACAACGGTCCCCACGACACGCTTCATGACGCGGACTCTAGGGGACTCCGGGCGGGTTTCGCGGGTGTTCACCCACGTCGGTGGTGGCGGCGGCCGAAACCCGCGCGCGGGATGTCGGTGGTCGCTGGGAGACTCATCCGAAGATGAGCACCGTCACCCCGACCCGGCCCGGCATCACCTCCTTCTGGCACGACCTGCCGCGCGAGGGCAAGCTGCTGCTCTCCGTGGTCGTCTTCGAGTTCCTCGGCACCGGTCTGGTGCTGCCCTTCCACGTGGTCTACCTGCACGAGGTGCGCGGCTTCGCGCTCAGCGACGTGGGCCTGCTGCTGGCCCTACCACCGCTCGTGGGGTTCCTCGTCGTGGGTCCCGGAGGCGCGATCATCGACCGGATCGGCGCCCGACAGATCCTGGTCTGGACCTTGTTCCTGCTGGTCGCCGGCGACGTCGTGCTGGCCTACGCGTCGACCCTGTGGGCGGCGGGGTTCGGCCTCACCCTGTCCGGCATGGCGTTCGGCGTCTCCTGGCCGGCGTCCCAGAGCCTGATCGCCTCGGTGGTGCCGGCCGAGCTGCGCCAGCGCTACTTCGGCGTCAACTTCACCCTGCTCAACCTCGGCATCGGGATCGGCGGCATCGTCGGCGGGCTGGTCGTCGACGTGGGGCGGACGAGCACGTTCCAGTCCATCTACCTGGCCGACGCGGCGTCGTACCTTCCCGCGATCTTCCTGCTGATGGTCCCGCTCCGCCACGTCGCGGGTCGTCCGGTCGTCGACGAGGAGCAGCCCGTCGAGAAGATCAGCTATCTCAACGTGCTCCGCCGACCGGCGGTGGCGTCGCTGATGGTCCTCGGCTTCGTCTCGTCGTTCGTCGGCTACTCCCAGCTGAACACCGGCATGCCCGCCTTCGCGCGCGCCGTGGGTGAGATCTCGACGCGCGGTCTGGGCATCGCGTTCGCCTGCAACACCCTGGTGATCGTGTTGCTGCAGCTCTTCGTGCTGCAGCGCATCGAGGGAATGCGCCGCACCCGCGTGATCGCGGCGATGGGAGTGCTGTGGGCGCTGTCCTGGCTGCTGCTCGGCGGGAGCGGACTGGTCGCCGGCACGGTGGGCGCGACCATGCTGGTGGCCGCCTGCGCCTCGGTGTTCGCGCTCGGCGAGACGTTGCTGCAGCCCACGATCCCGGCCCTGGTCAACGACCTGGCACCCGACCACCTCCGCGGCCGCTACAACGCGCTCAGCGCGGGCGCCTTCCAGCTCGCCGCGATCATCGCCCCGCCCACCTCGGGGTTCCTGGTCGGACACCACCTCGGCGACGTCTACATCGGGTCGCTCGTGGCGGGTTGCCTGCTGGTCGGGTTCCTCGCGGTTGCTCGGTTGGAGCCTCAGCTCACCGCCGAGGTGAATGGGGTTCGAGTTCCTACCGAGTAGGCCGCCCGGGTCCGCCTGGGGGTCTGGTTTCTGGTTGGTCGG
>JAOPXC010000158.1 GCA_025965335.1 Nocardioides sp. | reverse complement strand
AGGTGGCGCCTGACTCGTCAGCGGTTCAGGGATCTCCCGGACTCCTGCCGAGTCGGTGCGAGACCACGATCATCGCCGTGAAGAGAACCGCCGCCCAGGTCGCGAGGACCGCGATCGGTTGCGCGTGCTGATCGGTCGGGAAGTAGACCGCCTCGCGAAGCGCTGTCACCGTGGCCCCCGAGGGGAGCCACTGCGAGACGAACGCCAACGGGCGCGGAAGCAGCGGTGGCGCGACGGCGCCGCCGGACGCGCTGTTGCCGAGGATGACGAAGAACAGCCAGGTGGGCAGGACCGCCCAGCGGCCGATGAGCACGGCCATGAGCGAGGTGAACGACGCGGCCGCGATGAGCTGGAGCGCGAGGATGCCCCAGCTCTCCAGCACCGGCAGCTCGAGCAGGTGCAGCAGCGGGCCCACGACGAGCGTGAAGGCGAACGGCGCCGCGACCGCCAGCGCGACAAGGAATGCCGTCCACCGGCGCAGCGACAGGCCGCCCGCGTTCTGGCGGGTCTGGAAGACCGTGAAGAAGCCGACGATCGTCGCGATGAGCATGAGGTAGAAGACCTCGAGGCCGTTCGGGTCGCCCGTCCCGAGGGGGTGGGTGTCGACGACGCGCACCGTCGGATCGACGGCCGAGATCCGCTCCAGCACCCGCGCGACGGACGCTCCCGCTGCGCTCGCCACGTACAGGGTCGGCCGCGGCGACGTCAGATCGAGGGTTGCATAGACGTTCTGCTGGTCCATTGCCTGCAGCGCGGCCGGGACCGAGGCGTACCGACTGAAGACGAGGCCCCCATCGGCGACGCTCTGCACGGAGGACGCCGTGCCGGCGTGCGCTGTCGGGTCACCGACCAGCGCGGCGTCGATGCGGTGCGGCACCGGGTCACCGAGCGCAATCGAGTACGCTGTGACGAAGAGCGAGCCCATCACGATCGCCAGGACGGCGATCACAGTCGCGCGCCCCACCGCGGACCAGCGGTGCTCGCGCAGGCTGGACGGATGTCGGACACGCGTCGCCTTCGTTTGCTGCGTCACGTGTGCATCTCCTGCTCTTCGGCTCAGCCAGCGTTGCCGGTCACCGAGGCGACCTCGGTCGGGGTCAGCCTGATCGCGGCGGCGGCGACGTTGCCCTCCAGGTGCGACACCGATCCGGTGCCCGGGATCGGCATGATCGACGGCGACCTGGCCAGCAGCCAGGCAAGCCCTACCTGCCGCGGGTTCACGTTGTAGCGCTGCGCCAGCTCGTGCGCGGGCCGGTTGGTGGTGATACGTATGGCGCCGAAGCCGAGGCGGTTGACCGTGAGGTCGCCGCCAACTTCGATCGTGCCGGCCATTGCGGCGTGCACGGGTTCTCGCTCGACATGGATCACTCCCTTGGTCTGCGACTTCGTTTCGGCTGGAACGCGCTCCGGTCTCAGGGCCACGATCGCCGTTGGCGGCCGGTTCGCGGCAATTCTCAGCCGCCGGGCAGGTGGAAGCCCGAGGTGACGTTGAGGGTCGTGGCGACTGTCAGGTACATCAGCCACACGCCGACAACGATGTGGACCAGGCCGAGGGCCTTCTCGCCGGGGTTGCTCGATTCCTGCCCGTCGGCTCCGGCCCTCGCGCCGATCTCGAAGCTGGCGAAGAACTCCGCGATGTACACGAGGGTCAGCCCGGTGAACAGCAGTCCCAGCGCCCACGCGCCGGCGTGGAAGAACACCGTCAGCCCGAGCACCGAGATGACCACGAACGGGATCGACATGAACCCGTTGGGCCGCGCGTCAGCGCCCTGGAGCCGGTTCCAGCCCATCGCGAACCAATGTATGCCGTAGGCGCTGAACGCCAGGGCGGCCATGTACAGGGCCTTGTCGGTGAACACCTGGAACCAGGTCAGGCCGACGAACAGGTAGACACCGACGAGGAACTGACAGAACCCGGGCATCCACAGGCCCCACACGCCGTTGGCTCGATCCACCCGCGGGTCTCGCTCGGGGAAGCCGAGCAGCTCCTGCGGACCATAGATGAGGTAGCCGGTACCCAGCCCGAAGAAGCCGAGGACCACCGGAACGAACGATGACGGTGGAAAGGTCATTGCCACCTGAGCTGCAGTCACGGGTTCACCTGCTGAGTCGACCGGTCGGGCAGCGGTCAACAGCCGGCTGCCCGTTGTGAAGAAGAGCGTCGCCTGTCGGCGCCCGGGTGTCTGCACGGCCATCGCCCGTCTTCGCCTCCGGCCGGCTGGCATCATCGCGTGCCTGCTACCTGCTACCGACCGCACAGGGAGCGACTCCTCCGCCACGAGGCCCTCAAGCCGGCCGTGCCGGACCACCCCGCACTGCGGCGGCCCGAAAAATGCTGCTCCGCGCTGCCCAATCGTGGCGATTCCCTGCGTGCGAGTCCGGGCTAGGTTGATTGGCTGGGTGAATCACCTTGGCTGGGTGAGTCACCCCCGACGCGAAATGGGGTAGTGCGATGACAGTGACGATGGCAACTCTGAAGGGCTCCGAGGCGAAGATCAGCGACGAGAGCCTCGAGGAATTCCGGATGTCGATCCGGGGCGACGTGCTCACGTCCCACGATGCCGACTATGCGACGGTCCGCCCGCCGTACAACGCGATGCATCCTGGGAAACCGGCTCTGGTCGTACGCCCCACCGGCACCGCCGACGTGGTCGCCGCGGTCAACTTCGCCCGCGAGAACGGACTCCTGCTCGCCGTTCGCGGGGGCGGTCACTCGATCGCCGGGCTCTCGAGCGTCGACGGCGGCCTGCTGCTCGACCTCGCCCGGATGAACGGCGTCGACGTCGACGTCGAGGCTCGCACGGTGCGCGTCCAGGGTGGTGCCCTGGTCGGCGACATGGACCACGAGACCCAGGCCTTCGGGCTCGCCGCTCCGTCCGGCATCGTCTCCGACACCGGCATCGCCGGGCTCACGCTCGGCGGTGGCGAGGGCTGGCTTCGCCGCAAGCACGGGATGTCGGTCGACAACCTGTTGTCCGCCCAGGTGGTGGGCGCAGACGGTCAGGTGCGGACGGCTTCGGCCGATTCGAACTCCGATCTGTTCTGGGCCATCCGCGGGGGTGGCGGCAACTTCGGCGTGGTCACCTCGTTCACGTTCCAGTGCCACCCAGTGGGCCCGACGGTGGCCTTCGCCGGAGTGTTCCACCCCGTGGCGGACGCCGAGAACGTGTACCGCCAGTTCCGCGACTGGGCCAAGACGGCGCCCGACGAGATCTCGGCGATGATCGGCTGCACGACGCTGCCGGCGAGCGAGCACATGCCGCCGGAGATCCACGACACGCCGTTCATCGTCACGGGTGCCGTGTACTCCGGTGATCCGGAGGAAGGCATGAAGATCATTCAGCCGCTCCGCGACATCGGGACCCCGCTCGTCGACATCTCGGGGCCGATGCCCTTCGCCGGTGTCCAGGGCGCCTTCGACGAGTTCTTCGAGCGCGGAACGCTGCGCAGCTACTGGAAGTCCACCTACGTCGAGGAGCTCACCGACCCGATCCTCGAGATCATCGTGGACAAGGCCCGCACCCGTCCGAGCAAGCGGACCTTCGTGATCGCTTTCCTCATGGGCGGCGCCATCAACCGGGTGGGAGAAGAAGACACCGCGTACAGCGAGCGATCGGCAAACTGGATGGTGTCGATCGACGGGAACTGGCAGGACGCGAGCGACGACGACAAGGTCATCTCGTGGGTCCGAGGCGCGTGGGGCGAGGTGCACGAGCACGGCACGGGTTCGCTGTACCTGAACTTCACCGGCGTAGCCGATGAGGCAAACACGGTGGGCGTCGAGAGCGCCTTCGACAAGGTGAACCTGCAGCGCCTCGAAGAGATCAAGGCGCACTACGACCCGGACAACTTCTTCCGCCTGAACAACAACATCCCCCCGGCTTCGTAGCGCGGCTCGCCATACCTCAGACCCACCGTGCGAACCAGATCCGGTCCAGCCACTCGGAGTGGGTGAGCAGCCCGTCGGTCCAGATCGGCCAGAACCACGCGAAGTTCAGCAGCACCAGCACGACGAACGAACCCGCCACCACCACGCCCGCCGTACGGCGCGCCGAAGGCGCCGCCGAGGAACCGATCAGCTTGCCCATCGCCAAGGTCAGCGCGATCACGACGAACGGCAGCGTGACCACGGCATAGAACATGAAGATCGGCCGTTGGTCGTACATCAGCCAGGGCAGCCACGACGACGCGGTGCCCACGACCGCGAGGCCGAACCGCCAGTCCCGGGCCCCGACCCACATGAGACACGCGTAGATCAGCGCGAGGGTGCCGCCCCACCAGATCATCGGCGTGCCGATCAGCAGCACCTGCTTGAGGCAGTCGCTGCCGGCCGGGGCATCACAGCCGCGGGTGCCGGGCTGGATGCCCACGTCGGCCGAGACGCCGACCGGACGATTGATCAGCAACCACCCGGACGGCTTGGACGCGTAGGTGTGGGTGCTGCAGTTCAGGTAGTGGGTGTGGAACACGTACACGTCGTGGTGGTAGTCCCACAGGGAGTGCAGTGCCTGGATGAACCCGCCGAGACCGCTGGCGTCGGGCTGGTCAGCGGTCGGCCAGTGCTTCGTCGAGTCGGTCGTGTTCAGGGGGGTCTCGCCCCGGCAGCCGTGCTCGGCGACGAACTGGGTGTACTGCGTGGACGACAGATGGTCCTCGTACTCGTCCGCGTGGATGAGCCAGCCGGTCCACGACGCCACGTAGACGACGAGGCCCACCACGACCAGGTGGAAGAAGGCCGGGATGCCGTCGACGACCGCTGACTTCAGGATCGGCCAGCGGACCCCGAACGAGCGCCGGGCGCCGGCGGACCACAACCACACCAGCACCCCGAGGGCGGCCATCGGGTAGATCGCGGTCCACTTGGTGCCCACGGCGAGCCCGAAGCAGATCCCGCCGAGCAGCAGCCACGGGCGGAACAACAGGCGGCGTACCGGGCCCCAGGAGCCGGAGGTCGTGACCCCGTCGGGGACCAGGCGCGCCAGCCGCGCGCGGTACCAGTCGCGGTCGATCACCAGGCAGGTCACGGCGCAGAGCACGAAGAACGCCAGGAAGATGTCGAGCAGGGCCAGCCTGGACAGCACGAACTGCAGGCCGTCGAGGCTGAGCAGCAGACCGGCGACGCAGCCCAGGGCCGTCGACCCGGTGAGCCGTCGGGCCAGCCGGCACATCACCAGGACCATGAGGGACCCGACGACGGCCGCCGAGATCCGCCAGCCGAACGGGTCCATCCCGAACGCCTTCTCGCCGAGCGCGATGAGCCATTTGCCGACCTCGGGGTGGACGATCATCGAGGGGTTGTCGTTCCAGATGCCGGTGGTCTTGCCGTTCAGGATCTGCTGGTTGACGCCCTCGGAGTTGGCGTAGTCGCGCACGTAACCGAAGTGCAGCAGCGACCAGGCGTCCTTGGCGTAGTAGGTCTCGTCGAACTCGAACTCCCGGGGCGTGCCGAGGTGCCACAACCTCAGGAACAGCGCGAGCAGGGTGACACCGATGCTGGCGCTCCAGCCCACGAAGGGGTCCTCGAGCCGGAACCGGCTCCGGGACCGGTCCTTGGCGAGGGGTACGGGGTGGCCGGCCGCGGTGCGGGACAGGCCGGTGACATCGGGGGCGGCGTCCGGAGCGACCTCGTCGGCACCCGGTTCCGCGCCCGCATCGGTGCCGGGCACGGAGGTCGTCACGAGGGGGAACGCTACCCCGCCTGACATGATCGGTTCGTGACCAATCAGCCCACCGGTGGCGGCGTCGGGGCCGGCGTGCTCGTGCTGGCCGCCACCCCGATCGGGCGGGTCGCGGATGCCCCACCCCGGTTGGCCGAGGAGTTGGCCACGGCGGACGTGGTGGCCGCCGAGGACACTCGGCGGCTCAGGCGGCTGACCGGTGATCTCGGGGTCACCGTGACGGGCCGGATCGTCTCGTACTTCGAGGGCAACGAGACGGCGCGGACTCCCGTGCTCCTCGACGCGCTGCTCGCCGGGGAGCGGGTGCTGCTGGTGACCGACGCCGGCATGCCGAGCGTCTCCGATCCGGGTTACCGGCTGGTGGTGGCCGCGGTCGACGCCGACGTCCGCGTGACCGCCGTACCGGGCCCCTCCGCGGTGCTCACGGCCCTGGCCGTCTCGGGGCTGCCGGTCGACAGGTTCTGCTTCGAGGGCTTCCTGCCCCGCAAGGCCGGCGAGCGGACGACGATCCTGACCGAGCTGGCGGCCGAGCGCCGCACCATGGTGTTCTTCGAGTCGCCCCACCGCACCGAGGCCTCGCTGCGCGCGATGGCCGACGTCTGGGGCGCCGACCGTCCCGCCGCGGTGTGCCGCGAGCTGACCAAGACGTACGAGGAGGTCGCCCGCGGCGGGCTGGGCGAGCTCGTCGAGTGGGCGGCGAACCAGGAGCAGGGCGTGCGCGGCGAGGTCACGATCGTCGTCGCCGGCGCCACGGCCGAGCGTCGCACGTACGCGCCGAACGACCTCAGGGCGCTCGTCGCGGCGCGCCAGGGCGACGGCCTGAGCCGAAAGGACGCGATCGAGCAGGTGGCGGGGGAGACCGGCGTCCGCAAGAAGGACGTCTACGACGCCGCGCACTCGTGAGACGCCCCATGCACGCCCACTAGGATTGGGCGCGTGTCCGCCGAAACGTTCTACGTCACCACGCCCATCTACTACGTCAACGA
>JAOPXC010000140.1 GCA_025965335.1 Nocardioides sp. | reverse complement strand
CGACGGCAGGTGCCCGGTCGACTGGGCCGTGGCCAGGCGTGCGAGCAGCCGCCGCCCGGTGACGTGCGCGACCGGCGAGCTCACTGCGTCGGGTCCTCGGCGAACGCCTCGGGGGGCGGGCAGGCGCCGACGGGGTTGCGGTCGCCGTACGCCTGGTCGATGCGCGCCACCGGCGGCCAGTACTTGTCGGGGTCGATCCCGGTCGGGAAGACCGCGAGCTCGCGTGAGTAGGCGCGGTCCCACTCGCCGACCAGCGCCCGCGACGTGTGCGGGGCGCCGCGCAGCGGCGAGGACTCCGGGGTCCACTCCCCCGCGCCCACCCGGTCGATCTCCGCCTTGATCGCGATCATCGCGTCGCAGAAGCGGTCGATCTCGGCCAGGTCCTCCGACTCCGTCGGCTCGACCATGAGGGTGCCGGCCACCGGGAACGACATCGTCGGCGCGTGGAAGCCGTAGTCGATGAGTCGCTTGGCCACGTCGTCGACGGTCACGCCGGTCTCCTTGGTGAGCCCGCGCACGTCGAGGATGCACTCGTGCGCGACGAGGCCGCCGTGGCCCTTGTAGAGCACCGGGTAGTGCTCGCCGAGCCGGACGGCGATGTAGTTGGCGGACAGCACCGCGGAGGCGGTCGCGCGGGTCAGTCCCGCGGCACCCATCAGCCGGATGTAGGCCCACGTGATCGGCAGGATGCCCGCGGAGCCGTACGGCGCCGCGCTGATCGGACCGATGCCCTCGCGCTTCGCCGGCTCGGGGTGCATGGCGTGCGAAGGAAGGTACGGCGCGAGGTGGGCGCGGACCGCGACCGGACCGACGCCGGGGCCGCCACCGCCGTGCGGGATGCAGAACGTCTTGTGCAGGTTGAGGTGCGAGACGTCCCCGCCGAACTCGCCGGGCTTCGCGAAGCCCAGCAGCGCGTTCAGGTTGGCACCGTCGACGTAGACCTGGCCGCCGTGGCCGTGCACGATCGAGCACAGCTCGGTGATGGTGTCCTCGTAGGCGCCGTGGGTCGACGGGTAGGTCACCATGATGGCGGCCAGGTCGTCGGCGTGCCGGTCGCACTGGGCCTGCAGGTCTGCGAGGTCGACGGCGCCGTCGGGAGCCGCCTTGACGACCACCACCTTCATGCCGGCCATCACCGCCGAGGCGGCGTTGGTGCCGTGGGCCGACGACGGGATCAGGCAGATGTTGCGCTCGGCCTCGCCGTTCGCCCGGTGGTAGCCGCGGATCGCGAGCAGGCCGGCGAGCTCGCCCTGCGACCCGGCGTTCGGCTGGATCGAGACCTTGTCGTAGCCGGTGACCTCCGCGAGCCAGCCCTCGAGCTGGTCGACGAGACGCCGGTAGCCGAGTGCGTCCTGCGCCGGCGCGAACGGGTGCAGGTCGGCGAAGCCGGGCAGCGACACCGGCTCCATCTCCGTGGTGGCGTTGAGCTTCATGGTGCAGGAGCCGAGTGGGATCATGCCGCGGTCCAGCGCGTAGTCGCGGGCCGAGAGCTTGCGCAGGTAGCGCAGCATCGCGGTCTCGCTGTGGTGGGTCGAGAACACCTCGTGGGTGAGGTACGGCGTCTCGCGGCGCAGCTCCTCGGGCAGGGCGTCGCGCGTCTCCCGGTCCAACGCGTCGAGGTCGATCCCCCCGTTGGACGAGCCCGTCGAGATGACAGCGAACGCCTCCAGCACGCTGGTCAGGGTCGACCTCGTCGTGCACTCGGAGGTGCTGATGCCGAGGGTGTCGGAGTCGACGAGCCGGAGCTGCAGCCCCCGCTCGCGCGCGGCCGCCACGACCTCGGCCGCCCGGCCCGGCACCGGGACGGTGAGCGTGTCGAAGAACTCCGCGTGGCTGACGGGGAATCCCGCATCGCCCAGCGCCTTCGCGAGGACGGCGGCGTAGCGGTGGGCCCGGGTCGCGATCGCCCGGAGTCCCTCGGGCCCGTGGTAGACGGCGTACATGGAGGCGACCACCGCCAGCAGCACCTGGGCGGTGCAGATGTTGGACGTCGCCTTGTCCCGCCGGATGTGCTGCTCGCGGGTCTGCAGGGCGAGCCGGTAGGCCGGTCGGCCCTCGGCGTCCACGGACACCCCCACCAGGCGCCCGGGCAGGTGCCTCTCGAGTCCGGCGGCCACGGCCATGTAGCCGGCGTGCGGCCCGCCGTAGAACAACGGCACGCCGAACCGCTGCGAGGATCCGACGACCACGTCGGCCCCGAGCCGACCGGGGGCCTCGAGGACCGTGAGCGCCAGCAGGTCGGCGGCGACGACGGCCAGGGCGTTGCGGGCGTGCGCATCGGTGATCAGCGCGCGGGGGTCGAGGATCCGGCCCGAGGCACCGGGGTACTGCACCAGAACGCCGCACAACTCTCCCTCCGGCAGTCCGGCGGTGAGGTCCGCGACGACCACGTCGATGCCCATCGCCTCGGCCCGGGTGCGCACCACCTCGATCGTCTGCGGCAGGGCGTCGGCGTCGACGACGAACGGTCCCGCGGCGGTGCGGCTGCCCCGCCGTACGAGCGTCATCGCCTCCGCGGCCGCCGTCGACTCGTCGAGGAGTGAGGCATTGGCGGTCGGCAGCCCCGTGAGGTCGCCGATCACGGTCTGGAAGTTGATGAGGGCCTCGAGGCGGCCCTGGGAGATCTCCGGCTGGTACGGCGTGTACGCGGTGTACCAGCTCGGGTCCTCGAGGACGTTGCGCCGGATCACCGGCGGGGTGAGGGTGGCGTGGTAGCCGAGACCGATCATCGCCTCGCCCGGGCGGTTGGTCGACGCGATCTCCCGCAGCTCACGCGCGGTGGCCTCCTCGGTCTGCGCCGGCGGCAGGTTCAGGTCCGAGGCAGACCGGATGCCCCCGGGCACGGCGGCGTCCATCAGCGCCTCCAGCGAGGAGAACCCGAGCCGCTTCAGCATCACGGACTCGTCGCCGGGGCGGAGCCCGATGTGCCGCTCCACGAAGGGCAGGGCCGCGTCGAGGTCGGCAAGGCTGCCGAAGGCGGGCGGCAGGGTGCGGTCGGCGTCTGACATCAGGGGCTCCTCGGATCGGGGACGATCGATCGGCCTCCCCCTCTGTCGAGCCGTCGTTGGCTCTCCAGAGTTGCCTGGTCCGCACGGT
Source organism: Nocardioides sp. (assembly GCA_025965335.1). Lineage (GTDB taxonomy): Bacteria > Actinomycetota > Actinomycetes > Propionibacteriales > Nocardioidaceae > Nocardioides. The sequence continues at coordinate 204 of JAOPXC010000140.1, read as the reverse complement.
CCTGGCGCCTGAGAGGTTCCGGGGAGGAATTGCCCCTTCGGCGCTCCGATCCCCAAAAGGGTCGAAGACTCTCCCGTGCGGGTTTGTCAGCGGAATCAAATCTACCAGCAGGGACGACACCGGCCCGCCACCCACGAGGGGCGACGGGCCGCAAGCTCTTCAGCTCTCTTCGGTGATTGAGGAGCGCTCAACTGGTGGTTGAGG
>JAOPXC010000118.1 GCA_025965335.1 Nocardioides sp. | reverse complement strand
AGGACCAGTGCCCGGCGTGGAACACCGAGAAGCCGCTCTCCCCCAAGCTGATGATCATGGCGCTGCGCGACCACTCGCTGGCGAAGGCGCCGTACCTGCTGGCCGACGAGGGCAAGCGCGAGTCCATGCTCGAGGGCAACGAGAAGCTGGCCCGCGAGGTCGAGCGACCGCTTGTCGGCGACACCGGGGACGACTGGTTCTACATGCCGGAGAACGGCGGCGGGGTCATCGATCCGGACGTGTTGTGGTCCTGCGTGACCTGCGGCGCCTGCGTGCAGCAGTGCCCCGTCGACATCGAGCACGTCGACCACATCGTCGACATGCGTCGCTACCAGGTCCTGGTGGAGTCGAACTTCCCAAGCGAGCTCAACGGGCTGTTCAAGGGCATGGAGAACAAGGGCAACCCGTGGAACATGTCGCCCACGGCACGGCTGGACTGGGCCAAGGACCTGCCCTTCGACGTCAAGGTCGTCGGCGAGGACGTGCAGGACCTCGACGAGGTCGAGTGGCTGTTCTGGGTCGGCTGCGCCGGCGCCTACGAGGACCGCGCCAAGAAGACCACGCGTGCGGTGGCCGAGCTCCTCGACATGGCCGGCGTCTCGTTCGCCGTGCTCGGCAACGGTGAGACGTGCACCGGTGACTCGGCCCGACGGGCAGGCAACGAGTTCGTGTTCCAGGGCCTCGCTGCCCAGAACATCGAGACGTTCAAGGAGTACAAGGTCAAGAAGGTCGTCTCGACCTGTGCCCACTGCTTCAACACGCTCAAGAACGAGTACCAGGAGTTCGGCATCGAGCTCGAGGTCGTGCACCACACCCAGCTGCTCAACCGGCTGGTGCGCGAGGGCAGGCTCACCCCCGTCAAGGACGGCGAAGGGGCGGCCAAGCGTTCGATCACCTACCACGACCCCTGCTACATCGGCCGCCACAACGGCGTCTACACCCCGCCGCGCGAGCTGCTCCAGGTTCTGCCCGGTGCCGAGCTGGTCGAGATGGAACGGAACTCCGAGAAGTCCTTCTGCTGCGGCGCCGGCGGCGCGCGCATGTGGATGGAGGAGACCATCGGCGAGCGGATCAACGTCAACCGCACGAACGAGGCGGTCGGCACCGGTGCCGACCAGATCGCGGTCGGCTGTCCGTTCTGTCGGGTGATGCTCTCCGACGGACTCACCGCGGCCCAGGCCGACGGCACCGCGCGCGAAGAGGTCGAGGTCCTCGACGTGGCCCAGATGCTGCTCGCCTCCGTGAAGGGCGAGCGGGCCACGAAGCTCGCGCCGGGCGGCGCTGCCGTCCCCGCCGCCCGGAAGTCCGAGGAGACCAGGGCCGAGCCCGAGCCCGGCGACGTCACCCAGACGCCCGACACCGTCACCGCCACCGAGGACGTCGGCCCGGCCGCGAAGGCCAGCGGGGGCTCCTCGCTGTTCGACACCCCCGCCGAGGAGGCTGCCCCGGCCGAGCCCAGCGGGGGCTCGTCGCTGTTCGACACCCCCGCCGACGAACCGGCTGCCAAGCCGGAACCGGCCGCGAAAACGGCGTCACCGAAGCCGTCGGGCGGCTCGCTGTTCGACCTCGGTGGGGACGAAACCGCGCCCGCGGCGAAGACGCCCGCGCCGGAGCCGGCCGCGGACGAGCGGAAGCCGGACCCGGCACCCAAGGCCGACCTCGGCTCCGGTGGTTCGCTGTTCGACCTCGCCGAACCCGACGCCCCGGCGCCGACGGTCGCGTCCGCGCCCACGGCCGAACCGCAGCCGGCCGCCGAGATCCCCAGCGGCGGATCGCTCTTCGACCTCGAGGCCCCCGCCCCGGCCGCGCCCGCGGCCAAGGCCGAACCCGAGCCCGAGCCCGAGCCGGAGGTCGAGTCGGAGCCGGAGGTCGAGGCGAGCGACTCCGACGAGCCGACCACGGGTGCCGCGCTCAGCGAGGCGGCCACCGCCGCCGCCAACTCGGCTCCGACGGATGAGCCCGCGAGGGCAGCCGAGACCGAGGCCGAGGCACCGAGCGACGACGCCGAGCCCGAGGCGGATTCCTCGGACGAGGAGCCGGCCGCGGAGGAGAAGCCGAAGCCGGCCAGCAGCGGCGAAGCGCACCAGCCGAAGACCGACGTCGACATCAACGAGTCCGGGTCCCTCTTCGACCTCTGAGGCCGCCAGTCCCATCGACGTGTAGTGGTTTGCGTCAACCTGGTTGAAGCAAACCACTACACGTCGGGCACTTCTGGGCCGCTCCGCTCCACCCGCGACGCTCCAGGATGCTGCCCAGTTTGGCGGCCGTCCGGCAGCCACGGTCGAAGACCTGCGCGTAGCCGAGGCGAACCGTCTCCTCTCGTCGATCGACCACCGAGTCGAGGTCGCGCTCCAGGTCCCGGTCACGGGCCTCGGGTGACGTGTGGAAGAGCCGGCCGTCGAGCTCTACGAGCAGGGCGACCTGCTCGTAGAGGACGTCGCGGAGCGACGTGCGCTGGCCGCTCAACGCCGCTGCCTGACGCCGGCCGCGCGGCAGACCGTGGGGTCGTTCCACCCGGGTCAGATAGCCGTGCTCGAGGACCGAGCAGGTTCCCTCGGCGACGTCGACCAGGATGTCGCGGATCCAGGGTCGCCGCGGGAGCCGCGAGCGGGCCCCGAGTGCGCCCAGCAGCCGAGCCGCTGTCGTTCGCCGTGCCCCACAGGCGTTGGCGAGCACCGCGATCGCGTCCAGATCCGTCCGCGCGGCCGCGGCCACGTCCAGCACGGAGTCGTCGTACCGAACTCGCGGCGGACCGAGGTTCCACAGGACGCGGGCCTCGAGGTCCCGCAGGTGATGGACGCGCACGCCAGGAGGTTCGACCAGCCGTCGTCCCCGAGCCACGGCGACGTGGATGACGGACTCGTCCCGCAGCCGCCGCCCGGGGCCTTCGTGGGCGCGCATCGCCGACTCGAGCATCAGGGCCGCCGGCCAGGAGTAGAGCACGGCTGCCCGCGCGCGTTGCAACCACGTGAGCGGACCGCCGTGCTGGACGTAGACGCCCGGATGGACCACCACCCACTCGCGCCGCCTGAGCAGCCGGGCGATCTGGACCTCGGTGACCCCGAGCTCCAGGGCCTGACGGCGGGAGAGCACGCCCGCTTGCTCCCCGAGCAGGCGTGCCACCTCGTCCATGACCGGAGGTTGCCCGCTGCCGCCGCTCCGACCCCCGAGGAGCCGAACCTGTGGAAACGCGACGGAACCGATCCAGGGCCCCGTCGTCCGATCAACCGGATGACGCCGCCGCCATCGGCAGCGTGGTCGCCCCTGAGCAATCCGGGCGTAGCGTGGCTCCGAACGGGAAGCCCATGGACTTCGACGAGTACGTCGCCGCACGGCACGGCACCCTGCTCAGGGCCGCCGTACTGATGGGCTGTGCGGAGACCGCGGCCCCGAACGTCGTCGACCGGGTGCTGGCGCGGTCCGCGCGCAAGATCCGGCGGAGCGAGGATCCCGATCCCGCCGTCCTTGCGGCGCTGGTCGGGGCGATCCCCGGCGCGGCCGCGACACCCTTCGGTGCCAGCACCAGCGCGGAGCTCCGCGACGAGCTCTTGATGGCTGCACCTGCGGTCGACAGCCGCCCGGGCGGACCCATCGCGGTGCCCCCGGCAAGGCTGAACAATCCCGTGCTCGGGGTCCTCGCGGTCCTGGTTGCGCTGCTCGTCGCGGCCGGGATGGCCGGCTCGGGCCACCCCGAGCCGCGGCTCCCACTGACCGCCGGCCAGGTGCCCTCACTCTTCGGCTACGACGCGCAGGACGCACGTGCCCTGCTCAGCGACCGGGGTCTGACGGTCGTCGAGCAGCCAGTACGCGCGTGTGAGCTGCCCGGTCGCGTGGTGGGGACGGATCCGCCGATCGGAGCACCGCTCAGCCGAGGTGACACGATCACGATCCGTACGGCGGTGCCGTCGGATGTGTTCTGCATGGCCCGGTACGCGGACCGGGCGCTGGCCTGGCGGTTCCTCGACTTCGCGACCGGACGCGGTCCGGCACCTGACTTCGCCCGGCTGGTGCGGGTGGTGGTCGACCGGAGCGAGCCCGCGATACTGGCCCACGAGCGGGCCGTCGAGCGGGCCAGCTGGGACGGCCTCTCGGCGCCCACCGAGCTCGCGGCGGCTGCGCGCGAGGTGCGGGCCGTCGGCAGCGGCTACCGGGCGCCCCAGCTCACCGTCACCAGCGGCACACCGCCGCTGACCACCTGTGGGATCAGGCGACCGATTCTCTCGGGCGAGCGCCCGGCCGTCTCCATCACGATCGCGATACCGGGCGACGCCGGCACCTGCTCGGTCCGCGTCGACCTCTACCAGGCCTACGACGCCATCGACGCGGTCGTGCTCTACACCCGGAAGCAGGACCAGCGCTGACCTGGCTCAGGGCCGGTCCCGGCGCGCGGGGCCGGGATCCTGAGGTGCGTGGCCCGATACGACGAGCGGTCGCAGGCGAGCCCAGACCAGGAAGACGGCGGACACCACCAGGAGAGCCAGGCCGGCCCACAGGTTCGCGTTGATGTTTCCGGTCCGCTCGGGAGCGGTGTCCGCGAACAGGCCCATCGCCGTCAGGATCACGCCGTACAACCCCAGCAGGGTCCCGATGATGTTACGGACGTCGAAGGCGCCCGCGGTGTGCTTCTCGGTGTCAGCAGCCATGTCAGTCTCCTCAGAACATGATGTTCAGGACGATCACCATCACCAGCGCCAGTGCGGCGAGGGGTACGGTCCGGCGGTACCACGGGTAGGTCGCCTCCTCGGCGTCCACCAGTTGGTCCCTCGGCGTCTCCGAGTAGACGAGGCCGGCCAGCTCGGCCGGCGGCTTCGGCGTCGTGACGAGCGACACCACGATGCTGAGCACGATGTCTACGACGAAGGCCGTCGAGGCGGCGAGGAACGCCGCGCCCTGTCCGGGCAGGTTCAGCGGGCCCCACTCGTTGGTGGCCCACACCGCGATCGCCGAGGCGGTGCCTGCGACCAGGCCCATCCAGCCCGCGGTCGGGGTCATCCGCTTCCAGAACATACCGAGGATGAACGTCGCGAACAGGGGCGCGTTGAAGAACCCGAACAGCGTCTGGAGGTAGTCCATGATGTTCGAGAAGTTGCCGGCCAGCGATGCGGTGAAGATCGCGGCCCCGGTCGCGGCGACGGTGGCATAGCGACCGACCGCCAGGTAGTAACCGTCCGGCCGATCCTTGATGACGTAGGTCTGCCAGAGGTCGTAGCTGAACACCGTGTTGAAGGCCGAGACGTTGGCGGCCATGCCGGCCATGAACGCCGCAAGGAGCCCGGCGATCGCCAGGCCCAGCAGACCGTTGGGGAGTAGGTCGCGCATCAGGAGCAGCAGCGCGTCGTTGTAGGTGACGCCGTCGCCGGACGAGCCTCCGGGCACCGTCTCTCCGGCCTTGACCCGGGCCAGCTCCGAGACCAGGACGGCGGCGATCATGCCCGGGAAGATCGTGATGAACGGGACGAACATCTTGGGGAAGGCGCCGATCACCGGGGTCTTGCGCGCCGACGCGATCGAGTCGGACGCCATCGCCCGCTGGACCTCGACGAAGTTCGTGGTCCAGTAGCCGAAGGACAGCACGAAGCCGAGGCCGAAGACGATGCCGATGACCGACAACACCGGCGAGCCGAACCCGGACAGGTCCTGCCCCGGCCAGGAGTTCAGCTGCTGGTCGGCCGGCGGCCCGACACCCGAGTCCGCGGCCGCGGTGATCTTGTCGGTCAGGCCGCCCCAACCTCCTACGCGGTGCAGGCCGATCAGCGTGAGCGGAAGCAGGGCCGCGACGATGACGAAGAACTGCAGCACCTCGTTGTAGATGGCCGCCCTGAGTCCGCCCAGCGTGATGTAGGAGAGCACGATCGCGGCCGCGACGACGAGCGCGACCGGCAGCGGCCAGCCGAGCAGCGCATGGACGATGCTGCCGAGCAGGTAGAGGTTCACCCCCGCGATCAGCAGCTGCGCCACGGCGAACGAGATGGCGTTGACCAGGTGCGCTCCCGGCCCGAAGCGACGGAGCATGAACTCGGGGACCGAGCGCACCTTGGACCCGTAGTAGAAGGGCATCATCACGATGCCGAGGAAGAGCATCGCCGGCACCGCGCCGATCCAGAAGTAGTGCACGGTCGGCAACCCGAACTCCGCGCCGGACGCCGACATCCCCATGATCTCGACGGCGCCCAGGTTGGCCGAGATGAAGGCCAGCCCGGTGACCCAGGCCGGGAGCGACCGTCCGGAGAGGAAGAAGTCCATCGAGTCGGAGACCCGGCGACTGGCCATGACGCCGATGCCGATGACGAAGCCGAAGTAGATGAAGACGATGACGTAGTCGACGGCGTCCACCTGGATGAGGGTGCCGCTCGCCAGGACCGTCGCACCCGTGTTCAACATGCCGTTGCCCTCTCGTGCTCCGATGGAGTGTGTCGCAGCCCTCCGGGGCTAGCGGTTGGTTGCCCGCTCGAACTGGTCGGCAAACCTCCAGCCCCGCGGCGGGAGGCGCGACGTCACGCGATGTCAAGAGTGACGTCATTCAGACTTGACTTGACGTCACAGTGGTGTCACGCTGATGCCCATGGACATCACGCCCTACATCGACAGCCTCCGACGCGACCTCGTCGCCGCGGCCGAGGCGGCCGGCCCCGAGACCAGGCAGGCGGCGGAGCGCCTCACGTTCGCGCTGGACCCGTCGGCCCGGCTCGCCCTGATGGAGGCCATCTCCCAGGCGGCCGCCGAGATCACCGCCGAGATGCCGTCGGGCGGGGTCGACGTGCGACTCAACGGGCGCGAGCTCGACTTCGTCGTGCAGGGCGCCGCGATGACGCCGCCGGCCCCGCCTTCGCCGCCCGCACCCCCGGGCGCCGAGGAGGCCGAGGAGGAGGGCGGCGTCGCCCGCATCACGCTGCGGATGCCCGAGTCGGTGAAGGCCAAGGCCGAGGAGCTGGCGGCCCGCACCGGCCATTCCCTCAACACCTGGCTCGTCAACGTCGTGCGCGCCGCGACCCGCGACAACGCCGTCAACGTCGACATCGACCTGTCGAGCATCCCCTTCTTCGGCGGCAACGACCCCTTCGGGGGCAAGCGCGGAAACCGCCGCATGACCGGCTGGATCTGAGCGACCCCCGAACCCACCCACCCCAACCACGGGGGACCGGCAACCAGGCCGGTCCCGCGGAGGAACACACCCCGACCCACGGAGACCACCATGACCGAGCACCGCTTCGAGACCCACTCCCCCGTCAAGCTCTACGTCGAGATCGGCAAGGGCAATGTGCACGTCTTCGCCACCGAGACGACCGAGTCCACGGTCCAGGTCACCGGACGCGACGCCGACCAGGTGCACGTCGAGCAGACCGGCGACCAGATCAGCGTCGTGGCGCCGCGCCAGCGGACCGGCTTCCTCACCGGCGACTCCTCGCTGCGCGTCGACGTCGTGGTCCCGCTCGACAGCGACGTGGCGATCAAGACCGGCAGCGCGGACGTCCAGCTCGAGGGCGCGGCCGGCTCCGCGCAGATCAGGAGCGGGTCCGGCGACGTGCGCGTCGACGCCCTCGGCGGCCAGGCCGTCATCGAGACCGGGTCGGGCGACATCCAGCTCGACGATGCTCGGGCCGAGCTGCGCGTGAAGAGCGGGTCGGGCGACGTCAAGGTCGGCCACGCCGCGTCCGCCGTCTCGGTGTCCACGGGCTCCGGTGACGTCGAGATCGGAAGCACCAACGGACCGGCCGTCGTCAAGACCGGCTCCGGTGACCTGCGAGTCATCGACGCCCAGACCGACGTCTCGATGGTCACCGGCAGCGGCGACCTCGTCGTCGGCACCGCGAGCCGAGGCAAGTTCACGATGAAGGGCGCGTCGGGCGACGTGCGGATCGGCATCCCCGCCGGCGTCCCGGTGTGGACCGACATCTCGACGGTCTCCGGCGAGATCCGCTCGTCCCTCCAGGGCGCCGGCGAGCCCCAGGCCGGCGCCGACCACGTCGAGCTGCGGGCGAAGACCGTCAGCGGCGACGTCATCCTCACCGAGGTCTGAACCACCATCCGAACACCAAGACACCAGGAGACAGCCATGAACGACACCCCCACCGCCATCGAGACCCAGGCCCGGCACCAGATCGCCGAGCGGGTCGCCCGCGCGGCCTCGCCGAGGATCGCCACCGTCCCCCCGCGACACCGGTTGGCCCAGCGGCTGCGCCGGTTCGCCGACCGGATCGACAACTGAGCATCGCGGTGTTCGAGGTTCGGCTTCGTTGGTCGAGGACAGCGCTCGACCACCGAACGGACTCACGAACGCGTCGAACCGTGCCACGATGAGCCTCCGCAGCGAGCAGAGGACAGCCGATGCAGATCATGGTCAACGGCCAGCAGTACGACTCCTGGGAGGCCGTGCCCCCGGAGATCAGGCAGCAGCTGGCCGCCAAGCTCCCCGACGCCGACGGCAACGGCGTCCCGGACCTCTTCGAGGGTGGCGGGCTGCCGCCCACCTCCTCGTCGGTGGTCACCTCCACGTCGTTCGCTGTCGACGGCACGACGTACGACTCCGTCGCGGCCCTGCCGCCGGAGATCCAGGCCGTCCTGCGCAACCTGATGCCGGGCGCCGCGGGCCCTCCTGCGCCGGCCCCGCCGTTGTCGATGCCCACCCAGGCTCAGGTGCCCCCGGCACCGTCACCCGCACCGGGCCAACCTCTCGCCGAGGGCGAGATCATGCTGAACGGCGTACCCACCCGGGTCACCGACGAGCCGGTCAGGAAGAAGCGCTGGTGGCAGCGCGGCTGACGACCACGCCAGACGTTCAGATGGCCGTGCGGTGGAAGTTCTGGAACGAACGCGACGGCGTCGGGCCGCGCTGGCCCTGGTAGCGCGAGCCGTACTTCGCCGAGCCGTACGGGTGCTCCGAGGGCGAGGACAGTCGGAAGAAGCAGAACTGCCCGATCTTCATGCCCGGGTAGAGCTTGATCGGCAGCGTCGCGACGTTCGCGAGCTCGAGCGTCACGTGGCCCGAGAACCCCGGGTCGACGAACCCGGCCGTGGCGTGGGTCAGCAGCCCCAGCCGGCCCAGCGACGACTTCCCCTCGACCCGCGCGGCGATGTCGTCGGGCAGCGTGATCACCTCGTACGTCGAGCCGAGCACGAACTCGCCCGGGTGCAGGATGAACGGCTCCGCACCCTCGGGCTCCACCTCGCGGGTCAGGTCGGACTGGTCCGCCGCGGGGTCGATGTGCGGGTAGCGGTGGTTCTCGAAGACGCGGAAGAACCGGTCGAGCCGGACGTCGATGGACGACGGCTGCACCATGCCGGGTTCAAAGGGATCGAGCCGGATCCGGCCGTCGTCGATCTCGGTCAGGATGTCGCGGTCTGACAGCAGCACGGCGTCAACCTACCGGCACGGCAGGATGTGCACATGTTCTTCCACCGCTACGTCGCCCTCGGCGACTCGTTCACCGAGGGAGTGGGCGATCCGGACCCCCGACGCCCCAACGCGTTGCGCGGCTGGGCCGACCGGGTCGCGGAGGTGCTGGCGCGGCAGAGCGCCGAGTTCGGCTACGCCAACCTCGCGATCCGCGGCCGCAAGCTCCCGGCCATCCTGGACGAGCAGCTGGCGCCGGCGCTCGCCCTCGAGCCCGACCTGGTCACCGTCTATGCGGGAGCCAACGACATCATCCGCCCGAAGGTCGACCTCGACGCCCTGGTGGGCAGGTACGACGAGGCGCTCGGCCGGCTCGCCGCCACCGGGGCTCGCGTCCTGGTGTGGACAGCATTCGACCCCGGCGGGTCCGCGACGTACCGACTGCTCCGTGGGCGGTTCGCCCTGTACAACGAACTGGTCCGGGAGAGCGCCGACCGGCACGGCGCGACCGTCGTCGACTTCTGGCGGCTGCGGGAGTACCGCGACTGGCGGCTCTGGGACGACGACCGGATGCACATGGGCCCGGCCGGCCACCAGCGGATGGCCATCGAGGTGCTCGACATCCTCGGCGTCGAGCACGACCTCGAGCCGCTCCCGCTGCGCGACCTGCTGCCCCGCACCCGGGCCGAGGAGCTCCGCGAGCACGCCCTCTGGCTCCGCACATCCGCCGCCCCCTGGGTGCACCGCCGCCTCACCGGCCGGTCGTCGGGCGACCTGGTCAGCGCTCGCTACCCGGCCCTCGGGACGCCGGGCGAACCCGGCCTCGTGGGGAGCGCCCCGCGCTGAGGTAGTCTCCTCCCGCCGGTCCCAGAACCGTCCTGCGGATGTAGCTCAGTTGGTAGAGCGCGACCTTCCCAAGGTCGATGTCGCGAGTTCGAGTCTCGTCATCCGCTCCATTTCTTCCCCCGCACCCGCCCCGCGCCGGCCTTCGGCACGCCCGGCCTGCTGTGACTCATGTGAAAGCTGACTACTTCTGGGACCATGGGTGGGGTACGCCGCCCGTCTTCCCCGATCGTGTCTCGAGGATCTTCCATGTCCCGCCGCCGTCCCGGCCCCAAGACCATTGCCCTCGTAGCGATCCTGCTGCTGCTCGCCGTCACGCCCTTCGTGCCTCGCGGAGGCGGGGATGACGAGTCCCTCAGGCCATCGGGTGAGCGCCAGGGCGAGACGCTCGCCGACACCGCAGGTTTGGGCCGGCTCACCCCTGAGCTGCGGGCCGAGGTCGACCAGGTGGTCGCCCAGGGTCAGGCCGCGG
>JAOPXC010000084.1 GCA_025965335.1 Nocardioides sp. | reverse complement strand
CGCGGCGCCTCAGCGCCGTGCGGTGACATAGCAGGCGACCGCGGTGGCGGCCGCCACGTTGAGCGAGTCGATGCCCTCTCGCATCGGGATGACGGCCCGGCGGTCGGCGGACCGCTCCCACCGTGTCGACAGGCCGTGGCCCTCCGAGCCCAGCACGAGCGCCACCTTGTCGAGTCCGGCCACGGCTTCCTCGATGTCGGTCGCATCGTCCGCGAGCGTCAGCGCGACCGTCGTGAACCCGCGCGCGCCCAGTGACGGCAGTGCGTCCTGCCATTCCGGCAGCCTCGTCCACGGCATCGTGAACACGGCGCCCATGGCCACCTTGATCGAGCGACGGTAGAGCGGGTCGGCGCAGCGCGGCGCCAGCAGCACGGCATCGAAGCCGAGCGCCGCCCCACTGCGCAGGATCGCGCCCACGTTGGTGTGGTCGACGATGTCCTCCAGCACGAGAACCGAGCGGGCGCCCTCGAGCACGTCGTCAACGGTGGGCAGCGGCCGGCGCTGGAGCGAGGCCAGTGCGCCCCGATGCACGTGGAAGCCGGTGACCTCCTCCGCGAGCGCCTCCGAGACCACGAAGCACGGGGCGTCGGAGGTGGCGAGGACGTCGGCCAGGCCGTCCAGCCAGCGCTGCGCCATGAGGTACGACCGGGGCGTGTAGCCGGCCTCGACCGCCCGACGGACGACCTTCTCGCCCTCGGCGAGGAACAGGCCGTGCTCGGCCTCGAGGTGCTTGCGGAGCTCGACGTCGCGCAGGTCCCGGTAGTCGGCCAGCCGGGGATCCTGCGGATCGTCGATCTCGACGGGCGTGGCCATCAGCGGGCGCGGTCCGGGAACCGCCCGGGATGCGCGACGGCCACCACGTCCCCGACCACGATGATCGCGGGCGGCTTGACGTGCTCCGCGGCGAGGTCCCGTGCGAGGCTGCCCAGGGTCGACAGGACGGTGCGCTCCCCCGGCATGGTGCCGTCGCAGATGGCCGCGACCGGCGTCTCGGCCGACCGACCGGATCCCATCAGGGCCTCGGCGATCGCGGGCGCGTTCTGCACCGCCATCATCAGCACCAGCGTCCCGGTCAGACCCGCCACCGCACCCCAGTTCGTCAACGACTCGGGATGGCCGGGCGGCAGATGCCCGGAGATGACCGTGAACTCGTGGGCGACCCCGCGATGGGTCACCGGGATGCCGGCGACGGCGGGAACGGCCACCGGGCTGGTCAGCCCGGGGATCACGGTGACGGGTACTCCGGCCGCGCGGCAGGCGATGACCTCCTCGTAGCCGCGCCCGAACACGAAGTTGTCCCCGCCCTTGAAGCGCACGACCCGCTTGCCCGCCAACGCTCGCTCGACGATGACCCGGTTGATCTCCTCCTGCTGCGCGCTGCGGCCGCGAGGGAGCTTGGCCACGTCGATCAGCTCGACGTCCGACGGCAGCTCGCCGAGGAGCTCGCGAGGGGCGAGCCGGTCGGCCACCACGACGTCGGCCTCCATCAGCGCTCGGCGGCCGGCCACCGACATGAGGTCCGGATCGCCCGGGCCGCCACCGACCAGGGTGACCCCCGGCGAGTGGTCGCGCTGGACCCGGTCCACGATTCGGCCATCGCGCATCCCCTCGAGGATCTCGTCTCGCATCGCCGCCGACCGACGTGGCTCGCGGTTGCCGAGCACGGCGACGGTGACGCCACCGTGGCGCCCCACTGCGGGCGTCCAGGCGGTCGCGTGGGTCGCGTCGTCCGCGCGCACGCAGAAGATGCGACGCGTCTCGGCGGCGTTGCTGACCCGCTCGTTGACGTCGGGGTCGTCGGTGGCGGCGATGACGTACCAGGACTCGTCGAGGTCCTCCTCCTCGAACCCGCGCCGGCGCCAGGTCACCTCGCCCGACCCGACCAGGCCCTCGATCGCCGGTGTCACGTGCGGCGACACGACGTACACGTCGGCGCCTGCGGCGATCAGGAGCGGCACCCGCCGCTGGGCGACGTGGCCACCGCCGACCACCACCACCCGGCGGCCGGCCAGCCGCAGCCCGGAGGGGTACGTCGAGTAGTCGTCCACCCGACCATCATCGCGGTCGCCGTCCAGCCGGGCGTGACGCGGGTTCAGTCACCGGACTACGGTCGAAACGTCCAGTCGCCTCAGCTAGGAGCATGTCCATGTCCCTCGACCGTCCGGTTAGCCCACACCCCTACGACCTGCTGCCATCGGTGCCGTCGTTCACGCTGACCAGTGCGGACGTGAAGGACGGTGAGCCCCTGAAGGACGACCAGGTCGCCGCCGCGGGCAACACCTCCCCACAGCTGTCCTGGGAGGGCGCCCCCGAGGGCACCTCGAGCTATACCGTCACCTGCTTCGACCCCGACGCTCCGACCCCGAGCGGCTTCTGGCACTGGGTGCTCGTGGACCTGCCCGCGGACTGCACGTCCCTGGACGCAGGCGCCGGGGCGGAGGGTGCCGACCTGCCGGGCAGCGCCTTCATGTGCCGCAACGACGGCGGTTCGAAGGCGTTCCTGGGGGCCGCTCCACCCGAGGGCGACCAGGTGCACCGCTACTTCTTCGTCGTGCACGCGGTGAAGGAGCCGTCGCTGGGTGTCGACTCCGACGCCACACCGGCCGCGGTGTCGTTCAACCTCGCGTTCAAGACCGCCGGCCGCGCGGTCCTCCACGGCACCTACCAGCACTGAGGCCGCGCCCGGCCAGTCACGGGCCGACCGGAGGGCCGGCGTCGATGCGGCGGCGGATGTCGTCGAGGGTGTCCCGCCGGAAGTCGAACGCCTCGACCCACCAGGTGGCTCCGGCGGGCAGGTAGCTGCGGGGGCGTGGGTCGTCCCGGCCGTCGGAGCGCGCCCAGACCAGCGCGTCGAAGGGCTCGGTCAGGCCCGCCTCGACCCGCGCCACGCGGACGACCTCGACGCACTCGGCAAACTCGCTGGGAGTCGGGAGGGCGAAGTCCGGCCACAGCGGTACGACGCCGTCGTACCGGGCCGCCCGGCGCAGCGGTCGCCGGTGCGGCCACCAGCCGGCCACCCAGATCGGGATCCTCGGCTGGACGCTGCGCGGGTGCAGGTGCACGCCCTCGACGCTGTAGGTCGCGCCGTGGTGGGTGACCGGCCCGGGATCCTCGAGCAGATGCCGCAGCAGGTCGAGTGACTCGTCGAGCACCGCCGCGCGCGCCCGGGCCGGAGACGGGTCTCCGACCGACGCGAAGTCGATCTCGTCGCCGTTGCCGACGCCGAGCACCAGGCGGCCGCCGGACAGCTCGTCCAGGCTCGACAGCTCGCGCGCGAGCTTCCAGGGGCGGCGGCGGGCCAGCGGCGTGACCAGCGGTCCGAAGCGCACGCGGCTGGTGGCCAGCGCGATCGCGGTCAGCGCCACCGTGGTGTCGACGAGTCCTCGGTCGAGGGGGTCCCACAACACGTGGTCCCACACGAAGAAGCCGTCCCAGCCGGCTGCCTCCGTCCCCGCAGCCAGATCGCCGAGCGCCCCGGCGTCCACGCCGCCGAACGTCGGGAGGCAGACGGCGGTCCTCAGCTGGTCGGCCATCCGCCGAGCATAGGTACCGGGGCGTCAGGTTGCCCGACGCGCGGCGTACGCCGCCGGTGGCTGCCCCACAAGAGCGGTGAACTCGCGGGTGAAGTGGGCCTGGTCGAACCATCCGAGCCGGACGGCCAGGCCCGCCAGGTCGTCGTAGTCCCCCGAGTCGATCAGGTCGACGGCGTCGTGGAGTCGGTAGCGCTGGAGCACCCACTTCGGGCCGACACCGACATAGCGGCGGAAGATCCGCTGCAGCGTGCGCTCGGAGAATCCGTGCCGGCGCGCCACCGCATCCACGGTGGTGAGGCCCGGGTCGTCACGCAGGTCGGCGACGATCGCGAGGACCGTCTCGTAGCGGGCATCCCGGTCCGGCAGCCGCCCGAGGAGCAGCCCGTCGAGGATCCGGGCCCGGGCCTCGTCGCTCGGCGCGGCCAACACCCGCTCGACGAGGTCGGCGGACGCGGCGCCGAAGGCGGTGGAGAGCGGCAGGATCCGGTCGGTCCAGGAACCGACGTCGGCGCCCGTGAAGGCACCGAAGCCGCCGGGACGGAACTTGACGCCGAAGACCCGGCCGGTGCCCGAGATGTCGACGGAGAACTTGCGGGTGATCACACCGTGGACGAGACCGACGGGCAGCTCGGACCCGAAGCGTGGCACCGTGCCCGACTCGACGGTGACGTGCACCGAGGGATGCGACACGACCTCGGCACGGAAGGCGTCCGCATCCTCGAGATCCCACGCCACGGTCCAGTAGTGCTCGATCCAGGTGGCCAGCCCGGCCTCCGGCTCGAATCGCCCCCGCCGGACCAGCGCGTCCTGGACCTCCGGCCGGAGGATCCCCGAGGCCGGCGGAGTGGTTGTCGCGTTTGTCCAAGCGGCCATGGTCCGAGCCTAGGCAGGATCGGGGACATGACGACCGACACGACGACCGAGACCACGTCCACCCAGCCCGTGAGCCCGATCCCGGCCGGGTACACCAGCCTCACGCCATTCTTCTGCGTGGCCGGCGCCACCGCCGCCATCGACTTCTACACCTCAGTGTTCGGTGCGGTCGTGGTCGCCCGCAACGACGCACCCGACGGCACCGTCGCGCACTGCGAGCTCGAGTTCGCGTCGGGCCGGATGCAGCTCAGCGACCCGGCTCCCGACCACCACCTGCTGCCGCCGTCCGGCGGCGACGAGGTGCACCACTCCACCGTGGTCTACGTGCCCGACGTCGACACCGTGTACGCCGCGGCGGTGGCGGCCGGCGCGAAGGGGTACGGCGAGCCGTCGACGTTCGTGACCGGTGACCGCTACGCGGCGTTGCTCGACCCCTGGGGGCACCGGTGGGCCGTGCTGACCCGGGTGGAGGACGTCGAACCCGCGGAGGCCGAGCGTCGCGTCAACGAGTGGATTGCCCAGCAGGCCCAGGACCCGGGCCCCCAGCATTCCTGAGCAGCTCCTCGAACGGCGTGGGGTCCGCGAACTCATCCTCGACGGTCCGCCGCCGTCGCGCCGAAGGGTCCACCTTCCCGACGAGGGCGGCCAGCTCCCCCGCGGCCCGTTCGATGCGTTCGGCGAGCTGGCCGCCGCTGGTGTCGCCGAAGTCCTCGCTGGCGGCGAAGACTGCCGTCGGCACGACCACGGCGTGCAGGTAGGAGAACAGCGGGCGCAGCGCGTAGTCGAGGACCAGGGAGTGCCGAGCCGTCCCCGCCGTCGCGGCGATCAGGACCGGCTTGCCGTCCAGCAGCCCCAGCTCGAGCACGTCGACGAACGTCTTGAAGAGTCCGCTGTAGGACGCGGAGAAGACCGGGGTCACCACGATCAGGCCGTCCGCGCGGCGTACCTCGTCGATGGCGTCGGCCAGCTCGCCCGTGGGGAAACCGGTGAGCAGGTGGTCGGCCAGGGCGTGCGCCAGCGGGCGCAGCTCGATGACCTCGATCTCCACGTCGCCCAGGGCACTGAGCGTCGCCGCGGCAAGCCGGTCCGCAAGCAGCCGCGTGGACGACGGGACGCTGAGCCCCGCGGTCAGCACAACGATCCGGGTCATGCCGACACCGTGGTCTCGACAGGCTCGACCACCGAAGCAGGCTCCGAGGACCGCTCGGCCCTGGCCGCGGCGGCAGCAACGAGCGAGGCGTGCGTCGGGGCGTCGGGTACGTGGTCGGGCCTCAGCGCCGCGAGCTCCTTGCGCAACACCGGCACGACCTCCTCGCCGAGCAGGTCCAGCTGCTCGAGCACGGTCTTCAGGGGCAGCCCGGCGTGGTCGACCAGGAACAGCTGACGCTGGTAGTCGCCGGCGTACTCGCGGAAGCCGAGGGTCTTCTCGATGACCTCCTGGGGCGATCCGACCGTCAGCGGTGTCTCCGCCGTGAACTCCTCCAGCGACGGGCCGTGGCCGTAGACCGGGGCGTTGTCGAAGTACGGGCGGAACTCGCGCACGGCGTCCTGACTGTTCTTCCTCATGAACACCTGGCCGCCGAGGCCGACGATGGCCTGGTCGGCGCTGCCGTGCCCGTAGTGCTCGAAGCGGCGGCGATAGAGGGAGACCATCTGGGCGGTGTGCGAGGCCGGCCAGAAGATGTGGTTGGAGAAGAACCCGTCGCCGTAGAAGGCCGCCTGCTCGGCGATCTCGGGGCTGCGGATCGACCCGTGCCAGACGAACGGGGGTACGCCGTCCAGCGGCCGCGGCGTGGCGGTGAAGCCCTGCAACGGCGTGCGGAAGCGGCCTTCCCAGTCGACCACGTCCTCGTGCCACAGCCGGTTCAGCAGCGCATAGTTCTCGATCGCGAGATTGATGCCGTCGCGGATGTCCTTGCCGAACCACGGGTAGACGGGGCCGGTGTTGCCGCGGCCGAGCATGAGGTCCATCCGGCCGTCGGTCAGGTGCTGGAGCATGCCGTAGTCCTCGGCGATGCGCACCGGGTCGGTCGTCGTGATCAGCGTGGTCGCGGTGGAGAGCATGATCCGCTCGGTCTGCGCCCCGATGTAGGCCAGCGTGGTCGTCGGTGACGACGCCACGAACGGCGGGTTGTGGTGCTGGCCCACGGCCACGACGTCGAGCCCCACCTCTTCGGCCTTCTTCGCGATGGCAACCGTGTTCTTGATGCGCTCGTGCTCCGTCGGCGTGCGACCCGTCGTGGGGTCCGTCGTGACGTCTCCGACGGTGAAGATGCCGAACTGCATGACCGCTCCTGCTCCAGAACTTGTTGGTTGAATGTCGAATCATCCGTGTAACGAGCACGGAGGATCCGCTATTCCACCCACAATGCTCGCGTGACCCGTCGAAGTGCCTCACCCGCGGGGGTGCCCGCCTGGGTGCCCGCCGCCGTCCTCGTCCTCACCGTGGCGCAGCTCGCCGTCGCCGAATGGTGGCCGGGCATCGACCGTTTCGCGGACAAGGCGTTCGGGGCGCGGCTGGTCGCCTATCCCCTGCTGATGCTGCTGACCCCGGCCATCTGGTGGCTGGTCGTACGCCGCCGGGAGGCCGCCGCGCGTCCGCCCTGGGGGGCGTTCACGCTGGTGATGCTCCCGTTCCTCGTCGACGTCACCGGCAACAGCCTCGATCTCTACGACGCGGTCGTCTGGTGGGACGACCTCAACCACTTCGCCAACTGGCTGCTGCTCTGCGCCGGCCTCGGGCTGATCATCTGCGCGAACCTCCGGCTGCCGTGGGCGACGGTGCTGATCGTGACCGGGCTGGGCGCGATCCTGGCCATCGGCTGGGAGCTCGGCGAGTGGTACACGTTCATCCGGCACGGCACCGAGCTCGACACGGCGTACGAGGACACCCTCGGTGACGAGGCGCTCGGGACCGCCGGTGCGCTCGTGGCCGGGTTGATCGTGGCGCGTCTGCAGAGGGTCGCGCGCGTGTAAGGGTGGGGCCCATGCCCCTGCACGTCTCCATCGCGACGCGCGCCTTCAGGAGGTACTCGACCTACACCGCCGCCACGCTGGCGGGCATCTTCACCAACTGCGTCTTCGGCGTGATCGTCTGCTTCGTCTACACGGCCGTGTGGGACCAGAGTCCGCGGGCCGGCGGGTACGACGTGCAGGACGCCCTCACCTACGCGTGGCTGGGGCAGGCCATGATCATGACCGTCGCGGTGTGGGGCGGGGGCTCACCCGACGACCTGGCCGAGCGGATCCGCTCCGGCGACGTGGCCCTCGACTTCTACCGGCCGGTCGGCATCCTCGGCTGGTACGTCGCCGCGGACCTCGGCCGAGCCACCTTCCACCTGCTCACGCGCGGCATCGCGCCGACGATCGTCGGCGCCCTCCTGTTCGACCTGCGCTGGCCCAGCGGACCCATCACATGGCTCGCGGTGGCGGCCTCGATCCCCCTGGCGGTGCTGGTCAGCTTCAGCCTCCGCTTCCTGGTCGCCGCGAGCGGGTTCTGGATCCTCGACTCCCAGGGCACCAAGGTGCTGGCCGCCTCCGCCGCGGTCTTCTTCAGTGGGCTCACGGTGCCACTCGTGCTGTTCCCGGGCTGGTTGCAGGACGTGGCCGTGCTGTTGCCCTGGGCGACCTTCCTTCAGGTGCCGGCCGACATCTGGCTCGGCCAGCGCAGCGGCCTGGAGGTCCTCGCGGGGCTCGGCCTCCAGCTGTTCTGGGCCGTTGCACTCCTGGCGGGTTGCGCGCTGGTGCTGCGCACCGCCGAACGCAAGGTAGTGGTCCAGGGTGGCTGAGCTCCTCCTGACCCCGTTGGTCCGCTACTGCGAGATCGCCGCGCTCTGGGTGCGCGCCTCCACGACGTATCGCGCGTCCTTCTGGATGCTCACCGTCGGCGGCTTCCTGATCACCGGCGTGGACTTCGTCGGGATCTGGATCCTCTTCCACACCGTGCACAGCCTGGGCGGCTTCTCGCTGCGCGAGGTTGCCTTCCTGTACGGCGGCACCGGCCTCGCCATTGCGATTGCGGACCTGTTCGTGGGCCGCATCGAGCGACTCGGGTCGATGATCCGGCTGGGGAGGCTGGACACGATGATGGTCCGCCCCGTCCCCCTGCTGATCCAGGTGTGTGCTGACGAGTTCGCCCTGCGCCGGATTGCGAGGGTCGTCCAGGCGCTGGTGGTGTTCGGGTGGGCCTCGGCGTACGTCGACTGGTCGCCCGGTCGCGTCGCGATGGCCGCGTCGATGGTGGTCTCGGGCTCGGTGATCTTCTTCGCGCTGTTCATCGCCTTCGCCTGCCTGCAGTTCTGGACCGCGGACTCTGCCGAGGTCGCCAACGCGTTCACCTACGGCGGCAACACGCTCACGTCGTACCCGCTCACCGTCTTCCCCGGCGAGGTCGTCAAGGCCCTCACGTTCGTGCTCCCGCTGGCCTTCGTGAACTGGTACCCGAGCCTCTACATCCTCGGCCGCCCCGACCCGCTCGGCTTCCCGGCCTGGACGCAGGTCCTGTCGCCGGTCGTGGCGCTCGCCATGGCCGGCATCGCGGCCCTCGTCTGGCGGACCGGTGTCCGCCACTACCGATCGACGGGGAGCTGACATGGGCCTGATCGAGGCTCGTGGCCTGAGCCGGACCTTCACGGTCTACAAGCGCTCCGGTCGCCTCAACCGCACCCGCACCGAGGTGCGCGCAGTCCACGACCTCGACCTCGCGATCGAGCCCGGCGAGATGGTGGGCTACATCGGCCCGAACGGCGCCGGGAAGTCGACGACGATCAAGATGCTCACCGGCATCCTCGTCCCGACCGGCGGGCACCTCCGGGTCGCCGGTGTCGATCCCAGCCGCAAGCGCCGCGCCCTGGCCCACCGGATCGGGGTTGTCTTCGGCCAGCGCACCACCCTGTGGTGGGACCTGCCGCTGCGCGACTCGTTCGAGCTGCTCCAGAAGATCTACCGGGTCCCGTCGGACCGGTTCCGCACCAACCTTGCGGAGTTCGTCGAGCTCCTGGACCTCGGTGACCTGCTGGACACCCCGGTGCGTCAGCTCAGCCTCGGCCAGCGGATGCGAGGCGACATCACCGCAGCGCTCCTGCACGACCCCGAGATCCTCTACCTCGACGAGCCGACCATCGGACTCGATGTGATCTCCAAGGGTCGGCTGCGGGAGTTCCTGCGTACCCTGAACGCCGAGCGCGGAGTCACGTTGCTGCTCACCACCCACGACCTGCAGGACATCGAGGCGCTCTGCCGCCGGGTCATCGTCATCGACCACGGCACCAAGGTCTTCGACGGAGCGCTCACGGAGCTGCACCGCCAGGGCGGATCCACGCGCACCCTGGTCGTGGACCTCGTGGACGAGGCGCCGCCGATCTCCGTCGAGGGGGCCACCGCGCGCCGGGTCGAGGGCCCCCGCCAGTGGCTGTCCTTCCCCGCCGACGCCAGCGCCGCTCCCCTGGTGGCCGCGGTCGCCGCGGCGTACGACGTGGCGGACCTGTCGATCCAGGAGCCCGACATCGAGGACGTCATCCGCGAGCTGTACTCGCGTTCCTAGAATTGTTTCGGCGGGTTTTCTTGACTAGTTCCAGAAAGCGCGGAAGAGTCGAGGCGATGCCCGTCCCAGACCACCACGTCGACCGTAGCGAGATGCTTCGCGCCGCCGGGCTACGCGTGACGCAGCCCCGCCTCGCGGTGCTCGAGGTGCTGGAGAGCCGACCGCATGCCGGTGCCGACGTCGTCATCTCGGCGGTGCGCGAGACCCTCCCGGTCTCCACCCAGGCCGTCTACGACGTGCTCAACACGCTCAGCGCGCACGGCGTCGTACGCCGTTTCCAGCCGGCCGGTTCCGTGTCCCGCTACGAGCTGCGGACCGGCGACAACCACCACCACGTCGTGTGTCGCTCCTGCGGCGGCGTCACCGACGTCGACTGCGCCACCGGTGAGGCCCCCTGCCTCGACCCGTCGGAGCTGGGCCGGCACGCGCCCGGCTTCGCACTGGACGAGGCCGAGGTGACCTATTGGGGCCTCTGCTCGAACTGCCAAGCCCCGTCCGACCAGCACGACAGCAATCGTCCGCACCACTTGAGGAGAGAAGATGCCTGACCTGCCCCAGCCCGCCGACACCTCGATCGCGACCGCACCGTCCGAGGAGGCCCGGCTCGGTTCGACCACGGACACCGGAGCCCCGGCGCCGAGCGACCGCAACACGCTCACGGTCGGTCCCGACGGCCCGATCGTGCTGCACGACGTCCATTTCCTGAACCAGATGGCGCACTTCAACCGCGAGCGCGTCCCGGAGCGCAACGTCCACGCCAAGGGCTCGGGCGCGTTCGGCGAGTTCGAGACCACCGAGGACGTGTCGGCGTACACCAGGGCGGCACTGTTCCAGCCGGGCGTGAAGAGCGAGATGCTGGCGCGGTTCTCCACGGTGGCCGGCGAACAGGGCTCCCCCGACACCTGGCGTGACCCCCGCGGCTTCGCGCTGAAGTTCTACACCTCCGAGGGCAACTACGACCTCGTCGGCAACAACACGCCGGTCTTCTTCATCCGGGACACCATGAAGTTCCCGCACTTCATCCGATCGCAGAAGCGTCGTGGTGGGTCCGGCCTGCGCGACAACAACATGCAGTGGGACTTCTGGTCGCTCAACCCGGAGTCGGCCCACCAGGTGACCTACCTGATGGGCGACCGCGGCATCCCGAAGACCTACCGGCACATGAACGGCTACGGCTCGCACACCTACCTGTGGATCAACGCGGCCGGCGAGAAGCACTGGGTGAAGTACCACTTCCACAGCAACCAGGGCGTCGAGGCGCTTACCGACGCGGACGCCTCGCGCATCGCCGGTGAGGATGCGGACTTCCACCGTCGCGACCTCCACGACTCGATCGAGGCGGGCGACTTCCCGAGCTGGACCCTGTCGATCCAGGCGATGCCCTACGAGGACGCCAAGACCTACCGGATCAACCCGTTCGACCTCACCAAGATCTGGCCGCACGCCGACTACCCGCTGATCAGGGTCGGCACGATGACGCTGAACCGCAACCCGGAGAACTTCTTCGCACAGATCGAGCAGGCGGCCTTCGAGCCGAGCGCGCTGGTCCCGGGCATCGGCTTCAGCCCGGACAAGATGCTGCTCGGCCGCGCCTTCGCGTACGCCGACACGCACCGCCACCGGATCGGACCCAACTACCTGCAACTCCCGGTGAACCGACCCAAGGTCGAGGTGAACACCTACACGCAGGACGGCGCGATGGCCTACGAGCACCGCGGCGACGACCCGGTCTACGCCCCGAACTCCTTCGGGCGTGGCTACGCCGACGAGACCGGCGAGGTCGATCCCGGCTGGGAGACCGACGGCGCGATGGTGCGCCAGGCGTACACGCTGCGTCCGGACGACGACGACTTCTCGCAGCCCGGCACCCTGGTGCGTGAGGTGTGGACCGACGAGCAGCGCGAGATGTTCGTCCAGACCGTCTCCGGGCACCTGCTCGGCGGCGTGAAGGGCGACGTCCTCGAGCGGGCCTTCCAGTACTGGAAGAGCGTCGACGCCGACACCGGCAAGCGCATCGAGGAGCTGGTCCGCTCGAAGAGCGAGGGCGACACTCCCGGCGCCCAGCCCGGCGCCGCTCGGGCCGAGGCGAGCGACGCGTACGTCGAGCCGAACACCAACGCCAACCGCTGAGCCGGCGTCAGGCGAGGGGTGCCCTGAGGGATACCCGGACGTCGAACCGGTCACCCGCCACGTCGACCTGGAAGCCGCTGCGCGCCAGGTCGTCGGCGGTGACCGGTTCGTCGCTCCGCAGATAGGCCAGGCCGACGCAGGACCCGACCGTCTCGCCCCAGGCGGCGCTGGTGACCTGTCCGGCCGGGCTGCCGTCGCGCAGCACGAGCTCGCCGCCCCACAGCATCGGCTCGGGCGACCCGACCACGAACGACACCAGCCGACGCCGCGGACCGCCGGCCGCCAGCGCCGCCCGGTGCTCCTCCAGGGCTGCCCGGCCGAGGAAGTCGAGGGGCTCGCCCCGGTGGTCGAGCTTGCCGAGGCCGGTGGCGAAGACCAGGCCGGCCTCGACCGGGGTGAAGTCGGGCGTCAGCTCGCGCCCGAAGGCCCGGTAGCCCTTCTCGAGCCGCATCGACTCGATCGTGTAGTAGCCGGCGTCCACGGCGCCGCCGGCCTTGATCAGGTCGTACACGCCCGCAGCGAACTCCACCGGCACCATCAGCTCCCAGCCGAGCTCGCCGACGTACGTCATCCGGGTGGCCCGCACCGTGGCGTGGCCCAGCGAGACCGCCCGACTGGTCGCGAACGGGAACGCCTCCTCGGAGAGGTCCGCGTCGGTGAGAGGCTGCAGGAGGTTGCGGGACCGCGGACCCATCACGCCCAGCACGGCGTACGCCGCGGTCACGTCGCGGACCCGGGCGTCGCAGCCCTCGGGAACGTGCCGGCGGATCCAGTCGAGATCGCGCACGGTGGTCGCGGAACTGCTGACCACCAGGTACTCGTCAGCGCCGGTGCGCGTGACGGTCAGGTCGGCCTCGTAGGTGCCGCGCCGGTTGAGGAAGGGCGTGTAGACGGCCTGCCCGACGGGCACGTCCACGTCGTTGGCGCAGATCCACTGCAGGGCGTCCACCGCATCGGGCCCGTCGACGATGTACTTGGAGAACGACGTCTGGTCGAACACCGCGACGTCGGACCGGCAGGCCCGCTGCTCGGCGGCGGACCAGGGCAGCCACGTCTGCTTGCCCCAGGAGTAGTCCAGTCGCGCCTCGGCCGGCGAGGGCGCGAACACGTTGGGCCGCTCCCAGCCCATCCGGCTACCGAACACGGCGCCCACGGCGGCGAGCCGGTCGTGCAGGGGTGAGCAGCGGAACGGGCGCGCGGTCTCGAGCTCCCGGTTCGGCCAGGGCACCGCGTAGTGCAGCCCGAGCACCTCGGCGACCCGATCGCGCAGCCACCGGTTGTTGGCGTTGAAGGGTGCGAAGCGCCGGATGTCGACGCCCACCAGATCGGTCGTCGGCTCGCCCTCGACGATCCACTCCGCCAAGGCCCGGCCCGCACCACCGGCCGAGGCGATCCCGACGGAGTTGAAGCCGGCCCCGACGAAGAAGCCCCGCAGCTCGGGAGCCTCCCCCAGCAGGAACTGGTTGTCCGGCGTGAACGACTCGGGCCCGTTGTAGAACTTGCGAATGCCCGTGTCTCCCAGCGCCGGGACCCGCACCAACGCCTCGTCCATCAGCACCGAGAAGTGGTCCCAGTCCTCGTCGAGGAGCTGGAACTCGAACGGGTAGGGGATGTCGTCCGGCGACCGCCACGGCTTGGCGTTCGGTTCGAAGCCACCGACCACGAGGCCGCCGACCTCCTCCTTGAAGTAGGTCCAGCCGTCCGGGTCACGCAGGATCGGCAGGTCCGGGTGGACGCCCTCGACGGCCTCGGTCACCACGTAGAAGTGCTCGGCCGAGTGCAGCGGCACCGTCACGCCGACCTCGTCGCCGAGCGCCTTCGCCCACTGGCCCGCGCAGTTGACGACGACCTCCGCCTCGACGCTTCCTCGATCCGTGACGACTCCGGTGACCCGCCGGCCGGCCGGGCCCTCCGTGACCGAGAATCCGGTCACCCGGACCTTCTCGACGATCCGCGCGCCGCCCGCCCGGGCTCCCCTGGCCAGCGCCATCGTCAGGTCGGTCGGGTTGACCTTGCCGTCACCCGGTAGCCAGATCGCGCCGAGCAGGTCGTCGACGGCCATCGCCGGCCACAGCGCCTGGGCCCGGGCCGGCGAGATCAGCTCGCACTCCATGTCGTAGGCCGTCGCGTTGGCCGCGGTCCGTCGCAGCTGCACCATCCGGTCCTCGGTGCGCGCGACGATGACGCCGCCAACGTTCTTGTAGCCGGTGGCCTGTCCGGTCTCGGCCTCCAGGCTCGCGTAGAGCTCCGCGGAGTACTGCACCAGCCGGGTCCCGCCCTCGGAGGCGCGCAGCGGTCCGACCAGCCCGGCCGCATGCCACGTCGTGCCGCTCGAGAGGCGACCCTGCTCGAGCAGCAGCACGTCCGACCAGCCGAGCTTCGTCAGGTGGTAGGCGACCGACGCCCCGATGACACCCCCGCCGACGATCACGACGCGGGCGCGGGAGGGAAGCTCAGCCACGGGACACGTCGTCCAGCAGTCCCCGGAACCCGGGGTCGACGAAGGTCCGGGCGGCCTTCTCGAAGCGCTCCATTCCCCAACCGTAGAAGTCGAAGTCCATTGGGCTCGATGCCGCCTGGATGAAACCCCAGAGCGCCCAGCCGTACTCGCTGCACAGCGCCTGCACCCGCACCCGCGCCAGGTCCGCGCGGGTCGGTGCACCGAAGTACGCCTCGGCCCAGGCCTCCGTCTGTTCCGGCGTGAAGTCGCACTCGGTCGACGTGTTGCCGAGCTCGAAGCAGGCGTCGTTGTTGCCGGAGTACTCGTAGTCGATCAGCCAGGTCCGCGCCCCGTCGTCGAGGAAGTTGGCCGCCAGCAGATCGTTGTTGCAGGGCACGGTGGGGCGGGGTGCCGCGGCGAGGGCACGACGTACGTCCTCCCACGCGGACGCGTGGTCGTCGTACCCCGCCGGGAGCCGGAACCCCTGCTCCCGGATCGTGGTGCGGTACGCCGCCTGGCGCGCGAACATGTCGAAGTCCCCGACGAACCGGGGTCCCGCATGCAGACGCCGGCAGGCTTCGGCGGCCCTCGACAGCACCCCCGCGTCGGCGAAGTCGGCGTTCGCCAGCGCCCGCCCCTCGAGGAAACCGATCACCAGCATCCGCAGGTCGGGCCGATACTCGACGACGGGCGCCCCGACGCCGGCCTCCGCCGCACGCCTGGAGTTCTGGTGCTCGGCGTCGCGGTCGATCCCGAGCAGCCCGGCGTCGTTGCTCGAGCACCGCACCACCACGTCGAGGCGCGGGTCGCCGTCGTCCGTGGTGACGCGCAGGTTGCGGTTCGTGAGCCCACCGGGAAGCTCGGCGACCTGCCAGGACCGCCCCGCCAGGATGGCGAGGCGGTCCAGGTCGGAAGTGGGATCCACTCAGGCGTCGAAGGCCTTGACGACGTCCTCGTCAATGGTGTGCTTCGGGCCGGTGAACCAGT
>JAOPXC010000083.1 GCA_025965335.1 Nocardioides sp. | reverse complement strand
CCGGAGCGGTGCGTCCTGGACGGCGAGCTCTTCGTCGCGATCGGCGACAAGCTGGAGTTCGAGACCCTGCAGGAGCGGATCCATCCGGCCAAGTCCCGCGTGGACATGCTCAGCGAGAAGACTCCCGCGGGGTTCGTGGCGTTCGACCTGCTGGCGCTGGGCGACGAGTCGTACGTCGACCGTCCGTTCGCCGAGCGTCGCGTGGTGCTCGAGCGGGCGCTCGCGGGCCTCACGGGGCCCTGCTACCTGACCCGCACCACCACGGACGCCGCGGAGGCCGAGAGCTGGTTCACCAGCTTCGAGGGCGCCGGCCTCGACGGCGTGGTCGCCAAGCCGCTGGGGGCGACGTACACCCAGAACGGCCGCACGATGCTCAAGATCAAGCACGAGCGGACCGCCGACGTGGTGGTGGCCGGTTACCGGGAGCACAAGACCTCCACCCCCGAACGGCCGCTGCTCGGCAGCCTGCTGCTGGGGCTGTACGCCGACGGCAAGCTGCAGCACGTCGGCGTCTCGGCGAGCTTCACCGAGAAGCGCCGGGCCGAGTTGATCGAGGAGCTCCAACCGCTCGTGGTCGACATCGCGGAGCACCCGTGGGGCGAGTGGTTTCGAGACGCCCCGTCCCTCGGCTCCTCCACCCCGGGGGCAAGCTGGGGAATCGCGAACCCGGACCGCGTCCCGGGCACCCAGAGCCGGTGGAGCGCCGGCAAGGACCTGTCCTTCACACCGCTGCGGCCCGACCTCGTCGTCGAGGTGGCGTACGACCACATGGAGGGTCGGCGCTTCCGGCACACCGCGCAGTTCCGGCGCTGGCGCTCCGACCGTGATCCGGAGTCCTGCGGTTACGAGCAACTGGAGGAGCCAGTCAGCTACGACCTCGGTAGTGTTCTGGGCGTGGTCTCGACAGGCTCGACCACCGAGTCGACCAGCTCGACCAGAGAGTGACGGAGGTTCAGCACATGAGTGACTACGACGTCGTGCTCCTGATCGAGCAGGTACTCAGCCCGGCCGACGCCCGGCAGGTCTGCTCGCTTCACGAGAACATCGACGACCCGGTGACCTACCACGTGCTCCTCCCCATGGAGGACGCCGCGGCTCGCATCGAGGCCGCGATGGGCTCGCTGTCCGGCAGCGAGATGCTCGCGTCACCGAGCATCGGGATGAGCGACATCGATCTCGACGCGGTCCGCAAGGACAGCGAGGAGCGGTCCAGCACCGATCTGGAGAAGACCGTCACCGCGCTGCGGAACGCCGGCGGCACCGCGACCGGCAAGGTCATCACCGGACCGCCCATCGAGGCGCTGGCGGACGAGGTCACCGCGGTCGACGGCCGCGAGGCGATCATCCTGACCCGGCCGCACGTGGTGTCGGAGTTCTTCCACCTCGACTGGACCTCCCAGGCCCGCCGCCACATCGGCGTCCCGGTCCTGCACCTGCTGGAGCACGAGAGCTTCGACGAGCAGGCCGGCGGCGGCGAAGGCGTCACCGGTCTCTGACCGGTCATCGCCCGGTATCCCACGTGAAGTTCGCCCGGCGTCGCGCCGCCGACGCCCCCGGTGCGCGCGCCGCCGCCGAGATCCCCCAGGACACGCCGGCCCCGCCGCCGACCCCTCCCCGGCGCAGCCCGGTGTCGGCGTACGCCGGGATCGTGGACGGGCAGACCCTGTGGCTGGCGGTCGAGGCGACGGCCGGTGCCCTCGCCTTCCGGGCCAGCGAGGACGGTGACGTCGTCGCCGTGCGCAGCGACCTGGCCGAGGACCAGCCGGCCTACCGCTCGATCCGCGTCGACCTGGCCGAGCTCGCCGGCGACGGCCCCGCGTCGTACGACGTCGTGCTGGTGCCCGCGGGCGGCGGCTCCCCGAAGCCGGTGTGGTCCCCCCCGCTGCCCGCCGGCGAGCCGCTGACGATCCCGCCGGCCCGTGACGGCCGCACGCAGTTCGCGTTGAGCCGCACCGACGACGGCTTCCTCCGGATCGAGCGCCGGGCGCTGGCGCCGGCGGCCGAGCTGCGGCAGGTCTGCCTGGGCGGCGATGGCATCGAGCTCACGGTGGACCCCGTCGCCGGGGTCGCGTCGACGCTGCTCCTGCTCGACCAGCAGGCGCCGGAGGTCGTCGCCTCCATCCCGCTGGAGCCCACCGCCTCCGGGTGGCGCGGTGTCGTGACCCTCGACCCGCTGCCCACGGGCTCCGACCGGGTGCTGCGGGTCGGCGTGGGCAGCGCCGAGAGCTGGCAACCCGTCCGGCGCCGGCACAACGACCTGGTGAACCCCAACCGGGCGGTGCTGCTCCCCCAGCTGTACGACGACGACGGACCCCGACTGCGGATGCGATGGACGGGCGCCGGGCTCCTCCAGGTCCGGCTGCTGGAAGCCGATCCGTCCGGCCCCGGAGCGGAGGACGACGCGTGAGGATCGCCTACCTGGTCTTCAACCTCGACGGCATGGGCGGCACGTCCCGCTCGGCCGTCACTCAGGCCAACGCCCTCGCGGCGGACCACGACGTCCGCCTGGTCAGCATCACCCGGAGCGCTGACGCTCCCCACTACGCCGTCGACAAGCGGGTCAAGGTGACCTACCTCGTCGACGTCCGCGAGGAGATCGGCCCCCTCCCGGTGCGCCCCGACCTCGTGAGCGCCAAGGAGGCCGCCGCGCTGTTCGAGCGCGAGTCCGCCCTGATCCCGGCGCGGTGGGACGGCCAGTTCTCCGCCCTGACCGACGTGGCGATGGAGGCGGCGCTCCCCCACCTGGACGTCGACCTGGTCGTGACGGTCACGCCCGCCCTACTCGCCGCGGCCATCGAGCTCCTGCCCGACCCCGTCGTGGTGGTGCATCAGGAGCACCGCTCGTCCCCGGACCGTACGTCGGGCCTGGAACCGCTGCTGGCCTACGCCCCGCGGGCCGACGTCGTCGCGCTGCTCACTCCGACGGTGGCCGAGTGGCTACGTGACCAGCTCGGCGAGGTCGCGCCCGAGATCGTCGTCATGCCCAACCCGCTCCCCCTCGGTTTCACGCCTCGGTCGCGGCTCGACAACCCGTTGATCGTGGCGGCCGGCCGGCTGGTCCCCGAGAAGCAGTTCGGCAAGCTCATCCAGGCGTTCGAGCAGATCGCCGACCTGATCCCCGACTGGCGACTCCGGATCTACGGCGAGGGGTCGCAGCGCCAGGACCTGCTCCGCCAGGTCCGCAAGTCGAACCTCTGGGACCGCGTCGAGGTGCCCGGCAGCACCGCCCAGATGCCCGGTGCCTGGGCGGCGGCCTCCATCTCGGCGCTCACGTCCCGGGCCGAGGGCTTCCCGCTGGTCGTGCAGGAGGCGATGGCCGCCGGGGTCCCGGTGGCCAGCTTCGACTGCGCCTCCGGACCGCGCGAGCTCATCGAGCACGAGGTCAACGGCCTGCTCGTCGGCCCGGAGTCCGTCGCCGGCATGGCCAGCGCCCTGTTGCGGCTGGCCACCGACGAAGACCTGCGGCGCCGGCTGGGCGAGGGCGCGGTCCGGTCGTCGCGTCAGTACGACGCCCACACGCTGGCCGAGCGCTGGCTGGGCATCTTCGCGGACGCCCGGGCCCGGCGGGCCGGACGCGGCCGGGTCACCGCCCGTGCGACGGCCGCCCCGCGCCGGCCCCGGCCACCCGCGGGTCCGGTCGACATCACCGGCGTCACCCCGGCCCAGGCCCGGCACACGGCCCTTTCCCTGGCCGTCGACTGCGCCCGCCGGGTGACCGACGAGTGGCTGGTCGTCCCGGCCCACGAGGGGCCGTCCCCGGTCGTGATCGTGCCGATGAAGGCACGTGCCGCCTTCCTCGCCGAGCTCGGCGGCGCCGGGAGCCCGTCGTACCTCTCCTTGCGCGACCCGGCCCGGCACGGCTGGCACGAGCGTCGCGGGCCGATTCCCGAGCTGGCCGCCGACCTCCGCCGCGGCATGACGTCGCTGGTCGCGATCGAGCCCTGGCCCGAACAGGACGGGCGTCCCAGCCTGCTCGGCCAGGGCTGCACGGTCGACGTGGAGTTCTGGGAGGAGACGGTGGCGGGTGAGCTCGCCTCGCCGCGGCCCAACCGCTACGCCCAGCGCATCCCGCGGGGCGAGGAGACCGTCGACGTCGACGTCGAGGGCGTCACCGTGCGCACGCTGCCGCTGATGGCCCTCCCGACCGTCAACGAGTGCCGCTTCCCCGTCGACGTCGTCTACACGTGGGTCGACGGCGACGACCCGGAGTGGAACGTCGGGCGCCGGCAGCGCCTGGCGAGCGTGACCGGCACGGCGCTGACCCGCGAGTCCAGCGGGCAGGCCCGGTTCGTCTCCCGCGACGAGCTGCGCTACTCCCTGCGCAGCCTGCACCTCTTCGCGCCGTGGGTGCGCCGCATCCACCTCGTGACCGCCGGCCAGACCCCCGACTGGCTGGACACCTCCCACCCGGCGGTCTCCGTGGTCGACCACCGCGAGATCCTGCCGGACGACGCGCTCCCGACGTACAACTCACACGCGATCGAGACCGCCCTGCACCGGGTGCCGGGCCTGGCCGAGCACTTCATCTACTTCAACGACGACTTCCTGCTGGGTCGACCGGTGCGGCCGGAGGCCTTCTTCAGTCCGGCCGGGCTGTTCGCGACGTTCTTCTCCGCGACCGCCATCGGGCTCAGCGACCTGCCGGGGGCGCCCGCCTACCTGAAGGCGGCATGGAACAACCGCAACCTCCTCGAGGCGACGGCGGCGGTGATCACCAACACGCTGGCGCACGCGCCCTATCCGCAGCGACGCTCGGTCCTCGACGAGGTCTCCCGGCGGTTCCCCGAGGAGGTCGCGGCGACGGCACGGTCGCCGTTCCGCTCCGAGACCGACCTGTCGATGCTGAGCTCGTTCGCCCAGCACTACGCGCTGATGACCGGTACGTCGTACGTCGCGGACGCGGACCTCGCGTTCGTCAACCTGAGCAACAGCGACGTCGACTGGCAGCTCGAGCGGCTGCTGGCCCGCGACCAGGACTTCATCTGCCTCGGCGACCACCACGACCACGCCCTCAGGACGGAGCGTCTCGACGAGCTGCTCGCGGACTTCTTCGGGGCGTACTACCCGGAGCCGGCCCCGTGGGAGCTCACGGCGCCTGCGGCTCCCGCAGCGCCCTGAGCTCGGCGCGCAGCTTCTCGATGCGCTCCTGCTTGGTCGCCAGCCGGGCCTTGAGGTTGCGGCGGACGGCCGCCACCTGAGCGGTCGTCTCGTCCAGGGCGATCGCGGCCGCCGACTCGTACACCTCGGCGTACTCGCTGCGTAGCTCGTCCAGCCGGGCGACGGCCGCGGCGTCGTGCGGGCTCTCGACGAGCAGGCTCGCCGCCACCCAGGTCCGCTCGGCCAGGCCGACCAGGTCGGGCGCCACCATCAGGCCGTCCCAGGTGGCAGCAGAGCGGTTCAGTGACGTCGTGAGGAAGTCGTCGACCTCGTGCGGGCCGGAGAGGTCGCCGAACGTGAGGCCGAGCTGCCGCCCGGCCCGGGTCATCGCGGCTCGCCAGTCACCGATCAGGTCGTAGTAGGGCACGAAGGCTCGCGGGTTGCCGCGCGTGACCCGCTCGGTCTCGAAGACGGAGTTCATCCAGGCCGCGACGTTGGTGGTCTCACGCTGGCGTCGGAACGTGTCGGTCTCGTCGGTGAGGTACGCCGAGTCCCGCGAGCGCACCACCTGGGTGGGGTGCCGCAGCATGGTCAGGCTGGCAACCTCGAGCCCGAGGTCCGCGGCCACCCGCTCCCACATGGCATAGACCCAGTAGGCCCGGGTCTCCTTGATCGCCAGGACCGGATGGTCGAGCTGGCCACGCAGCCAGTCGCGCAGCTCCGCCTCCACCTCCGGCGTGACCGCGGCCATCGCGATCTCACCCGCCCGGGGTCGCGAGTCGATGGTGCGAACGGGGATCGGGTTGAGGAGGTACTTGTGGAAGTCCGCGACCCACAACGGCTCGTAGTAGCCCCGCGGGTTGCGCTCGTCGGTGGCCACCTCGGGCTGCGGGATGTGCAGCCCGAGCCGCTTGAGGGTCCCGGCCACGCTACTCGTCCCGCTCCGGCCGGAACCGGTGACGATCACGAGCTTCACAGGCACAGAGGGAGACGTCGACACGTCGGCGAGGCTATCGCGCCGACATCGCGCGACCCGGGCCCCACCGCTGGCTGAGGAGGTTGCGCCAGCAACCGTCCCGACCCACCCCCGCTGGTCGAGCTTGTCGAGACCCGGTGAGGCAACGCAGGGCGGTGACCCCCCGCTGGTCGAGCTCGTCGAGACCCCCTCGCTGGTTGAGGAGGTTGCGCTAGCAACCGTCTCGAAACCCGGCGACAGCAGGCAGGGCGGTGACCCCGCTGGTCGAGCCCGTCGAGACCCCTCGCTGGTCGAGCTTGTCGAGACCCGGTGAGGCCAGGCAGGGCGTCTCGGCTGGGATCACCGGGGTGGTGTGGTCACTGTCGGCGGTGGTTCATGTGCTTGGTCACACCCGCAGCCCGGCTCACGGCCGGCGGTGCTCAACCGTCTGTGGTTGCTGTCCAAGAAATAGTTCGAAGAAATTTGCCGGATCCTGCGAAAAACAGGGCATCTGGGCCTCGGATTGTCGGCGGGCAGTGCTTGGCTTGACTCATGCAGGAGACCACCAGCAACGGCGTCGAGTACGAGGTTGATGACCTCGACGTGGCCGCTGTGTTGGTGCTCGTCCAGGAC
>JAOPXC010000266.1 GCA_025965335.1 Nocardioides sp. | reverse complement strand
CGAAGGAGGTGGCCCAGATGAACAGCATCAACATCCAGATGGCGGCTCAGATCCCGTCCGGCTTTGGCGCGCCCTCGTGCGGCCACGCCTTCGAGACGACCGCTGTCCAGACGTCGCTGCGCGTCCTCGGCACGTCCGTCGTGCGCGACCGCAGCGACATCGGCACCGAGGGAGACCTGGGCGTTGCCAAGGCCTACTTCCCGGGGACCAGTGCCTGGAGACCACCGAACTGTTGACACACAACAGCTCAGCAGCCTCCAGGCCGCGGAACCCGATACGGGATCCGCGGTCTTTTTGTTTCCCCGAGACACGACCCACAGAACTCACAACGCGATCAGGTGAAAACGAGGAGGTGAAAAACATGACCATCAGCATTCTCGACCGCGCCGGACAGGCGAACGAACTGAGCCTGGGACTCCTGCACGACCAGGCCGGCTACGTGGAGGACGAGCGACTGCCGTGCCGGGCCAACAACCCGGAGCTGTGGTTCGCCGAATCCCCCTCCGACGTGGAGTTCGCCAAGGCCCTCTGCACGGACTGCCCGGTCCGCGCCCTGTGCCTCGACGGAGCACTCGAGCGTCGCGAGCCCTGGGGTGTCTGGGGCGGTCAACTCTTCCTTCAGGGAGCGGTGATCCCCCGCAAGCGGCCCCGCGGCCGACCCCGTAAGGACGAAGCGGCTGCTTAGGAGGGGTCTCCCGTCCTAGTGGAGACCGCTCCTCGGCAGAAGTCGTTCCCGCACCACCGGCACCCATTCACTTCCTTGAAACCGGAGCACCGAGATGAACCTCATGCACGAGAACCTGGCCCGCGCGCACATGACCGCGCGCCTGGGAGAGGCGCAGAAGCTGCGACAGGGTCACCAGCTGGCCCGAGCGCACCGCCTGACGCGTAAGGCCGAGCAGGCCGCGCAGCAGGCACGTTTCGCCCTCGCCCGCGCGCTGTAAGCGCTCAGGTCCGACCCCGAAAGACACGATCGACGCCATGAAGACCAACCGAAACGGAAGTACCGCCATGAATCTCATGCACGAACAACTGGCCCGCGCACAAATGTCCGCGCGCCTGGGAGAGGCGCAGCAGTTGCGAAGGGGCCATCACCTGGCCCGAGCACGCCGCTTGAGCCGCAAGGCCGAGCAGGCTGCGCAGCAGGCACGCCTCGCCCTCGCTCGCGCGCTGTAGGACCGGGTCGAGATCCACACCTCGGACCGACCGGACACCCGATCGCGGGTGTGAGACGGAGCCGGGTGCGACGACCATCGTCGTACCCGGCTCCTGTCATGCCCGGGCGACGACACCGTCGTAGCCTGAGCGGGTGAGAACGTGCGACTTCTGCGGACGCCAGGAGCAGGACGACGCGGCCACCCTCACCTGGACCGTCAGCGTCGAGAACGGCCGCCGCCGTACCTTCTGCGACACCTGCTCGCGCGAGCACCTGCGGGCCATGGAGGGAAAGCTCGACAGCGAGTACTGGTAGACCCGCGACCCGCGCCCGACGCCTCGGCGCCAGTTCCCCGAGCCGAGGCCGCGGCGCGCGGGTCTCGAGCGGCGGCTGTGCCGACTCGGCACGTTCCCGGTCAGCCGACCTCGAGGGCGTCGCCCCAGGCGCAGCCGCAGTGCGGGTGCCGCAGCCACGCTCGCTGCTGGGGGAGCAGGCTGCTCCCGACCTCGATGCTGGCCGACCAGGTCGAGGGCTCCAGCCCGTCCACGAACCGGACGACGTCGCGGACCGCCCAGGCGGCGACCAGGGCCTGCAGCGCGGGGTCGCGCCGGCTCGGTCGTTCGACCGGACGCAGGCCGGCCACCTGCTCCAGCACGACCGCGCGGCGCGGGTCCAGCTCCCCGAGGTGGGCATCGACGCAGCGCAGGCAGGCGGTCCGGCCCGGGACCACGAACGGCCCGAGCCGGAAGCCGTCGACGCCGGCCGTGACGACGAGGTGGGGGATCTCGCTCCCGACCAGCTCGTCCACGGCGTCGCGCCGGACCTCGCCGTCGGCGATGACCAGGGCCACCGCCGGACGCTGCGCGGGGCGAGCGAGCGCGCACCGGGAGGCCTCGAGGAGGCGCCGGACGGCGTCCCCGAGGTCGGCGGGTGCGTCGACCCGGACGAGCGCCGGTGCCCGTGCGCGGGTCGCGGCGGTGTCGACGCCCACGACGAGTCCCGCGCCGAGCAGGTCGGCCAGGACCCGGTGGGCGGTGGCGGTGCTCGGCTCGGGGGAGCGTCCCGCGGCGAGGTCGTGCAGCAGGCGTCGTACGTCGGGCTCGTCCGGGACGACCAGCCGGTGCGGCGGGTCGACGCCCACCTGGAGATGCCGGTCGTCACGACGTACGACGTGCAGTCCGGGCCGAAGGGCGGGCCGGTCGGGGAGCCCGGCAAGGGCTGGGAGGGATGCCATGTCCGCCTCCTACCCCGGCTGGGTCGACCCGAGACGCCGGTCCACAGGCGGTCACCACAAATACCTCAAATGGCGAAGGCGGCGCACCCCCCGGAGGGGGCACGCCGCCGTCTCAACTCGTGTGGCGAGTCAGTACGTGATCACGCCTTGCCGAGGATGCGGTTCAGGTTGGTGCCGCAGACGGGGCACACGGCCTTGGCCATGCGAGTGCCCTTGTCGTTCACCCTGACTTCGCCCTCGGCCTCGCGCTTCTCCTTGCACTTCACGCAGTAGAACTCGCCGCTCCAGGTCTCCGCCATGACGGCCTCCTTGCCTAGGTCTAACTTCGGTCGTCGCGACGGGGTTGGTGGGGAAGCCCGCCGGAAGCCCAGCGGCGGGTGCCGTCGGACCGTCTCGACCCTACGACACGCCTGAGCGTGGGTGTGACAGGCGCGCCCCAGGCGGGCGCGGGCGTGTTTTCGCTCACGGCGCGCTCCGGCCCCGGATCAGTAGATTGCGGGTATGCCCGAACTCAGCCAGCTGCGTCTCGAACGCACCCCGCAGGGGGTCGCCGTCCTCACCCTCGACAACCCCGACATGCGCAACGCGATGTCCGACGAGATGACCGAGTCCTGGGTCTCCGCCATCGACGAGATCGCCGCGGACCGCTCGGTGCGGGCGGTCGTCGTGACCGGCGAGGGCTCGGCGTTCTGCTCCGGTGGCAACACCGGCTGGATAGCCAGCGAGCCCGACGCCTCGGTCGACTACCTGCGCACCCGGATGATCGCGTTCTACCGGGCCTGGCTGTCGATCCGGAAGCTCGAGGTCCCGACGATCGCGGCGGTCAACGGCGCGGCCATCGGGGCGGGGCTGTGCCTGGCGCTGGCCTGCGACATCCGGTACGCCGCCCGCGGGGCCAAGCTCGGGGCGCCGTTCGTGAAGCTCGGTATGCACGCCGGCATGGCCGGCACCTACCTGCTGCCCAACGTCGTCGGCGAGGCGCATGCCCGCGACCTGCTGCTCACGGGACGCATCGTCGAGGCCGACGAGGCGCTGCGCATGGGCCTGGTCTCGCGGGTCATCGACCCGGAGTCCTTCCGCGCCGAGGTGCTCGAGACGGCGGCCGGGATCGCCGCCACCGCGCCGATCGCGAGCCGGCTCACCAAGCTGGCGCTGGTCGACGGCGGGCACCGCGACCTCGAGAGCTGCGTGCAGTGGGAGGCGCTGGCCCAGCCGGTCACGCTGGCCACCGCGGACCTGCAGGAGGGCATCCGGGCCAGCCGGGAGAAGCGAGCGCCCGTCTTCACGGGCCGCTGAGCACAAAGGCGAGGCCCTCGGTCCGCGGTGGCGACACTTGCCTTCCCCTTGCGAGTGTCGTTCTGCGGGCCGGGGGCCTCGTCTGTCCGGCAACGCTAGGAGTGGCCCGGCTGCCGGTCAATGCGCGGGCGCCTACTGGGCCCCGGGCCTGTGGACAAAGCTGTGGACAACTCTGTGGATGACCCGCCGCACCCGTGGAAAGACCCCGCCCAGCACGGGAAGAGCCTGTGGAGGACACGCCCGGGACGGCGCCGTACCCTGCCCTGACCAGCGACAATCGTCGTCCACCGGCTGTGGACAAAAGAAAGTTCCGGCCCAAGGCTCGAGGATTGGGAGTTCAGCGTGACGGAGCGGGAGGCGTACGACGGCGGGGCGGTCGCCGCGCTGCGGCGGATCGCGTTCCTGCTGGAGCGGGCCCGGGAGGACACCTACAAGGTCAAGGCGTTCCGGGGCGCCGCGGCCACGATCCTGCCGATGTCCGACGCGGACCTGGCCCGGGCCCTCGAGGACGGGACGCTGACGGACCTGCCGGGCATCGGAGCGAGCTCCGGCAAGGTCATCGCCGACGCGGTCCGCGGTCTGCTGCCCGAGCGGCTGGCCCAGCTCGAGCGGGAGCACGCCGGGCCGCTGACCGCGGGCGGGGCCGGCCTGCGCGCCCGGCTGCGCGGCGACCTGCACTCCCACTCCGACTGGTCCGACGGCGGGTCGCCCATCGAGGAGATGGCGTTCACCGCGATCGAGCTCGGCCACGACTACCTCGTGCTCACCGACCACTCGCCGAGGCTGACCGTCGCCCACGGCCTGTCGGCCGAGCGGCTCGCCAAGCAGCTCGGGGTGGTCGAGGCGATCAACGAGCACCTCGGCGGCAGCGGGTTCACCCTGCTCAAGGGCATCGAGGTCGACATCCTCGACGACGGCGGGCTCGACCAGACCGACGAGATGCTCGCCCGGCTCGACGTCCGGGTGGCCAGCGTCCACTCCAAGCTCAAGATGGACGCCCGCGACATGACCAGGCGGATGATCGGTGCGATCCGCAACCCGCGGATGAACGTGCTCGGCCACTGCACCGGCCGGCTCGTCACCGGTGGCCGCGGCACCCGCGCGCAGTCGCAGTTCGACGCGCGGGCGGTCTTCGAGGCCTGCGCCGAGCACGACGTCGCCGTCGAGATCAACTCACGTCCCGAGCGCCGCGACCCGCCGACCGAGCTGCTGGAGCTCGCCCGCGACACCGGCTGCCTGTTCTCGATCGACAGCGACGCACATGCGCCCGGGCAGCTGGACTTCCTGGTCTACGGCGCGGAGCGGGCCGAGGCGGCCGGCATCGACGCCGACCGGATCGTCAATACCTGGCCCAAGGAACGCCTCCTCGACTGGGCCGCAAAGTAATCTCCGAACATGAGTCGTCCC
The DNA here is from genome assembly GCA_025965335.1 of Nocardioides sp. Lineage (GTDB taxonomy): Bacteria > Actinomycetota > Actinomycetes > Propionibacteriales > Nocardioidaceae > Nocardioides. The sequence goes on along the minus strand of JAOPXC010000266.1, from coordinate 11,203 downwards.
GAGGTGGAGGTACGCCGCTCGAAGCGGCGCCGCCGTACCGTCTCGGCGTACCGCGACGGGGACCGGATCGTGGTGATGATCCCGGCCTCCCTCAGCCGCCGCGAGGAGGCCGAGTGGGTGGAGACCATGGTCGCCCGGCTCGAGAAGTCCGAACGCCGGCGCAAACCGTCCGACGACGACCTCATGCAACGCGCCCTGGCCCTGAGCGACCGCCACCTCGGCGGCCTCGCGACCCCTGAGTCGGTCCGCTGGGTCGAGAACCAGAACACCCGCTGGGGCTCCTGTACGCCGGGGGACCGCTCGATCCGGCTGTCTGCCCGGCTGCAGGGGATGCCGCCGTGGGTCATCGACTACGTGCTGGTCCACGAGCTCGCGCACCTGCTCGAGACCGGGCACGACGCGAAGTTCTGGGCCTGGGTGGATCGCTATCCCCAGGCCGAGCGGGCCAAGGGCTACCTGCTCGGCTGGTCGACGGCCGCCCACCTGGACCCGCCGCCGAGCGGCGACGTCGACTGACGAGCACCGGTGGTCGAGCAGGTCCCGACAGGCTCGACCACCGACGTTGTCGAGGCCCCGGAAGAGCAGGCCGGGCTCAGCCGAAGCGGGCGCGGGCAACCGCGATCAGCTCGTGCATCTCGGGTTCGAGCTCGGGCAGCGCGTCGAGCGGCCACCAGCGGACGTCGAGTGACTCGTCGCTGACCGCGTGCACCGCCGCCGTGGGAGCGACCGCGACGTACCTGACGTCGAGGTGCCGCACGACTCCCCGGGGGTCGCAGAAGCCGACGGCGTGCTCGTCGAGGTGCGCCGGCACGGGGTCGAACCGCAGGTCGTCGATCCCGGACTCCTCCCGGGCCTCCCGGGCCGCGGCGCCGGCCAGCGTGTCGTCGCCTGCCTCGCAGTGCCCGCCGAAGGCGAACCACCGCTGCGCCTTGCCGTGCAGGTTCAGCAGCACCCTGCCGGCCGACTCGTCCACGACGAGGGTGCCCGCGGTGACGTGATCGGGGAAACAGGTGCGCCGCAGGCCGTCGTCGTGGTCGCGCAGATGGGACACGAAGCGTCCGCGAAGGCGTTCCTGCTCCGGCGTCGGCGGCCGCCAGGTCTCGAGGGTCGCCAGCGCGTCGTCGCGCAGCGTCGTTCGCAGGGTCACCCGTCGGCGGGTTCGTCCGGCGGCGGGTTCCCGTCCAGCAGCCTGGCGAGCTCGGAGTCGAACTCCTCGTCGCTGAGCGACTCGGGCGCACCGGCGTCCTCGCGGAAGCCGAGCGGGTCGTCGAGGTCGGCGGCGGTGGGCAGCAGGTGGGGATGCATCCAGACGCCGTCTCGTGCCTCCGCGCCCTGGCGCGTGCGCAGCGAGCCCCACAGCGTGGAGGCGTCGCGCAGCCGCCGCGGGCGGAGCTCGAGACCGACCAGCGACGCGAACGTCTGCTCGGCCGGGCCGCCGGCGGCCCGGCGCCGGCGGAAAGCCTCCTGGAGCTTGGCCGCGGCCGGCATCCGCTCCACCGTCGCCTGGCTGACGACCTCGTCGACCCATCCCTCGACCAGTGCCAGGGTGACCTCGAGACGCTGCAGGGCAGCGACCTGCGCCGGCGACTGGGGCAGGTCGAAGAGCCCGCCCTCGAGCAGGTCCTGCATCGCCTCCGGGTTGGTCGGGTCGATGCCGCGCATCTGCTCCTCGACGCGGCTCTGGATGCCCTCGACGTTGATCTCGATGCCGCGGGCGTAGGCGGTCACGGCACCCAGCAGGTGCTCGCGCAGCCACGGGACGTGACCGAACAGGCGCTGGTGGGCGGCCTCGCGCAGCGCGAGGTAGAGCAGCACGTCGTCCTCGCTCACGTCGAGGCCCGCCGCGAACGCGGTCACGTTCGCCGAGACCACGGCGGCCCGACCCGCGGTCGCGAGCGGCAGCCCGATGTCGGAGACGCTGAGCACCTCACCGGCCAGCGCCCCGAGGCCCGACCCGACCTGGGTGGCCAGCATCGCCCCGACGGCCTTCCCGAGAATCCCCAGGATGGGGCCGGCCGCGGCGCGCGCCTCCGCCGGCAACGCGGTGGACATCGCCTCGACGGACTGCTTCGCGATCGGCTCGACCAGCACCTTCCAGACCTCGGTGGTGCCGACGATCCACTCGGCGCGGCTCCAGGCGGCGGTCGAGGTGACACCGGAGGGGAAGGAGGTCGTGTCGTCCAGCCAGTGGTCGGCGAGCCGTACGGCGTCGGCGACCGCGTCCTGCTGCTTCTGGGTCACCGACGGGTCCGGGGCCTGCGCCACGGCCTTGCGCGCGATGTCGAGGGCGACGTCCCAGTTCAGGGGTCCGTCGTACGGCTGCATCATGGCCTGGATCTGTCCGAGCAGCTGGCCGAGGTCGGGCATCCCCGCCATGCCGCCGCCGGAGAAGAACTGCTCGAACGGCGTTCCCTTGAAGGGGTTCTGGCCGTCGTCGGGCGCACCGTCCTCCGGGTCGCCTGGGTTGTTGCTCATACGGTTACGGTACGCGGCAGCGGCAAGGGGCCCGGGTGATCTAGGGTCGCGTTCGTGAGCCACCCAGCCGTGCGACTGGTCGACCTCAGGGAGACGCCCCTCGACGTGGACGAGGTGCTGGCGTGCCTCGACGACGAGGCCGCCGGTGGGCTGACGTTGTTCGTGGGGCGGGTCCGCGACCACGACAGCGGCCGGGATGTGGACGGGCTCGACTACTCGGCTCACCCGACGGCGCTCGACCGACTGCGCGAGGTGTGCGACCGCGTGGCCGAGGAGTACGACGTGCACGGCCTTGCTGCGGTGCACCGGGTCGGCACCCTGGCCATCGGCGACATCGCGGTGCTGGTGGCGACGACCGCGTCGCACCGCGGCCAGGCGTTCGAGGCGTCCCGCGCCCTCATCGACACGCTCAAGGCCGAGGTCCCGATCTGGAAGCACCAGCGGTTCGGCGACGGCACCGAGGAGTGGGTGGGCTCGCCCTAGCCGCTCGGTGCGCTCCGTCCACGCGCAGGGAGTGGGAAGCCCACCGCGAGTCGGGCGAGTTCAGGAGCATTCGTTGCCTACGCTCGCTGCGTGGAGATCCTGCTCTGGCTCGTGCCGCCCGTCGGCGTCACCGTCGTGGCGATGTCCTGGGTCGGCTGGCTGGGGCGCGAGGGCCGCGGCGAGGTGGATCGCGATGTCGCTGTCCGCCGGCTCGGCGAGGCGCTGCAGCGCGAGGGAAGCCGCCGGAAGTCGCCGGGATACGCCGTCCGCGCCCCCGAGCGGGACCGCAGCACTGGCATCGCCGTACGCCCGTCGCGGGCCCCGCGCAGCAGTTGAGTTGGGCCTCACGCGCCGCCGACTTGGGCCTCGAGCGCGAACCTGATCGCGCGTAAGGGCCACCTCAACAATGCTTGGCGGGCAATGAGAGGGTGGGCGCCATGACGCAGCGCACCATCGCCGCCATCCTCGCGGTACCGATGGTCCTCGCGCTGCTCGTGGCCGCGTGGTGGCACCCGCTGCCCTATGTCACCTACGAGCCCGGCCTGACCCTCGACGTCCTCGCCCAGGACAACGGGCACGAGATCATCGAGGTCCAGGGCCACAAGGCCTACCACGACGACGGCCAGCTCCGGATGACGACGGTCTACGTCTCTCGCGTCAACGCGAAGCTCCGGCTCTTCGAGCTGATGCGCGACTGGTTCAACAGCGAGGACGCCGTCTACCCCAGGAAGGCGGTCTACCAGCAGGACGAGACGGTGCAGGACAGCCAGACCGCGGGGGCCGTCGACATGGTGTCGTCGCAGGACGCTGCGACGGCGGTCGCGCTCAAGGAGCTCGGCTACAGCGTGAAGCCGGCGATCGAGGTGCTCCACGTGGACGACGGCGCGCCGGCGAGCGGGAAGCTCCAGGTCCGCGACATCTTCCTGGAGGCCAACGGGACGTTGGTCACCAGCTCCAACGACCTGAAGAAGGCGATCACCGGCACCCAGCCGGGACAGCCGGTCCGGTTCACCGTCCTCCGCGGCGGCAAGAAGGTGGAGGTGTCGGTGGTGCCGAAGGTGAAGGACGGCCAGCCCCAGGTCGGCATCCAGCTCGGAGGTGGCTTCGTCTTCCCGTTCGAGGTGTCGGTCAACATCGACCCGACGATCGGCGGCCCGAGCGCCGGGCTGATGTTCTCCCTCGGCATCTACGACACGCTGACCCCGGGCTCGCTGACGGGGGGCCAGACCGTCGCCGGCACCGGCACCATCGACGCGACCGGCAAGGTCGGCCCGATCGGCGGCATCCAGCAGAAGATCGCCGGAGCCCGGGCGGCGGGAGCCAAGCTGTTCCTGGTCCCGGCCGCCAACTGCGCGGACGCGGTCGGCGCGTCGAACGGCGACATGCGCCTCGTCGAGGCGGCCACAATGCACTCCGCGGTCCAGTCCATCGAGGCCTGGGTGACCAACCCCGACGCCGCCCTGCCCACCTGCAAGGGCGCCTCGTGAACGATCCGGACCGCGCGGACGAGAGCCCCAGCGAGGCCGGAGACATCCTGGCCGACCTCGACGTCGACCCGGCGCTCGCGGCCGCCGTGCTCGAGATCGAGTCGCACGTCGCCGGCGAGGGTTGGGACCGTCCCGCCCGTCTCTACGCCCTGGTCGACACCGCGCGCCTCGTCGAGAGCGAGCCCGCCCTCGCGGCGGCCATGGGGCTGGACGCCTCCTCCGCCCGAGGTTCGCTGACTCCCGTGGAGCAGGACCAGCTCGCGCCCGACCAGCCCCTGGAGCAGGTGCTCGAGTCGATCGTCTGGCCCGCCGGCGTGGCCGGCTGCGCCGCCGTCGTCGAGCGGCTGGTGCTGCCCCCGAACGCAGACGGGCACCTGCCCGAGGACCCCACGGAGGCCGAGGAGTTCGCCCGAGAGCACCCCGATCGCCAGGACGTCCGGATCGTCGCGGGCGCCACCCGGCACGGTTCGACGTACTGTGCCCTCAGGCTCCGCGCCCACGACGACGACCAGTCGGTCGTGGGGGGCGCGGATCTCGTCCCGGGTCTGCTCGCGCTGCTGGGGGCGACGCTGGAGGACGACATGCACGAGAGTTCTGAGGAGAACCCCGAGTGAGCGAGCTCTTCGACGACGATCCCCGCGACGCCGGGCCACCCGAGCGCACCGGCTCGCGCCGCTCCCGGGCGCTGGTCATCACCGCGGTCGTCCTCATCGTCTTCTTCTTCGGGTTGTCGACGTTCGCCGGGATCTTCACCGACCGCCTCTGGTACGACTCGATCGGCTACGGCTCGGTCTTCAGCATCCTCTTCTGGACGAAGACCGGGCTCTTCTTCCTCTTCGGCCTGCTGATGGCGGCCGTCGTGGGCGCCAACATGTTCGTGGCCTTCCGGTTCCGTCCGATGTTCCGGCCCACGTCGCCGGAGCAGACCGGCCTCGATCGCTACCGCGATGCCATCACCCCGATCCGCACCTGGCTCTTGGTCGGGGTCTCCCTGGTGCTCGGCATCTTCGCCGGCACCTCGGGTGCGGGGGAGTGGCGCAACTACCTGATGTGGCGCAACGGGGTGCCCTTCAACCAGAGCGACCCCTACTTCCACCGCGACATCGGCTTCTACGTCTTCGACCTGCCCTGGCTGCACTACCTGGTCGACTTCACCATGGCGGTGGCCGTGGTGGCGCTGCTGGCGGCCGCGACCGTGCACTACCTGTACGGCGGCATCCGGCTCCAGACGGCGCACGACCGGCTGTCCGGTGCGGCGCAGGCACAGCTCTCGGTGCTGCTCGGGGTGTTCGTGCTGGCCAAGGCGGCGGACTACTACCTCGACCGCTTCGACCTCGTCACCCAGTCCGGGTCGCTGATCACCGGGATGAGCTACACCGACGACCATGCGGTGCTGCCGGCCAAGAACATCCTGATGGGCATCGCGGTGATCTGCGCGGTGCTGTTCTTCCTCAACGTCTGGCGCCGCACCTGGATGCTGCCGTCGATCGGCCTCGCACTGCTGGCGCTCTCGGCGGTGCTGCTCGGGCTGATCTGGCCGGGCATCGTCCAGCAGTTCCAGGTCAAGCCGTCCGAGGCGGACAAGGAAGCGCCGTACATCAAGACGAACATCGAGGCGACCCGGGTGGCCTACGACGTCAGCGACGTGCAGGTCGAGCCCTACACCAGCAGCGCCAACCTGGCCGCGAGCAGCCTGGGCTCGCTCGACGGCCAGACCGCGTCGGCGCCGCTCGTCGACCCGCAGCTGGTGCGCCAGGCGTTCGAGCAGATCCAGCAGGTCCGCGCGTTCTACTCGGTCGCGCCGGTGCTCGATGTCGACCGCTACCAGATCGACCAGAACGACCGCGCCCTGGTGCTCGGCGTCCGCGAGCTCGACCAGAGCGGCATCAACGGCGCCGACAAGAACTGGTCGAACCTGCACACGGTGTACACGCACGGCAACGGGATCATCGCGGCGTACGCCAACCAGCGCCCCAAGGACGACTCCGTGCAGCTCGACACCGGGACGCAGGGCTCCGACGCGGGCATCGAGTGGGCGGAAGGAAACGGCCCGGGTCAGCACGACCTCACCGATGCGACCGGCGGCTTCGAGAGCCGGGTCTACTACGGCGAGCTGAGCCCCGACTACTCGATCGTCGGCAAGGCCAGCCCGAACGCCACCGACGTCGAGCTCAACCTGCCCACGAACGGGTCCGACGAGGCCGCGACCACGACGTACGACGGCAAGGGCGACGTCAAGGTCGGCGGGTTCTTCAACAAGTTGATGTACGCCGTGAAGTTCGGCGACAGCAACTTCCTGCTGTCCGGGCGGGTCAACTCGAACAGCCAGGTGCTGTACAACCGGAACCCGAGCGACCGGGTGCGGAAGGTGGCGCCCTGGCTGAGCCTCGACAGCGACCCCTACCCGGCCGTCGTGAACGGGAAGATCCTCTGGATCATCGACGGCTACACCACGACCGACAGGTTCCCGCAGGCCGAGCGCGACTCGTTCAAGACGATGACCGACGACTCTCTGCAGACCAACTCGGACCTGCGGACGCTGCCCACTGACGAGATCAACTACATGCGCAACGCCGTCAAGGCGACCGTCGATGCCTACGACGGCACCGTGACCCTCTACGCCTGGGACGAGACTGACCCGATCCTCCAGGCCTGGCGCGGCGCCTTCCCGGGCACCGTCAAGGACAAGGCCGAGATCCCCGCCGAACTCCTCTCCCACCTGCGCTACCCCGAGGACCTGTTCAAGGTGCAGCGCTACCAGTTCGCGCGCTACCACGTCACCGACCCGGGCGACTTCTACCAGGGCAACAACCGCTGGGAGGTCCCCATCGACCCGTACTCGGCGGGGAGCCTGCAGCCGCCGTACCGGCTCTTCGTCGACGACCCCGGCGTCCCTGGCAACGCCGAGGCCTTCTCCCTCAGCTCGGTGTTCGTGCCGTTCGGCAAGAGCAACCTGGCCTCGTTCGTCTCCGTCGACGCGGACGCCACGAGCAAGGCCTACGGCACCATGCGGGTCCTCGAGCTGCCGAACGAGCAGACACCCGGCCCGGGCCAGGTGGCGAACACGTTCGCGTCCGATCCGGACGTGGCCGATGCCCTGGCGCAGTTCAACCGCAGCGGTGCCCGACCCGTCTACGGAAACCTGCTGACGCTGCCCGTCGGGGATGCGCTGATGTACATCCAGCCGGTGTACGCCACCCGTGAGCTGTCGGACTCCAGCTTCCCGATCCTCACCTACGTACTGGTGAAGTACGGCGACGACGTCGGCATCGGCACCACGTTGCGGGACTCGTTGGCCAACCTGCTCGGCGTCTCCGGCGGCACCGCGACGCCGCCGGGCACCGGCAACTCCGGGAACGCCGGCAATCCCGGGAACCCCGGCAATCCCGGGAACCCCGGTAACGCCACGGGCATCAACGAGCAGATCCGAAGCCTGCTCGCGAAGGCCGAGGCCGCGTTCAACGCCGCGGACGCCGCCCTCGTCGAGACACCGCCGGACACCGTCACCTGGGCCTCGAAGACCCAGGAGGGACGCGACTTCATCAGCCAGGCGTATGCCCTCGCCCAGCGGCGGGATGCCTCCTCGGGTCCCTCGTCCGGTCCGTCCTCGACGCCGTCGCCCAACCCGACCCAGCAACCGTCGGGGAGCGCGAGCCCCTAGGACACGGCCTAGGAGCCGGCCAGCGCGATCAGCAGGTGCGCCTCGACGGGCTGGCTCTTCCCCTTGAGCTCCAGCGGTCCGAGGGGTGAGGTCGTCGCCTCGGGGACCAGCGCCTTCGTGGCGGACCCGATGGCCACGCCGCCGACAGGAGCCCTGCCCTCGATCCGTGAGGCGGTGTTGACGGTGTCGCCGATGATCGTGTGAGTGCGTCCGCCCGCGGTCCCGAGCAGGCTGACCGAGACCGGCCCGGAGTTGATGCCGACCCGGAACCGCGGCCAGTCGGGATGCTCGCGAGCGACGCCCGCGGATGCCGCCTGGAGCGCGAGGCCGGCGCCGGCGGCCCGGCGGGCGTGGTCGGGCTGGTCGCCGCGCTTGTTGAAGGTCACCATGAGCGCGTCGCCGACGATCCTGTCGACATCACCGCCGTAGGGAGACACGACGGCCGGCACCGCGGCCGCAAAGTACTCGTTCAGCATGGCGGTGACCTCGTCGGGGTGGTGGGCCTCGGAGAAGCTCGTGAAGCCCTGGAGGTCGGCGAAGAGCACACTGATCTGTCGGTTCCCCGCGCTGGTCGCCGGCAGGTACAGGTCGGCGAAGCGCTCCTCGTGCCAGGAGTTCCTGGCGCCCACGGCGACCAGGGCGAAGGCGACCAGGAGGAGCACGTGCCACTCCCACCACGCCAGGTGCCAGTTGTCCGCGAGGGCAATGGCCACCATCGCCTCGGCGAGCAGGACGAAGGCCGACAGCATCGCCAGCAGGACCAGGGACGGACGTTGCCACCAGAGCTGGCCGTATCGCGCCGCACTGGCCAGGTACAGGGCGACGGCCGGCGAGGCAAGGATCGAGAGCACCGCCTCCGTGCCCCCGGGGGGGCGGTTGAGCGGAGGCAGGTCGGCCAGCGACCAAACGGCCCACCCGACCATGACCACCAGCAGGACAACCCGGAGGCGCCTGCCGAGCCGCACCTGTCGGGCGGCGCCGCCCTCCGACACGTCCACGGCCGAGAGCGCCGCGAAGAGGGACCCGATGGCGACGCCTACGGGTGTGGCCACCTGGAAGCCGGCGTTGCTGGCGCTCAGCAGCACGCCGGGAGTCGCGAGCGCGTGCAGCCCGAGGAACCCCGCCGAGGCGAGGAATGCCAGGGAGACGTAGAGCACCCGCGGGTCACCCCGCCGGATCGCCGCCTCACCGGTCGCGTAGGCGAGCACGGCGGCGACCGCCGCGGTGGCGAGGACGAGCCAGAAGTGCGCTGGGTGTCGCTCCCAGGACATGTCCAGGTGCGGATGGGTGAGGAGGAGGGCCAAGCCGAGCAGCGGCAGCAGCAAGGCCGAGGCTCCCGCGGCCAAGCGGACCGCGGACTGCCTTGGCACGGCCGGCTCAGCCATGTGGCGTGCTGAGGTAGGTGTGGACCTGCGAGACGACGACCGAGCCCTCGCCGACTGCGGAGGCGACGCGTTTGACCGAGTCGCAGCGCACGTCGCCCACGGCGAAGACGCCGGGCATCGTCGTCTCGTAGGGCTGGGGGTCTCGGGGGTGGCTCCACGCCCCGGAGCGGGCGGCGTCCTGACCCGTCAGGACGAACCCGCGCTGGTCCCGCCGCACCTCCGGAGGCAGCCAGTCGGTGCGCGGCTCGGCGCCGATCATGACGAACAGTCCGTTCACCGGCACCTCCCTCTGCTCACCCGACGTCCGGTGCCGGATCGTCATCCGCTCCAGGCGCCCCTCGCCGTCCCCGTCGTCGACCTCGCTGTCGGTGCAGACCTCGATGGTCGGCTCGGCTGCGATGGCGTCGACCAGGTACGCAGACATGCTCTGGCCGAGCTCGGGCCCACGCACGACCAGGTACACACGTTCGCAGTACCTCGCCAGGTGCAGCACCGCCTGGCCTGCGGAGTTGCCGCCGCCCACGACGCCGGCCGAGAGGCCGGCGAGGGCGTGGGCGGCCGAGACGTTGGCGCCGTAGTACACACCCCGCCCCGTGAGGCCCTCGAGGCTCGCGACCGACAACCGCCGGTAGGAGACCCCGGTCGACAACACGACGCACCGCGCCGTCACGTCGCCCACACCCGTGACGTGCGCGACGAACCGGTCCCCGTCGCGACTCATTCGGCTGACCTCGCGCATCACCACGAAACGCGCGCCGAAGACCCATGCCTGCTGGTAGCCACGCTGAGTGAGCTCGGAGCCGCTCAGCCCCCGGGAGAAACCGAGGTAGTTGCGAATCAGGGAACTGGTTCCTGCCTGCCCGCCGAGTGCCTCCCGCTCGACCACCAGCGTGCGCAGGCCCTCGGACGCGCCGTACACCGCCGCCGCGAGCCCGCCCGGGCCGGCCCCGACCACGAGCAGGTCGTAGTCACGTTCGTCCTCGGGCAGGGTCGTGGACAGACCCCAGGCCTCGACGATCTCCGTGTTCGTCGGGTCGACCAGGCTGATGCCCCCAAGGGCCGGGATCCAGACCACGACCTCGCTGTCCGGACGGCCGAAGCGGGTGAACACGTCGCTTCCCAGCGCGGACTCGCGGTCGCGAAACGAGTACGGGATCCGATTGCGGCTGAGCAGGTCGGTGATGGCTAACCCGCGCGCGGCGGTGCGGTCCGCGACCACCACGACTTCGCGAAAGCTGTTCGGCTCGTTGCGCGACCAGTCCTGGACGAATTCCGCGATCGTGCGGTGGAACAGCTCGTCCCGGGTGGTCCAGGGCTTCAGGACGTAGTAGTCGATGTCGCCCACGGCCACGCCCTGGAGAATCCGCCTGGCGGTGGCCCGATCCGCCCAGGAGCCCCAGGGGACCAGCAGGGCCCGGCGGGCCTCCGGGTGGAGCGTCCTCGCCGCGGCGAGGAGTTGTGCGCGTTCGTCGTCGGGGAAGCTCTCGTCGACCAGGACGGCCGCCACCCGCTCACCGCGGGCGCTGGCGCCCTGGAGAACGGTCACCGCGTCCGCGCAGCGCAACTCCCCGCGGACGCCGTAGTCGCTGCCGAACGCACGCTGTAACTCACCCTCGACCCGGTGCAGCTGCTGGGCGTCCGAGTCGACCGCCAGCAGCAACGGGCGGTCCCCCCACTCGGTCCCGAGCACTCACTCAGGCTAGGCCGCGACG
>JAOPXC010000074.1 GCA_025965335.1 Nocardioides sp. | reverse complement strand
TCTGGTTCCAGGTCACCGACCCGATCGCGGCGACGTACGAGATCGCCAACTACATCCAGGCCGTCGAGCAGCTCACGATGACGACGCTGCGCAACATCGTCGGTGGCATGGACCTCGAGCAGACGCTGACCAGTCGCGAGGAGATCAACACCGGGCTGCGCGGCGTCCTCGACGAGGCGACCGGCAAGTGGGGCATCCGGGTGAACCGCGTCGAGATCAAGGGCATCGACCCGCCGCCGTCCATCAAGGACTCGATGGAGAAGCAGATGCGCGCCGACCGCGACAAGCGCGCCGCGATCCTCACCGCCGAGGGTGGCCGTCAGTCGTCCATCCTCACCGCCGAGGGTCAGAAGCAGTCGTCCATCCTGATGGCCGAGGGTGACCGCGAGTCGCAGATCCTGCGGGCCCAGGCCGACCGCGAGTCCGCGATCCTGCGGGCCCAGGGTGAGGGACAGGCCATCCAGACCGTCTTCCAGGCCATCCATGACGGCAACCCGGATCAGTCCCTGCTGGCCTACCAGTACCTCCAGATGATGCCGAAGATCGCCGAGGGCGGGGCCAACAAGCTCTGGATCGTCCCGAGCGAGATCGGCAAGGCCCTCGAGGGGCTGGGCTCGACGATGAACCACCTGCAGGGCATCCCGCAGGAGGTCGACGGGCCGAAGACCCGCGTCGACATGGGCAGCATGGAGCCGGCGAAGCTGGCGGGCAGCGGCGCGCTGGCCGATGCCGAGCTGAGCAAGGCCAACGAGGCCGTGCAGGCCGCGATCGCGGAGGCCGCCCAGGCGGCCAACGCGAGCAAGCGTGCCGCGGACCCGCCCGCCGAGCCCGGAACACCGCCGGCCGACCCGGGGGCACCGCCGGCTCAGTGACACCGATCGAGGCTGCCGCGATCTTCCTTGCGGGGCTCGCGGCCGGCACCATCAACACCGTGGTGGGGTCGGGAACGCTGATCACGTTCCCGACCCTTCTCGCGTTCGGCGTACCTCCGGTGACCGCCAACGTCTCCAACAACATCGGGTTGGTGCCCGGCGGCGTGTCGGGGGCGGTGGGCTACCGCCGCGAGCTGGCCGGCCAGCGGTCCCGGGTCCTGCGCCTGGTCAGCGCCTCGCTGATCGGGGGACTGGTCGGCGGCGTCCTGCTGCTGGTGCTGCCCGACGCGGCGTTCGCGACGATCGTCCCGGTGCTGATCCTGCTGGGCTTGGCGCTCGTGGTCTTCCAGCCCCGCATCACCGCCTGGGTCGCGCTGCGGCACGACGCCGCGAGCCGGAGGCGCGGAGCCTGGTGGGTGTGGCCGGCGGTGCTGCTCACCGGCGTGTACGGCGGCTACTTCGGCGCCGCCCAGGGTGTGCTGCTGATGGCCGCGCTGGGGATCGGGATCGACGAGACCCTGCAACGCCTGAACGCGGTCAAGAACGTGCTCGCGGCGAACGTGAACGCCGTGGCGGGCCTGCTGTTCGCCTTCGTGGCCGACGTCGACTGGAAGATCGTTGCCCTCATCGGCGTCGGGTCGGTCATCGGCGGTCAGCTCGGTGCGTCGGTCGGGCGTCGGCTCCCCGAGACGGCGCTGAGAGCGATCATCGTGATCGTCGGGGTGGTCGCCCTGGTGGCGATCCGGGTGAGCTGAGCGCGGCTCAGGCCTGGGTCTTGGCCTTGCTCGTCCGCTTCGTCCGCGTGAACAGGCCGAGCAGCCCGGAGAAGACCGCCCCGGCGGCGACGGCGACCAGGGCGCCCCCGATCTGCTTGTTGACGTGACCCGCCTGCATGCCGGCGTAGGCCGTGGCGGCGTCCGCCGCGTCGACCGCCATGCCGAGGACCCCGAGGTTGCGACGGGCCGAGCCCTTGGCGAGGAGCGTGGCCGCGCCGAGCGCGATCTCCCGCGACCCGAACCACTGGGTCATCAGCGGCGACGCGGTCGACTGCCCCATCGTCGAGGCGACCAGGTCGGGTTTGGCCAGGGCAGCGATCCCGACCGCGATACGGCCGAGGGAGAGTCCGGTCATGGAGTTCATGTAGGCGATGCTAGGGGCATGGAGTTGTACGACGTGATGAGGACGACCCCGGCGGCACGCGAGTTCACGGGCGAGCCACTGCCCGACGAGGTCCTGCACACGATCCTGGACAACGCCCGGTTCGCGCCGAGCGGCGGCAACCGCCAGGGCGCCCGCGTGATTGTCGTACGCGACCGTGCGACGCGTGCCGCCCTGGTCGAGCTCTCGTTGCCGGCCGTGCGCCGCTACGTGGCACAGGCGCGCGCCGGCGAGGCGCCCTGGAACAGCCTGGCGCCACCCGGGCCCCCGCCCGACGAGATAGCCGCGAGCAGTGTGCCGGCCTCGTTCACCGAGCCGCTCCTGACCGCGGGGGCTGTCCTCGTCGTCTGCGTGGACCTCGGCGTGGTGGCCGCCATGGACCAGCACCTCGACCGCGTGGGGCTGATCAGCGGCGCGTCGGTCTACCCGCTGGCCTGGAACATCCTGCTCGCCGCCCGCCACGAGGGCTTCGGCGGCACGATCACCACGATGGCGGTCGCCGCGGAGCCAGCGGTCAAGGAGCTCCTCGCCATCCCAGATCGGTTCGCGGTCGCCGCGGTCCTGCCCCTCGGCAAGCCGGTTCGCGAAGTGACGAAGCTGAAGCGGCGTGCGGTCGAGGAGTTCGTGGTGCGCGAGACCTTCGACGGGGAGCCCTTCCAGCCCTAGCGATCCTCGGTCGCAACCTGCTCGACGTACGTCGAGCGCCAGCGATCGATCTCCCCGTAGGCCCTGGCGCGCGGGTCCGGCAGCGACAGGACCACGTCGTGACGGGCCCCGGCCACCGCGACATAGGTGACGTGGCTCCCCACCGAGGTTGCCCACCGGCGGATCTGCCGGACGTCGAGGACGAGGTCGTAGCTGTGCACCTCGTCGCCCATCGCGGTCGGCCGGTGGCTGGCGGCCGACGACAGCACGAGGACCGGGCACGGGACGTCCAGGCCGCGGTGGAGCTCGGCGTGGCCGTTGCGGATGGCGCGCAGCCAGCCGGCGTGCACCGTGAACGACTCGACGGGCTTCCAGGCGAGGTCGAAGTCCCACTCGCCCTCGTGCTCACTGTGCAGGCTGCGCCCGTAGAACCCCGACACCTTGCGCGGGATCGGGCGCATCGGACGACGGCGGCCGAACTCCTTGAGCACGACGGTTCCGGCGGTCCGCATCAGTGGGCCGCCCTGCATGTCGAACCACGGCGAGTTGAGGACCATGCCGGCCAGCTGGGGCGGCTTCCGGGCGTTCGCCCACAGGGGCAGGGTCAGCCCCCCGGTGGAGTGCGCGGAGGTGACGACGTGGTCGTGTCCGTCGCGCTCGGTGACCCGTGACCAGGCCTCGTCCAACTCGACGTAGTACTCCCGCAGGTCGCCGACGTAGTTCGGCGTCTGGTGCGGGCGGATCGAACGGCCGTACTTGCGCAGGTCGAGCGCGTAGAAGTCGTAGCCGCGCTCGTTCCACCACTCGGCGTACCCGGTGTGGAAGAAGTAGTCGGCGAACCCGTGGACGTGCAGGACGGCCCTGCCGGTCGGCTTGTCGGCCCGTCGGCTGACCAGGGTCGCGACGACCTCGCCCTCGGAGTCCTCGGGCAGCTGCAGCGTCTCGGCAAGGTACGGGGCGCCGAGGACGTCGGTGGTCGGCTCATGGGTCATGGCCGCATTCTGGCAGTGGAGCGGTCCCGGATCTCGATGGCCCGGGCCGGGTAGTTGGTCGTCACCAGCCAGGCACGTCCCGGGCGCAACCACCACCGCAGCGCCCAGGGAGCATCCACCGTCCACACGAGCAGGCGCAGCCCTCGGCGCCGGGCGAAGGCGGCGACACCGAGCCAGGCCAGCGCGTAGTTCGCGACGACGACGTTGGCCCCCGACTCGATGAAGCGCAGCTCCGGGAACAGCTCGGACCGCCGGATCCCCACCCGCTCGAGCCACGTGTGGCCGGCCACGTCGCGGCCCAGTGACAGTCCGACGAGCAGCTCGAGGCCGCGCTCCTCGGCCCAGTCGCGGAGCGCCCGCGCCAGCAGGTCGTTGCCGGTCGTGACCACCACACCCGCCGCGCCGAGCGCCTCGACGGCGAGGCCGGCGGCCGTCAGGTGCGGGGCGTACGACGGTGTCCCGTCCGGGTGGCGGTCGGGGGCGAACTTGACGTCGAGGTGCGCGCGCTTGCCGGCAGCGGCCAGCTTGGCGAGCAGCTCCTCGTAGCCGAGACCACCGTCGGTGTGCGCCTCGAACTGCTCCCAGGTGAGCCGGGCGACCGGCCGGGTCTCCCCGTCGATCTCGATCTCCCGGTCGTGGAACACGACGAACCGGCCGTCGGCGAGGCGTCGCAGGTCGAACTCCACGAAGTCCACGTCGAGCCGCAGCGTGGCCTCGAGCACCTCCCGGCCCTCCGGGCGGGACCGGTCGCCGCCGGCGCCGCAGCGGTGGGCGCTGACCAGCACCCGGTCGCGGCTCACCGGCGGGACTGGGCGTACGCCGCCGCGGCGCGCACCAGACCGGCCAGCAGGCCCACGTCCGCGGCCGTCTCGGGATGCCACTGCACCGCCACGCAGAACCGGCCCCCGGGTGCCTCCATGGCCTCCAGCGTGCCATCCGCGGCGTGCGCGGCCGACACGAACCCCGGGTGCGAGCGCACCGACTGGTGGTGGTGGCAGTTGACCGAGACCGACTCTCCGACGAGTCCGGAGACAACCGTCCCGGCGACCGTGGTCACCGCGACGGCGCCGAACGCGTCACCCCCCGGGCTGTGCTCCTCGTGGTCCACGAGGTCGGGGGTGTGCTGGTCGAGCTCGCCGCCCGCGTGCACGGCCATGAGCTGCATGCCGCGGCACACGCCCAGCACGGGCAGGCCCGCCGCCGCGGCCGCGTCGAGGAGCGCGAGCTCCCACGCGTCGCGGTCGGGGCGCCAGCCCGCGGTCCGCTCGTGCGGCTCCGCACCGTACCGACCCGGATCGACGTCGGCGCCACCACTGATGACCAGCCCGTCGAGCCGTGAGACCACGGTGTCGGCAGCACCGGGCTGGCCCAGGGTGGGCAGCAGCAGCGGTAGGCCGCCGGTGGCCTCCACGGCCGCGGCGTACTGCGTCGGCAGCAGGTCGGCAGGCTGCTCCCACACGCCCCAGGCCGCGTCCTCGCGGTAGGTCGTCAGCCCGATGACCGGCGTCGTCATCTCAGAGTGGGGTGACGTAGGCGCCGGAGATGCCGCCGTCGACGAGGAACGTGCTGGCGGTCATGAACGACGAGTCGTCGGAGGCCAGGAACAGCACCGCGCTCGCCATCTCCGAGGGCTCCCCGAAGCGGCCCATCGGGATGTGCACGAGCCGGCGCGCGGCCCGCTCCTCGTCCTTGGCGAACAGCTCCTGCAGCAGAGGTGTGTTGACCGGGCCGGGGCAGAGGGCGTTCACGCGGACGCCCTGGCGGGCGAACTGCACACCGAGCTCGCGGGACATCGACAGCACGCCACCCTTGGACGCGGAGTAGGAGATCTGCGACGTGGCCGCGCCCATCACGGCGACGAAGGAGGCCGTGTTGATGATCGAGCCCTTGCCCTGCTCGATCATGTACGGCAGCGCCGCCTTGCAGCACAGGTAGACGCTCGTCAGGTTGACCTCCTGGACCCTGCGCCAGGCGTCGAGGTCCGTGTCGAGGATCGAGTCGTCCTCGGGCGGCGAGATGCCGGCGTTGTTGAACGCGATGTCGACGGAGCCGTAGGTGTCCTTGGCCGTCTTGAACAGGGCGTCGACCTCGTCCTTGCTGGTCACGTCGACATGCACGTAGGTCGCGATGTCGGTGCCGCCGAGCTCTTCGACCAGCGCCGTGCCACGCCCGTCGTCGATGTCGCCGATGACTACCCTGGCGCCCTCCTCGACGAACCGCTGGACCGTCGCCAGGCCGATGCCCGAACAGCCGCCGGTGACGACCGCGACCCGGTCCTGGATGCGTCCTGCCATGTTGTTCCTCCGTTGGTGGAGCAGCGAGCGCCAGCGAGCGTCGTCGAAACCCCGTGACGTGCCCGGGGTCGCGACCACTGGCTAATGGGCGATGAAGACGTTCTTCTCCTCGGTGAACGCCAGTGGTGCGTCCGGTCCGAGCTCGCGACCGAGACCGGACTGCTTGTAGCCACCGAACGGCGTCCAGTAGCGCACCGAGGAGTGCGAGTTGACGCTGAGGTTGCCGGCCTCGACGGCCCGGGCGACGCGGAGCCCCCGGCCCAGGTCGCGGGTGAAGATGGAGCCGGAAAGGCCGTACTCCGTGTCGTTCGCCAGCTCCACGGCATGCGCCTCGTCGTCGAAGGGCATCACGGCCACGACCGGTCCGAACACCTCCTCGCGCCAGATCCGCGCCGCCGGGTCGTCCGTGGTCACGACGCTGGGCGGCACCCAGAAGCCGTCCCCACCGGGCGCCGAGCCAGCGAACGCGACCTCGACCTCGTCCAGGTAGCCCTGAACCGTGCGCTGCTGCCCGGCCGAGATCAGCGGGCCCATCTCGCTGCTCTCGTCGGTCGGGTCGAGCACGCGCATCCCGGTGACGGCCGGTTCCAGCCGCGAGACGAACTCGTCGTACGCCGAGCGTTCGACCAGGATCCGCGACCGGGCGCAGCAGTCCTGGCCGGCGTTGTCGAAGACCGCCGACGGCGCACTGGCAGCCGCCGCGGCGATGTCGGCATCTGCGAACACGATGTTGGCGCTCTTGCCGCCGAGCTCCAGGGTCACCCGCTTCACCTGGTCCGCGCAGCCGGCCATGATCAACTTGCCGACCTCGGTCGAGCCCGTGAAGCAGACCTTGCGCACCAGTGGGTGCGTC
Organism: Nocardioides sp.; assembly: GCA_025965335.1. GTDB lineage: Bacteria > Actinomycetota > Actinomycetes > Propionibacteriales > Nocardioidaceae > Nocardioides. The sequence goes on along the minus strand of JAOPXC010000074.1, from coordinate 3,113 downwards.
ACGAAGCGCTCACCCACGACGGAGCCCTTGCCGGGGATCACCGTGAGGACGTGTTCGGGGAGCCCGGCGGCGAGGGCCAGCTCGCCGAGGCGGATGGCCGTCAGCGGTGTGAGCTCGGCCGGCTTCAGCACGACCGTGTTCCCGGCGGCCAGGGCCGGTGCGAAGCCCCAGCCGGCGATCGGCATCGGGAAGTTCCACGGCACGATGATGCCGACCACGCCGAGCGGCTCGTGGAACGTCAGGTCGACGCCGCCGGCGACGGGGATCTGCCGCCCGGACATGCGTTCCGGGGCCCCCGCGTAGTAGTTCAGGCAGTCCCTGACGTTGCCCGCCTCCCAGCGGGCATTTCCCCGGGTGTGCCCGGCGTTGCGCACCTCGAGCTCCGCCAGCTCCTCGATGTGGTCGTCGACCACCGCCGCGAAGCGGCGCAGGAGGGCAGCGCGATCGCCCGGCGAGACGGCACGCCAGGCGGCAAACGCCTCGTGCGCGGCCTCGATCGCCGCGTCGGCCTCGGCCAACGAGGCGAGGTGCACGTCGGTCACCGGCTGTGCGGTGGCCGGGTTGATGACCGTGTAGGTGTCGCTCATGGTTCCTTTCAGAGTCGCTCGAAGCCGCGGCGCAGCTCCCAGTCGGTGACGGCGGTGTTGTACGCGGCGAGCTCCACGTCGGCCATGTTCACGTAGTGGTCGACGACCTCGTCGCCGAGGGCCGCGCGGGCGATCGCGGAGCTCGCGAACCGCTCCCGCGCCTCCGGCATGGTGCTGGGCACCTTCGGGAGGCCCGAGCTGTAGGCGTTGCCGACCAGCTCGTCCCCGAGCGGGAGCTCGTTCTCGATGCCGTGCAGGCCACCGGCGAGCATGGCGGCCAGGGCGAGGTACGGGTTCACGTCTCCGCCGGGGACCCGGTTCTCCATGCGGGCGCCGGCGCCGCGGCCCACCAGGCGGATCGCGCAGGTGCGGTTGTCGAGGCCCCACGCAATCGTGTTCGGCGCGAACGACCCCTCGGCGAAGCGTTTGTAGGAGTTGATGTTCGGTGCGTAGAGCAGCGTGAAGTCGGCAATGGTCGCGAGCACCCCGGCCACGAAGTGGTCGTAGAGCGCCGTCCGCTCGCCCTTGTCGGCATCCCAGAACACGAGTTCGCCGTCCACGCCTCGCAGCGACAGGTGGATGTGGCAGGAGTTGCCCTCGCGCTGGTTGTACTTCGCCATGAACGTGACGGCCTTGCCCTGCTGGGCGGCGATCTCCTTGGCGGCCGTCTTGTAGACCGCGTGGTTGTCCGCGGTCGTCATCGTCTCCGCGTAGAGGAAGCCGATCTCGTGCTGGCCGAAGTTGCACTCGCCCTTGGCGCCCTCGACGTCCATGCCGGCGGCGTACATGTGGTTGCGGATGGCGCGGAGGAGCGGCTCGACCCGGGTGGTGCCGAGGATGGAGTAGTCGACGTTGTACTGGTTGACCGGCTCCAGGTCGCGGTAGTTGTCGCGCCAGGCCTGTTCGTACGTCGTGTCGAACGCGATGAACTCGAGCTCGGTCCCGGAGAGCGCGGTCCACCCCTTCGCGGCGCACCGGTCGAGCTGCGCCCTGAGGATCGCCCGCGGCGACTGGACGACGGGGGAGTGGTCGGGCCACACCAGGTCGCACTGCACCATCGCGGTCGCCGGGAGGTGCGTCAGCCGTCGGACCGTCTGCTCGTCCAGGACGAACTCCATGTCCCCGTAGCCCTTCTCCCACGAGGAGATGGCGTAGCCGCCCACGGTGTTCATGTCGACGTCCACGGCCAGCAGGTAGTTGCAGCCCTCGGTGCCGTGGCCCACCACGTGCTCGGCGAAGTAGCGGGCGTGCAGGCGCTTGCCCTGCAGTCGCCCCTGCATGTCGGTGAACGCGACGATCACGGTGTCGAACTGACCCTCACCGATCTTGGCGAGGAGGTGCTCCATCGACAGGTGCCGATCGTTGCGCATTCCCACGGGCATCTCCTTGCGTGGTCGGGGTCAGGTGAGCAGGCCGCGCAGGAGCGCGGCCGTGTCGTCGCAGTGTTCCTCCATCGCGCGCCGGGCCCGGTCGGGCTTGCCGGCCAGGACCGCCCGCACCACGGCCGCGTGCTGGCGGTCGGAGTGGGCGATGTTGGCGTCGAGCACCGGGATCGCGAGCAGCATCTCGTGCAGCGTCCCCTGCACGGTCGTCACGGCCTCGATCACCCGCGGCGACCCGGTGAGCGCCGCCAGCGTGAGGTGGAACCGGGAGTCCGCCTGCCGGTGGTCGGCGGACCGGTCGGCGGAGGCGACCTCGTCGTGGGCCCGCTCCAGCTGCGCCCGAGCCTCCTCGGACAGGTCCATCTGGGCGGCGAGCTGCACGGCACCGGGCTCGACGATCCGGCGGAAGCAGAGGGAGTCCAGCCAGTCCTCGCGCGTGGCCGGGGACGTGCGAGCGGCCGCCCGGGCCGAGGGGGTGCGCGGCTTCAGGGTGACGACGGTCCCGCCGCCCCGGCCACGAGTGGTCTCGACGAGTCCGGCCTGGCGCAGTGCCGCCATCGCCTCGCGAAGCGTGGCCCGGGACAGGTGGAGCCGCTCCGCCAGGTCACGCTCGCTCGGAAGGGTCGACCCCAGTGGGTAGACGCCCAACCGGATGGCCGTGGCGAGCTGCTCCACGCAGGCCTCGAAGGCGTGGTGGCCACGCACCGGGCGCAACACGGTCCCCTGGAGGTCCAACCCGGGCAGCGGGCGGGCGGGGGCGGCGGGCATGCGAGCATCCTCGTTCCGGGTGCGGGCGGCGTCAACCGACACCCTTGGTCAAAGGTCTGAGTTCATACCAATTGTCGGTTCCCTGTTTACACCCCCGCACAAGCAGGTCTAGCGTCCACTTCACGAGTTCACGATTGACCCGGAAGGTGTGCCACATGCCTGAAGCCCACGAACCGATTGCCGGGGACCTCGTCCCCGAGTTGACCGACGACGAGAAGCACCTGGCCAAGCTCGGATATTCCCAGGACCTGAATCGAAGCTGGTCCGGGTTCTCCAACTTCGCCATCTCGTTCTCGATCATCTCGATCCTTGCCGGATGCTTCACGAACTTCGGAGCCGGATTCAACAACGGCGGCCCGATCTCGATCTCGTGGTC
>JAOPXC010000066.1 GCA_025965335.1 Nocardioides sp. | reverse complement strand
GCCGCGTGCTTCGCCCCGGCGGCACCCTGCACTTCGTCGAGCACGGCCTCGCGCCGGACGAGTCGGTGGCGCGCTGGCAGCATCGGCTCGAGCCGATGCAGAAGCGCGTCTTCGGCGGCTGCCACCTAACCCGGGAGATCGCGGACCTGGTGGAAGGGTCGGGATTCACGATCAGGGAGCTCGACGTCTTCTACGAGGAGCGTGCGCCCAAGGTGATGGCCGCGGACAGCCTGGGTGTCGCCACGGCCTGAGCCCTCGGCGCCGCCTTCAGCCGACTTTCAGCAGGGGCGTGACAGCGTCTCTTCCGTGAGTTGGGCGCCTTCGAGAGCCGATGCGTCGACCTCGCCGGGACGGTCCGGCGTCCAGGAAGGCCATCATGAGTGCCTCATCGGGATCAGGGTGCCACCGGCCGCTAGCGCTGCTCTGCGTCGCGGCGCTGCTGGGTCTCGCCGCCGCGTGTGGTGGGTCCTCCGGGACGAAGGGGCCGGCCACGGATCCCAACAACGAGGGCACCAAGGTCAAGTTCGACTCCGCCAACTTCGTCGACCCGACCCGTGACACGAATCCGTACCACCCGCTGAAGCCCGGGATGCAGTGGGTCCGTGGCGGGACCACCGAGGTGGGCGCCCGGGTGCTCACGCCCGGCTACGCATTGCCGCTACGAGAGGCGGTATTGCCGATCGTGCTCGTCTTCGTGGCCACGGTGGTCTCCGCCGTCGCGGCCTCCCGGCTGGTCAGCCGTCTCGAGCCCACCGAGCTCCTCCGTGACGAGTAGGGCGACGGGGAGTCAGCCCACGAGGTGAGCGGTCACGAGCGGTCCCAGGAGTCCGGACGGACCCGTGGAATCGAGAGGGTGAAGCGTGCGCCGGCAGCATCGTCGGTCACCACCAGGTCGCCGCCGTGGGCGCGGGCGACCTGTCGGGCGATCGGCAGCCCGAGCCCGGTGCCCCCGCTGTCCCTGGCCCGACTCTGGTCCAGCCGGACGAACCGTTCGAAGATGCGCTCGCGCTCGTCCTGGGGTACGCCGGGCCCGTCGTCCACCACGTCGATCCATGCGGTCGTGGCGTTCGCATCCAGTCGTAGCTCCACCCGCCGGTGGGCGTGCCGCTTCGCGTTGTCGGTGAGGTTGCGCAGTGCGCGGGCCAGATGGTGAGGGTCGCCGAGGACTCGGACGGGAGGTGCGCTGACGACGACGTCGTGGACGCCCGCTCGTTGCAGCCGCGCTCCTTCGGATCTGACCAGGTCGTCGAGGTCCACTTCCCTCAGCTGGAGCGCCAGTCCGTGCTCGTCGGAGCGGGCGAGCAGCAGCAGGTCGGCCACGAGTCGGTCGACCCGGTCCAGCTCCGACAGGACTTCGGCGGACACCGATGGCCAGTCGGTCGACTCCGGGTGCAGGCTCTGGATCTCGTGAGCGGCGCGGATCGTGGCGAGCGGACTCCTCAGCTCATGGGAGGCGTCGCCGACGAATCGTTGTTGCGCCTCCGACCCGGTCTGCAGGCGGGTGAGCATCGAGTTCATCGTCTGGGCGAGCCGGGCGATCTCGTCGCCACCGGGCGGCACCGGGACTCGCGCCGACAGTGCGGACGTGCCGTCGATCGTCGCGACCCGCCGCCGGATGGCCTCGACCGGGGCGAGCGCCCGGCCGGTCAACCAGTACGACGTGAGCCCCACGGCCAGCAGTACCAGCGGGTAGCCGATGGCCAACAGCCGACCCACCACGGAGGTCGACTGCTGGACGGTCTCCAGGCTCTGGGCCGCAAGCACCACCATCGGTCCGTCCGGGCCGGTGACTCCCCGAGCGACCACCACAAACTTCGCACCCTCGCCGATCGGCAACCGATCGCTGCTGACGGCGGTGACCTCGCCGGGTGCCGGCCTCAGAGCCACCACGGGCGCCTCGCCTTCGACCGACGGGCTGGCCGCCACCACCGATCCGCTGGAGTCGACGACCTGGATCAGGGACTGGTCGCCGCCGCCTCCGACGAGGTCGACGGCTGCCCCCTCCTTGGCCACCTGCGCGGCCACGGCGCTGGCCTGCTGTCGCGCGACGTTCTCCAACGAAGTCTCGAGCTGCTGGCGCTGGAGCAGCACGAAGGCTATCGACGCAGCCGCCAGCACCAGCGCGACGACCAGGGTGGCCGCGGCCGACGTGCGCAGGCGTACGCCGCCCACTCGTGGGCGACGGCGACGCTCACCCACCGCTTCCCTCGAGGCGGTAGCCCGCGCCGCGCACGGTTTCGATGGCCTTGCGGCCGAACGGCTGGTCGATCTTGCGCCTCAGGTAGCCGACGTAGACCTCGACCACGTTGTCGTCCCCGTCGTAGTTCATGTCCCAGACACTCTGCAGGATCTCCGTCTTCGACACGACGTCCCCGCGGTGTCGCATCAGGAAGTGCAGCAGCCCGAACTCCCGCGGGGTCAGCGAGATGTCGACGCCTGCCCGCTGCACGGATCGGGTGCGCGGGTCCAGCGTCAGGTCTCCGGCTGCCAGCGAGGTGGGGCGTTCCGGGGCACCTCGACGGATGAGCGAGCGCAGCCGCGCCACGAGAACCACGAACGAGAAAGGCTTGGTGAGGTAGTCGTCGGCTCCGAGGTCGAACGCGTCGACCTGGTCGTACTCGCCGTCCTTCGCGGTCAGCATCAGGACGGGGGTCCAGTTGTTCGCCTCACGCAGGCGTCGACACACGTCGTAACCGTTGAGCTTGGGAAGCATGATGTCGAGCACGACGACGTCGTACGGCGCATCCTCGGCGGCATGCAGACCCGCCACGCCGTCGTGAGCGATGTCCACGACAAAGCCCTCTGCCACCAGCCCACGTCGAACGGTCTCGGCCAGCCGGACCTCGTCCTCCACCAGCAGCACGCGCATGCGCAAACCCCTTTTCTCGGAACGCTCCCGCCCAATGCTGCTCCGCGAGCCCTGAGACGGCGCTGTGAAGGTCGGATTCGTGGGACCGGGCGGGGCCGCGCCCGCTGTGGCCCTCTCAGCCGGCCTCAGCGTCCTCACAGGGGCTCCGACGCAGGCTGATCATGTCAGTCCGCAACGTGCGGTCGACGAAGGGAGCAGACAATGCGAAACGTCAGGCGCAACCTGGCTCTGATTGCCTCCACGGCCGTCATCGGCACCGTTGGCATCGGCGGTGTCATGACCGCCCAGGCCAACACCAACAACGCCCCGCAGCAGTCGTCGAACCAGA
>JAOPXC010000028.1 GCA_025965335.1 Nocardioides sp. | reverse complement strand
CGAAGCCGCGGTGGGGGTGCCAGGCGGTGCCCTTCGGCTCGCCCGGGGCGTACTCCACCTCGCCCATCTGGTCCATCATGACGAACGGGTCGAGGTGCGCGAGGTCGATGCCCGCGAACGCACGCCGTACCGGGAATCCCTCCCCCTCGAAGCCGCTCGGGGCGGTGCTGATCTCCCACACGGGTCGCGGCTGGTCGCCCAGGCCGGGCTCGCGGAGGCGATCCAGAACGGTCAGGTCGTTCACGGTGATTGCGGGCATCGTGCCCACCTCCTTCAGGTCACCTGGCCCAACGGTAGTTGAATGTTGGATATTCCGGTCGTCACGTGACGACGGGGACGCGTACGTCGAACGTCGTGCCCCGGTCGGTGGCGGAGAGCACCGTGATCGTGCCGCCGTGCTTCTCCACGATCGCCTTGGCGATCGACAGACCCAGGCCGGAGCCCTGGATCGCCCGGCGCTGCGCGAGCGTGGACCGGAAGAAGCGGGTGAACAGCTGGTCCTGCTCCTGCTCGGGGATGCCCATGCCCGTGTCGCGCACGGTGATCACCGCGTCCGCGCCCTCCAGTCGCAGCAGGACCCGGACCGATCCTCCGTCGCTCGTGAACTTGACGGCGTTGCTCAGCAGGTTGACCACGACCCGCTCGATCATCTCGCGGTCGCCCACGAAGGGGACCGGCTCGCCGGGCAGGCCGATGCGAACGTCGAGCTGGCGCGCCGACCACGCCGGCGCCACCACCTCGTACCCCGCGGTGACGGCGGCTCGGAGGTCGAAGACCCGGTCGATCATCGCGAGTCCGTCCTCGTGGATCCGCGAGAGCGTGAGCAGGTCGTCGATGAGGGAGAGCAGGCGGCTGCTGTTGGTCGCGACCCGTCGCACGGCGTCACCTTGCGCGTCGTTGAGGTCGCCGTACTCACCGTCCTCCAGCATCTCGAGGTAGCCCAGGATGCTGGTGATCGGGGTGCGCAGCTCATGGCTGACGCTCGACACGAAGGCTTCCTTGACCGCGTCCACGTCCCGCAGACGCTCAACGGCCTGACGCTCCGCGTGGAGCGCGTCCTCGAGTGCGGTCTGGGCGTCGACGCGGTCGGTGACGTCCTCGGAGGTGCTGACGTAGCCGGTGGTGTGACCCCGGTCGTCGACAAGCTGGGTGAGCGTCATCTGATGGGTCCGTTCGACCCCGTCCTTGCGGAGGAAGCGCATGTGGGTGCCGGCGGCCGAGGGCTCGGTCATCGCCAGGGCGACCTGGATGAAGTGGTTGCTCACGCCGAGCTCGAGCGCCTTCTCGGCCACGGCGTCCGGGGTGTGGAACATGGCTGTGGAGCGGCCCAGCACCTGAACGCTCTCGTAGCCGAGCAGGTTCTCGGCGCCGGGGTTGAACAGCGTGATGCGGCCGGTCTCGTCGGTGCCGATGATCGCGACCCCGCCTGCCGAGTTCACGATGTTCTGGATCTTGTCCCGATCGGCCGCAGCCTGGCGGGCGATCGCGATGTGCACGCCGACCCGCACCAGGAGCGGAACGACGATCAGCGCGCAGGTGATCGCGAACCCCGCGAGCATGATGCCCCGGGAGTCCGGCGGAAGTCCGTACTGGGCGGGCACGCGGGCAAACGGCCCGCTCCCGATGGTCGTCATGCTGACGGCGAACCCGAGCAGGGCGACCATCTGGGCCAAGGCCTCGAACGGGCTGATCCGTAGCGCTCCCCAGGCAAGCAGCGGGATCACGAGGAAGACCAGCGAAGGGAAGTAGTCTGGCAGGAAGACCAGCGGCGTGACGGTGAGGATCGTGAGCCACTGCAACGCCCGCTCCCCGGGCGAGGAGATCGAGCCGTGGTCGGGAAGCCTCGAGAAGAACGGGACCAGCGTGAGCTGCGAGGCCAGGTGCGCGCTCCCGATGGCCAGCGCCACCAGTGGCGCGCTCCCCCATCCGGTGGCCTGCGAGGTGAGGAAGGCGACGAGCGCCCCGACGGCCGATCCGGCCCCGGTGGCGAGGAAGTAGCGGCGCAGGTCGGCGTCGGTCCGCAGGCCGGGTGCCCCCGGGAGCCCCCCGGTCAGCAGCCGCCACACGACGGCGGTGCCGAGCGTCGTGCCGACGGCGTACCCGACGGACACGTCGAACGGTCGCCCCCCGGCCCAGATCGTCAGCAGGGCGACCGCGAAGACGAGCCCGAGCAGGAGCGGCGCCCGCCTCGGCCGAGCCAGGAGCAGGCAACCGGTCGCGAGGCCCACCGGCCACATCCCCGTCGACCGACCACCCGCGGGCGCGGCTTCGACCGCCATGAAGCCGGTCACGATCATGACCAGCGCCACCGCGGGGATCATCCACCACGATTTCGACACTGCTGCCCTTCTTCGCATCGCCCGCCCCCCGCGCAGATCCAAACAGCATCCGCGTCCCGGCGCCATGAGCAGCGCCGATGGTCCGAACACTCGGTCGGCAGATGTCCTGGCCGTCACGGACCGTGCTCTAGGTTGATTCGATGACCTCGGCGAAGAATCAGTACGACGTGGTGGTCGTCGGTGGCGGACACAATGGACTGGTCTCGGCGGCGTACCTCGCCCGGGCCGGGCTGTCCGTCCTCGTCCTCGAGCGCCTCGACCACACCGGCGGAGCGGCCGTGTCCGCGACCGCGTTCGCGGGTCGGCAGGCGAGGCTGTCGCGCTACTCCTATCTGGTCTCGCTGCTGCCGACGCGGCTCGTAGACGACCTCGGCCTCGACATCGCCCTCGCCTCCAGATCCACGTCGTCGTACACCCCGGTCCTCCGCGACGGGAAGCCGGGCGGCCTGCTCGTCGAGCGCCCCGAGGGCGAGGCCACGCGGCGTTCGTTCGAGGGCCTGACCGGCGGCCCCACGGAGTACGACGCGTGGCGCAAGTTCTACGCCGACACCGCCGACCTGGCCCAGGTCGTGGCGCCGACGCTGCTGTCGCCGTTGCCGGTCGAACGCTCGATCCGCGATCAGGTCGATGCCGGCACCTGGCGGGACTTCGTTGAGCGCCCGCTGGGCGAGGCGATCGAGGCGCGGTTCACCGACGACACGGTGCGGGGCGTCGTCGCCACCGACGCGCTGATCGGCACGTTCGCGTCCCTGCGCGACGAGTCACTCGTGCAGAACCGGTGCTTCCTCTACCACCTGATCGGCAACGGGACGGGCGAGTGGCGGGTGCCGATCGGTGGGATGGGCGCCGTGACCGACGCGCTGGCGAAGGCCGCTGTCTCCGCCGGCGCGGAGGTCATCACGTCGGCCGGCGTCAGCGCCGTCCGAGCGTCCGGGGATGGAGCCGAGGTCACCTGGGACGACGGCGGCTCCAACCGCACCGTCGGCGCCCGGTTCGTCCTCTCGAACGTGGCCCCCTGGGTGCTGCGGATCCTGCTCGGCGAGCCCGAGGACCCGGCGACCAAGCCGGTTGGCGCGCAGCTCAAGATCAACTTCCTGCTGGACCGGCTGCCCCGGCTGAGGTCCGGCGTGGACCCGTCGGTCGCCTTCGCGGGCACCCTGCACCTCGACGAGGACTACAGCCAGCTCGAGGCGGCGTACGCCGAGGCCGCCAGCGGCTCGGTGCCCTCGGTCCTGCCGGGCGAGGTCTACTGCCACTCGCTGACCGACCCGTCGATCCTGGGCGAGTCTCCCGAGGGGACGCACACGCTGACCTACTTCGGGCTGCACACGCCGGCCACGCTGTTCGACGCGGACCCGGTCGGTGCCAAGGCGCTCGCGGTGTCGCGGGCGCTCGCCTCGATCGACAGTCACCTGGTCGAACCACTCGAGACCTGCCTGGCCCGCGACGGTGCCGGCAACCCCTGCATCGAGGCCAAGATCCCGCAGGACATCGAGGCCGACCTGGCGATGCCGGGCGGCCACATCTTCCACGGCGACCTCGACTGGCCGTGGGCCCCCAACCGGGCCCGCCTGGAGACCCCGGCCCAGCGGTGGGGCGTCCAGACCGACGTACCCTCGGTCCTCATCTGCGGCGCCGGCGCCCGCCGCGGCGGCGCCGTCTCCGGCATCGGCGGCCACAACGCCGCCCAGGCGGTGCTCGAGTCCCTCTGAACCCGATGGTGGTCGAGCTCGTCGAGACAATCCCGATTTTTCCGGGCGGCCCCCCGCTGGTAGTCTTCAGGTCGCTTCACGGCGCGCGGCATTAGCTCAATTGGCAGAGCAGCTGACTCTTAATCAGCGGGTTCGGGGTTCGAGTCCCTGATGCCGTACCGAACAGGCGTCTGACCAGCGGGAACGCGGGTCAGACGCTATCTCCCGCGAAGCGGGACGCCCTGCCTGGTCCGCTCGGCCTGGGACCGGTGGCGCGACGGCTCGAAGTGCGGCTCCCAACGCACCCGCCCGCCTCCGCGACGATGCCCTGCAGATCGTTGACGCCGCTGCCGAAGTCGGTGGCCCGGCTGCCGACGTACGCCACGATGAGCAGGGCACCGACGAAGGCACCGAGCAGTTGCGCGACCACGTACGGCGCGACCTCGGCCCAGCGGAAGCGCCGCGCCGTCGCCAGGGTGACGGTCACGGCCGGATTGATGTGCGCACCGGACGTCGTGCCGACGCGTAGATGTCCAGTGCGACCACCAAGCCGAAGGCCAGGGCGATGATGCCCAGTCCGGCGTAGTCGAGGCGCCCATGCCCGACGGTAGGGGCGGCGAGCCGGCGCCGAAGAGGACCAGCAGTCCGGTGCCGACGAGCTCGGCGAAAAGGCCCGCATGAAGTCCGGCGCGACCTTCGCTCAGATCGCGCGTCGGCGGGGCCCGGTCTGGCCGGCAGGCGGCCAACCCCACTACCGGCCAACCCCACTACCGGCCACCCCCACTACCGGCTAGCCGGACGGATCAATGGCCGCTGGCCGCGATGACCGCGGAGCCACATGCGCGGAATCGTTGAGTGCGTCAGAGGAAACTCGAGCCAGGGGTAGAGAAGCCGGTCTGCGCCGCATGAGCCGCGGTGGCTGGTCCCGGCGTGGTCAGGCCGCCTCCGGGCTTCTGGAGCAAGGAGAAAGCGAATGGCGGACGTCGTCACAAGAGAACCAGAATCGGCAGGGGTGGCTGAGCACCACCGGGGGGAAGCAACCCGGAAGTACGCCGTCGAGCTGATCGGGACGTTCTTCCTCGTCTTCACGGTGGCAGCCAGCTCGCTCAGCCGCAGCACGT
>JAOPXC010000023.1 GCA_025965335.1 Nocardioides sp. | reverse complement strand
GCTGGTTGCACAGCTCGATGAAGTGGGCGCCCTTGAGCGCCGACTCGCTGAACAGGATGCCGTTGTTGGCGAGGATGCCGACCGGGTAGCCGTGGATCCGGGCGAAGCCGCAGACCAGCGTCTCGGCGTACAGCTTCTTGAACTCGTGCATCCGGCTGCCGTCGACGATGCGCCGGATGACCTCGCGGACGTCGTACGGCGTGCGCGTGTCGGCGGGCACCACGTCGTACAGCGTGGCCGGGTCCTCGTGTGGCTCCTCGACCTGGTGCACCTCGAGCGAGCCGGGAGCTCGCCGCTCGAACGTGTCCACGATGCTGCGCACGATCGCCAGCGCGTGGGCGTCGTCCTCGGCGAGGTGGTCGACGACGCCGGATGTGCGGGCGTGGACGTCGCCGCCGCCGAGCTCCTCGGCGGTCACGACCTCGCCGGTGGCGGCCTTCACGAGCGGCGGTCCGCCGAGGAAGATCGTGCCCTGGTTCCGGACGATCACGGTCTCGTCGGACATCGCGGGGACGTAGGCGCCGCCGGCGGTGCACGAACCCATCACGCTGGCGATCTGCGGGATCCCGTTCGCCGAGAGGTTGGCCTGGTTGAAGAAGATCCGGCCGAAGTGCTCGCGGTCGGGGAACACCTCGTCCTGCATCGGCAGGAACGCGCCGCCGGAGTCCACGAGGTAGACGCAGGGCAGCCGGTTGTCGGACGCGACGGCCTGCGCGCGCAGGTGCTTCTTGACGGTGATCGGGTAGTAGGTGCCGCCCTTGACCGTCGCGTCGTTGGCGACCACCACGCACTCGCGGCCGCTGATCCGGCCGATCCCGGTGACGATGCCCGCCGAGGGGACGGCGTCGTCGAATGCCTGATCTCGCCGGGCGGCGGCGGGGCTCGCAAGCTCACTCCTCGACCCGGCGTACATGCCGGTCGCGGCCAGCGGGCTCAGCTCGAGGAACGGGCTACCCGGGTCGAGCAGCCGGTCCACGCGGTCGCGGACGAGCAGCTTGCCGCGGTCGGTGTGCTTGCGTCGGGCGGCCTCGCCACCGCCCTGGCGGGCCACCGCCAGCCGCTCGCGGAGCTCGTCGACGAGGGATCGGAGTTCGGAGGCCACCCGGTTAGGTTAGCGATCGTTAACCAAGCGGTCCAGCGGGTCCGCCGCCGCGCCTGCCGAGTGGGGCCTCCCGCGCCTTGAGTCGGCGAGCCCAGCTCAGCGAACGGGGCGGCCCAGGCCGCGGTCCATGGTGTCGAGCAGGCCGGTCAGGGCCGCTTCCCGGTCCGCGGGAGCCACGACCCGCAGCGGGCCCTCCAGGTGCAGCAGCGAGAACCCGTGGACCGCCGCCCAGCAGGCCACCTCGGCACCGGGACGTCGAGAGGTGTCGAGGTAGCCGACCTCGACCAGGTCGTCGAGCGCCGCAGTCAAGAGCTCGTAGGGGCCCGACTCGGGGTCGCTCCCGTCGGCGACCTTCTCGGCGAAGCACGAGAAGGCGGCCGCGAAGAGGCCTTCCTCGGCCAGGGCGAAGTCCACGTACCCCCGGCCGACCTCCTGCAGCCGGCGCCGCGCCCGCGACACGGCGTCGAGCTCGTCCGGAAGGGCGTCCAGGCGGGCCTGCATCGCCCGGGACAGCTCGGTCATCCCGCGGTCCGCGATCTCGAGCAGCAGTTCGTCCCGGTCCGCGAAGTGCCGGTAGGCCGCATTGTGGGAGACCCCCACCCGGCGGGCGACCTCGCGCAGCACCACCCCGTCCGGCCCCTTGGCGCGGGCCAGCTCGAGCCCGGCGTCCACGAGGGCCGAGCGCAGGTTTCCGTGGTGGTAGGGCGTGGTCACGCGGTTGCGGCGAGCCGGTTCGAGGACATCATGTTGACAATGGTAACTCGCGCTGTTTCACTAATGTTGACGCCGTCCACATGCGGTCCCCGCTGATCCAGGAGCTCCCGATGACCCGTCGGTACGCCGTGCTGCTCACCGTCTGCCTGTCGGTGCTCGCGATCAACCTCGACACCACGATCGTGAACGTCGCGCTGCCGAGCCTGTCGACGGACCTCGAGGCCGGGACGCGGGACCTGCTGTGGATCGTCGACGGCTACAACCTGGCGTTCGCGGCCCTCGTGCTGGCCGCGGGCAGCCTGTCCGACCGCTGGGGCCGCCGGCCGGCGCTGGTCGTGGGCCTGCTCGGCTTCGCCGCCAGCAGCGTGGTGGCGGCGTACGTCGACAGCGCCGGTGCGCTCGTCGCCGTGCGGGTGGTGATGGGGGTCTTCGCCGCCCTGATCTTCCCGACGACGCTCTCGGTGATCTCCAACGCCTTCCCCGACCGCCGCGAGCGCGCGGCCGCGCTCGGCATGTGGGGCGCCGCGGTCGGCGTCGGCGTGGCCGCCGGTCCGGTGGCGGGCGGCTGGCTGCTGCAGCACTTCTACTGGGGCAGCGTCTTCCTCGCGCTCGTGCCGGTCGCCCTGCTCGCGCTGGTGATGACGCTCGTCTTCGTCCCGGAGTCCCGGGACCCGTCCGTGCCGGCGCTGGACCGTCCGGGACTCCTCGCGTCGGTCGCGATGCTCGGCACCCTGACCTACACGATCATCGAGGCGCCCGAGCGCGGCTGGCTGGGCTCGGCGACCCTGGCGGGATTCGCCGCAGCGGCCCTGCTCCTCGTCGCGTTCGTGCGCATCGAGCAGCGGGTGCCGCACCCCATGCTCGACATCTCGCTGTTCCGCGACCGCCGTTTCAGCGCGGCCAGCGGCGCCGTCACGATCAGCTTCTTCGCCCTCTTCGGGTTCATCTTCCTGATCACCCAGTTCTTCCAGTTCGTCCGGGACTACGACGCCCTGGGCACCGGGCTGCGGATCCTGCCGGTCGCGATCAGCCTGGCCGGCGCCTCGATCATCGGCGGGCTGCTGGCGCCCCGCATCGGCACCAAGCTGGTCGTCGCGGTCGGCATGACCCTGCTGGGCTCGGCGTTCCTGTGGATCACCGACATCGAGGTCGGGTCGTCATACGCCTCGGTGATCGTGCCGCAGATGCTGCTCATGGGCACCGGCCTGGGCCTGATCACCACGCCCGCCACCGAGTCGATCCTGCAGGTGCTGCCGCCGTCCCGCGCCGGGGTCGGGTCCGCGGTCAACGACGCCACCCGGGAGCTCGGCGGCACCCTGGGGGTCGCCGTCATCGGCTCGCTGTTCTCCTCGATCTACGCCGCTCGCCTCGCCTCGGAGCTGGACGGTCGGCTCGCCCCCGAGGTGCTGGGTCGCGCCCAGGACTCGGTCGGGGTGGCCGACTCCCTCGGAGCGCGGATGCCCGGGCTGACGTCCGCGACCGACACGGCCTTCCTGGCGGGCCTGCACGCCAGCTGCCTGGTGATCGGCCTGCTCTGCCTGGTCGGCGCGGCCGCGGCGCTGGCCGCCCTGCCCGGCAACGGCTACCGGCCGTTCGTCGACGACAACGAGCCGCTCGCGAACGACGAGGACGGGTTAACGGTTGCTAACCTTGACCGGTGACCAGCGAAGCGCCGGCCGAGCCCGCGAGGGCGCCCGCCTCCCGGCGGGACCAGATCCTCGCCACGGCCGCCGAGCTCTTCGCGGCCCGCGGCTTCCACGGGGTCTCGGTCGCCGAGCTCGGCGCGGCCTGTGGGATGTCCGGGCCGGCGCTCTACAAGCACTTTCCCTCCAAGGACTCGGTGCTGGCCGCGATGCTCGTCTCGATCAGCGCGGAGCTCCTCGAGGTCGGACGCGACCGGGTCGCGGCCGCCCCTGACGCCGGGGCGGCGGTCACCGCACTGGTCGACTGGCACGTCGACTTCGCCCTTCGGCACCGGGCGCTGATCGTGGTGCAGGACCGCGACTGGGAGTCGCTGCCGGCCGACGCCCGCGAGCGGGTGCGCGCGCTCCAGCGGGAGTACGTCGACCTGTGGGCCGCCGAGCTCCGCCTGGTCCACGGCGTCCGCCGGCTCGACCTCGACCGGGCCCGCGCGATGGCACACGCGGCGTTCGGCCTGATCAACTCCACCCCGCACAGCGGGCTGCTGCCCGACGTACCCATGGCGGGGCTGCTGCACGACATGGCGCTGGCCGCGCTCGGCGTCTCGGCGCCCTCCTCCACTTGAGCTGGAACGACGGGTGCGCCGACGGCCGCAGCGGTCAGAACAGGTGGTCGACGGGACGGTCCGCCTCGGCGAGCAGCTCGAGGAGCCGCGCGGCGCGCAGTGCGGCGTCGAATCCGGTCTCGAGGTCGTCGCCACCCGCGGCCGGCTCGTGGGTGCGCGCGTGCAGTCGGGCGAGGAGCTCGTCGCGCGGCAGGCCGCGCAGCTGGAGCAGCACGAACGGGTCGGCCTCAACCAGCCACGCCAGCTGGTAGAGCACGGCCAGCACGTGCACGCACGGGTCCACCCAGGCCCGGCAGGTGCAGGCCGCGCCCAGCTCCCCGCCGTACGGCAGCAGCTCGATACCGGCCTCCTCGGCATGCTCGACGAGCCCGTGCGGGAGCTCGCCGGCCATCAGCGCGCCGATCCGGCCGGCCTCCGCGGCAACCGTCTCCACGAACGCCGCGCACCCGTCGTCGTCGAGCACCGGCACCGACCCCGACGCCGTCCACAGCCCGGCGTCGTCCTCGACGGCGGCCACGAACGACCCGGTGTCGACGATGATGCCGCCGACCCGGCCGGACCGGGAGAGGGCGCGTGCGGCGGCCAGGTCGGCCTGGGCGTACGCCGACTCCTCGACCGCCCGCACCCAGGCCCTGCCCCACCAGGTCGCGGCCCGGGCCGCACCTCGCCGCGGCGCGACCCGGGGGTGGACGACAGCACTCACGGGAAGCTCACTCGTCGGCCGGGTGGCGCAGGGTCACGAAGTCGCGCAGGTCGGCGTTGCTGAGCTCGGTGAGCGCCGACTCGCCCTGGACCAGCACCGAGTCGGCCAGGGCGCGCTTGCGATCGAGCAGCTCGGCGATCTTCTCCTCGATCGTGCCGCGGGTGATCAGCCGGTGCACCTGCACCGGCCGGGTCTGCCCGATCCGGTAGGCGCGGTCGGTGGCCTGCTCCTCGACCGCGGGGTTCCACCACCGGTCGACGTGGATCACGTGGTCGGCCCGGGTCAGGTTGAGCCCGGTGCCGCCGGCCTTGAGCGACAGCAGGAAGACCGGGACCTCGCCGGCCTGGAACCGCGTGACCATGGACTCGCGCTCGCGCACCGGCGTGCCGCCATGCAGGAACAGGTGGGGTACGCCGGCCCGCGCGAGGTGGGTCTCCAGCAGCCGGGCCATCGCGACGTACTGGGTGAAGACCAGCACGGCTCCGTCCTCGGACAGCACCGTGCCGAGCAGCTCGTCGATCAGGTCGAGCTTCTGGGAGCGACCGCTGAGCCGGACCCCCGACTGCTTCAGGAAGTGCGCGGGGTGGTTGCAGATCTGCTTGAGGCCGGTGAGCAACGCCAGCACCAGCCCGCGGCGGCTGTCCTCGTCGGCGCGCTCGATCCGGTCCATGGTGTCGCGGACGAACGCCTCGTAGAGCACCACCTGCTCACGGGTCAGCCCGAGCGGGTGGTCGGTCTCGGTCTTGGCCGGCAGCTCCGGAGCGATGCCCGGGTCGGACTTGCGGCGGCGCAGCAGGAACGGCCCGATCAGGTCGCCGAACTGTCGTGCCTTGGTCGGCTCCAACCCGGACTCGATCGGCGCGGCCCACACCTTGCGGAAGGCGTTGCGACTGCCGAGCAGGCCGGGGGTCGCCCAGTCGAGGATCGCCCACAGCTCGGTCAGGTTGTTCTCGACGGGGGTGCCGGTCAGCGCCACCCGGGCCTCGCTCGGGATCGCGCGGAGGGCGCGGGCCGTGGACGACCGCGGATTCTTGACGTGCTGCGCCTCGTCGGCCACCACCAGGTCCCACGGCACCTCGGCCAGCTCCGCTTGGGAGACCCGCATCGTGCCGTACGTCGTCAGCACGAACCCGTCGTCGCCCCGGTGGTCGAGCCCCGCGCCCCGGTGGTCGAGCTCCGTGCGCCGGTGGTCGAGCTCCGTGCCCCGGTGGTCGAGCCTGTCGAGACCATGCAGCGAGCGCTGCCCGCCGTGGAACCGGCGTACGGCGGTCCCGGGCGCGAAGCGCTCGATTTCCTGCTCCCAGTTGCCGAGCAGGCTCGCCGGGCACACCACGAGGGTGGGACCGGTCGCGCCGCGCTCGCGGCGGTGCAGGTGCAGCGCGATCAGCGTCACGGTCTTGCCGAGCCCCATGTCGTCGGCCAGGCAGGCACCGAGCCCGAAGGAGGTCATGTCGGCCAGCCAGGTCAGGCCGTGCCGCTGGTACTCGCGCAGGGTCGCCCGGAGCGCTGCCGGCTGGTCCACCGGCTCGCGGGTGGCAGCGGTCAGGAGCTGGTCGCGGACCTTGAGCAGGGTGGCCCCGACGACGACCGGGACGTCCTGGGCGTCCGGCCCGGACTCGGTCGGGTCGATCCGGACGACCCCGGTCAGCGTGGCCGCGATGGCCTGCGCGGGCTTGACGGTGCGCACCAGTCGCTTGCGCGCCTTCCGGGCGATCGCCGGGTCGATCACGGTCCAGTTGCCGCGCAGCTTGAGGATGGGTGCCGCCGAGCCGGCCAGCTCGTCCATCTCCGCCTCGGTCAGCTGCTCCCCGTGCAGCGCGATCTGCCAGTTGAACGAGAACAGCTCCTCGGCCCCGAAGATCCCCTTCTGGAGCTGCTCCTCGCGGGGCATCGGGCTGGTGCGGTCGAGCACCGTCGTGGCGGTCAGGTCGCGGCCCAGGCTGCGCGGCCACAGCACGTCGACGCCCCGGTCACGGAGCACCCCGACGCCGTCCTCGAGGAGACTGACCAGCTCGTCACTGTCGAGCGTGATCTGGTCGGGCACCCGCAGCTCGAGCAACCGGTCCAGGACCGGCCACGCATCCGCCGCCGCGCGCAGCGCGATGCTGGCATGGGTGCGGGCCCGGTCGCCGAACCCGTGCGTGGCGTCGCGGCCGGCTGGTTCCCGAGGAGGTCGCCCAGCGGCCGTCTCGACGGGCTCGGCCCACAGCAGGGCGGCATCGCAGAGGTGCAGTGGGTTCTGCTCGTCGTGCACCTGGAGGACCAGGCGGACACCGCCGGCCACCAGCTCCTCCTCGTCGGCCTCGACCCGCAACGAGATCGTCACCAGCTGGGGGCGGTCGTCGGGTGGCGCGGCGAGGTGTTTGTCCACCCGGGCCTGGAGCCGCGCCGCGAAGTCCGTGCTCCCCACCCGGGCCCTCGCCCGGTCTCGAGACAGGCGCTGACTTCCGGTCGCCGGTTGAGGAGGTTGCGCAGCAACCGTCTCGAAACCCGAACGGCGACCGGCGACCGGCGCGCTGCGCGGCATCGCGTCGGCGACGGCGTCGAGGACCAGCCGGACGAGGTCGGCGGCCGCGTCGGCTCCCAGCCCCTCGTGGGCTCGCGTGCTCGCGAGCATCTCGACGCGGTCCGTGTCCGCGGCGTCGAGCGGCGCCACCCGCCAGCACGGCTGCGCGGTCGGCGCCACCGGGGCCGGCTCGAACTTGCCGGCCGCGACCAGCCGCATCGCGAGAAGGACCGCGCCCGAGAGCAGGCCCACGCTGGGGTGGAGGTCGTCGCGGGCGTGCGCCTTCGTCAGCACCGGCAGCGCCGCCCGGATCGGCAGCGCGACCACGCGGTGTCCCCGGTCGTCGCTGAACTCGACCACGCTCTCGCGCGGCGGCTCCGCGGCGCGGAACGTCGCCGGTCCGGTGACGGGGACGAAGCTCAAGCGCACGCCTAACGACCGGTGGGAAGGTGGGGACTCCGACGCTAACGCGCTGGAGCCACGGAAGGTTCCAGGACATGGCCGACCGGTGCCGAGGGGCAAGACCGAGGGACTGTGCCTTGACAGTCTTCTACGCTTGTCGACATGAGCATCCTCGACTCCCGGATCGCCCGACTGGACGGCAGCGCCGCCACCCTCGGCGAGATCACCGGCGGCCAGCCGGCCCTCCTCGTCAACGTCGCGAGCAAGTGCGGCCTCACCCCGCAGTACGCGGGCCTCGAGGAGTTGCAGGAGCGCTTCGCCGACCAGGGCTTCACGGTGGTCGGCCTGCCCTGCAACCAGTTCTTCGGCCAGGAGCCGGGCGGCGCGGACGAGATCGCCGAGTTCTGCTCGGCGACGTACGGCGTCACGTTCCCGATGACGGAGAAGATCGAGGTCAATGGCGACGGCCGCCACGAGGTCTACCGGACCCTGGTCGAGGCTCCCAACGAGAAGGGCGAGGACGGCGACGTCCAGTGGAACTTCGAGAAGTTCCTCGTCGACGGCTCCGGTGCGGTCGTGGCCAGGTTCACCCCCGGCGTCGAGCCCACCGACCCGATGGTCGTCAAGGCCATCGAGTCCCAGCTCGGCTGATCCTCCGGTGACCCGGCCGCACGGCGACGAGCGCCGGTAGCCAGCCGTCTGCGGTATGTCTTGCCGGCCCGGACGTCATGCGGAGGGGGCAAGTGGGTGCTCCGTCCGTATGACGTCCGCGCGGGCGCGCCCGGGGCTCAGATCAGACTCGAACCCGCCCGGTGATCGGCGGCAGGTCGGCGAGCGTCACGATCCCGGGTGCCGCCGCGACCACCGATGGCACGGCGTTCGTCACGGGCATCGCCGTGTAGATCATCCCGAGGCCCATGAAGCCTTCCTCGGTCCAGTCGGCCGGCGGCAGGCAATGGATGACGGTGCGCATGTTGGGCAGCCCGAAGACCTGGATGACGTGCCCGTGCGCCAGCGGCTTGGGCGGCACCACGTGGTCGCCCATGGTCCAGTTGAAGCCGACGCTGACAACGTTGCGGTCACCCACCCAGCCGCGGTGGTAGCCCATCACGCCGCCGACGGTCCCCTTCGGGATCGTCATGAACCCGAGGTCGCTGTCCCCGGTGGCCTCGGTGAACGTCACGTCGAACGTGAGCCGGTCCAGCGTGACACCGAGGGCGTCGGCCATCATCGCCGCCGACTCGGCGAAGACCTCGCTCTCGCGGCGCACGTTCTCGGCGAGGCCGGGGGTGTCCGGAGCCTGGGAGAACCCCATCGCCGTCTGGGTTCCCGCCGACTCGTAGGTCGAGCAGTCCACCGACTCGGTGATCGTGATCGTGTCGACGCGCTCGCAGGAACCGCTGAGCACCATGCCCACCAGGTTGGTCATGCCGGGGTGGGCGCCACTGCCGAAGATCGACGAGCTGCCGCGCTCGCACGCCTTGCGGATCCGCTCCTGATCCTCCGGCGTGTGCCGGCCCCCGGTGATCCAGGCGGCGCTCGAACAGACGTTGATGCCGGCCTCGAGCAGGGTGCACAGCTCGTCGACGCTCGACCAGAGCGGGTTGTAGCAACACGCATCCGGCTTCAGGGCGACCAGGGCCTCGATGTCGTTGGTGGCCAGCACGCCGGTCGGCTCGGGCCAGTCACACAGCTCGGCGGCGTCGCGGCCGATCTTGTCGGCCCCGTGCGCGTAGACGCCGACCAGCTCCAGGTCGGGGCGGCCGATGATCGCGTGCAGCGAGCGGCGGCCGATGTTGCCGGTCGTCCACTGGATGACCCGGATGGGCTCGGTGCGGCGAGGAGGGGGAGCAGCTGTCATGCGGGTCAGGCTAGAACGTGTTCTAGGTCTTGTCTCCCCCCGCGGTCATGACTCCGTCGCGAGCACGAGGGGGCGGACCTCGGTGGCGCCGGCGCGGAGGATCGCACGGGCCGCGAGGGTGAGGGTCCAGCCGGTCGCGACGAGGTCGTCGACCAGCAGCACCGGGCCGTTGGGCACCTCGCCCACCAGGGCGTAGCGCCGCCCGACCGCGGCCACGCGTTGGGCGGAGTTCATGGCGCCCTGCCGGGGTGCGACCGACGGGTCCACGATGGCGTAGCGGGCGACGACGGGCACCTTGAGGAAGCGGGACAGGCCGTCGGCGAGGTCGGCCGCGAGGGTCGGCCGGGTGGCGGACTCCACGACGACGATCCCCGCCACGGGCGGCCGCCAGTCGCCGAGGACCTCGATGACGGCGCGCACCAGGGGTAGCGGGACCGGTCCGTCGGGGGTCTCCGGTCGGAACAGGTCGCGCAGCGCCCGGCCGTAGCCGAGATCGGTCAGCCGGGCTACGGCGCGTCCCTCGCTCGCACCCTCGGCGATCTTGCCCTTGAGATCGACACCGAGGTTGGCCAGCGCCGTCGGCCACATCTTGCGGGGCTCGATGGCGACGCCGGGTCGCGCCAGCCGCGCCTCCGCCTCCTCGACCGCGGCCGCGGACACGTCGGTCGACAGGTCCAGGCCGCCGCAGTTGTCGCAGCGGCCGCAGTCCGCGGCCTCGGGGTCGTCGAGCTGGTCGCGCAGGAACCGCATCCGGCACCGGTCGGTGTCCAGGTAGTCGAGCATCGCGCGCTGCTCGCGCTCCCGCGCCTCGGTCACCCGGCGGTAGCGCTCCTCGTCGTAGGCCCAGTCGCGTCCGGTGGCCTCCCACCCGCCCCGGACGCGACGTACGGCGCCGTCGACGTCCAGCACCTTGAGCATCGTCTCGAGCCGGGTGCGGTTGAGCTCGACGTACGACTCGAGGGCGCCGGTGCTCATCGGGCGCGCGGCTTCGGCCAGAACCCCGATGGTCTGGCGGACCAGCTCCTCGCGGGGAAATGCGAGCGAGGCGAAGTAGGCCCAGATGTCGCGGTCCTCGATCGCGGGCAGCAGCACGACCGTTGCCTCGTCGGTGCCTCGGCCGGCACGACCGACCTGCTGGTAGTAGGCCACCGGCGACGGGGGTGCGCCCATGTTGACGACGAAGCCGAGGGTGGCGTCGAAACCCATGCCGAGGGCGCTCGTCGCGACCAGCGCCTTGACGCGGCCGCTGATCAGGTCCTGCTCGAGGGCCTGGCGCTCGGTCGGGTCGGTCTGGCCGGAGTAGGCGGCGACGTCGTGGCCGCGCGAGCGCAGGTAGTCGGCGATCTCCTGGGTCGCGGCGACCGTGAGGCAGTAGACGATCCCGGAGCCGGGCTGCTCGGCGAGGTGGTCGGCCAGCCAGGCCAGCCGCTGCTGGGCGGTCCTGAGCCGCACCACCCCGAGCCGGAGCGACTCGCGATCGAGCGAGCCCCGGAGGACCAGGACGTCCCCGTCCGCGTCGACACTGCCGAGCTGCTCGGCGACGTCGGCGGTCACCCGGGCGTTGGCGGTCGCCGTGGTGGCCAGCACGGGGATGCCGTCGGGCAGGTCCGCGAGCAACGTGCGGATGCGCCGGTAGTCGGGGCGGAAGTCGTGGCCCCAGTCGGAGATGCAGTGCGCCTCGTCGACCACGAGGAGCCCACAGGTCGCCGCGAGCTTGGGCAGCACCTCGTCGCGGAATCCCGGGTTGTTCAGCCGCTCGGGGCTGACCAGCAGCACGTCCACCTCACCGGCCCGGATCGACTCCTGGATCGGCTCCCAGTCCTCGATGTTGGTCGAGTTGATCGTGACGGCCCGGATGCCCGCCCGCTCGGCGGCGGCGATCTGGTTGCGCATCAGCGCGAGCAGCGGGGACACGATCACCGTGGGGCCGGCTCCCGCGGACCGCAGCAGCAGGGTCGCGACGAAGTACACGGCCGACTTGCCCCAGCCGGTCCGCTGCACGACGAGAGCCCGGCGCCGGGCCACGGCCAGGGCCTCGATCGCCACCCACTGGTCCTCGCGCAGCGTCGCGTCGTCACGACCGACCAGCGCCCGCAGATGCGCCTCGGCGTCACGGCGTACGCCTTCGCGGGTAGCGGCGTCGAGCGATGCGGCGGTCATGCGCCCCTGTCTACCAGCGCGTCCCGACGGCAGGACCGGGACGGTCTCGACGACCGGCCCCAAAAACCGTGCGCACGGTCGGCCGGCGCGGCAGGGTACCGCCCGTGCATCGTTCTCTTTGCTTCCGCCGCCCGGTCCTCCTGTCCGCGATCCTGCTGCTCGTCGGTGGCGCGATCGGCTGTGGTGGCGACGAGTCGGGCACGCCGGCGCCGGCCACCAGCGACGCCCCGACCGCCGCCGCGTTCACCGTCACCGACGGCACCAGCCCGGCGGACCTGCTCGCCTGCCTCCAGGACGCCGACCTCCCCGCCGTGGACAAGGACTCGCTGCCGATGGGTGTCGAGGTGCCGGTGCGCGGGATCGAGGTCGGCCCGCTCTCCGCGGACGGCGGGGACGATCAGGGTGCCGACCTGTGGGTGTTCACCGACCCGGCGGCCGCGGCGGACAACCGGGCGATGATCACGCTCTCCGACCAGGACACGCCGACGAGCCGGGTGGCCGGGAACGTCGTCGTACGTTTCTTCCACGCGCCGGACCAGACGGCCCCGCAGCTGGTGGCCCTCCTGGCCTGCCTGCCCGCCTGAGCGGCCCCGGGCGCGCAACAGACGAGTGGGCCCGCTCAGGCCGTGGGCCCCTTGCTGCGTACGTCGGCGACTTGGTCCATGGCTCCGCGGAGCTCGCTCAGCCAGTCGTCCTCGTGCTGGCCGACCAGGCGCACGCACCACGCCAGGGCGTCCGCGCGGGACCGCGCCACCCCGGCGTCCACCAGCGTGTCGAGCACCAGGCGCTGCGGCTGGCGCAGTCGCGTCATGACCGGAGCCGCGACGTGCGTCCAGAGCTCGTGGCGCCCACCGACGTCCACACCCCAGGACACCTTGGCCTCGAAGCGGTGCTGGGCCTCGCGCGCGATCTCCATGCGCTGCTCGCGGGTGTCCTCGCGGAACGCCTTCGCCCGCCCCGCCCGGGCCTCGGCCAGCGCCACCTCGGACGGCGCCTCGCCCTCGGCTCCGCCCAGCTCGACGTCGGGGATGGTGAGGCGAACGGTGATCTCCTCGCGGTCGATCGTGATGTCGGCAGGAGCGGCCTGCCAGTCCGCCGGGAGGCGACCGGCGAACCAGCCGG
>JAOPXC010000022.1 GCA_025965335.1 Nocardioides sp. | reverse complement strand
GCTCGCTGCTCGACCAGCGGGGGTCTCGTCGACGCTCGCTGGGCTCGCTGCTCGACCACCGACGGGGGTCTCGTCGACGCTCGCTGGGCTCGCTGCTCGACCAACGGGGCTGGGCGCGGCCTATTCTGGGGCGCCATGGAGTCAGTCGTCGGAGCCGCGATCGTCCGCGACGGTCTGGTGCTCGCGGCCCGTCGTTCGGCGCCGCCCGAGCTTGCGGGCCGGTGGGAGTTCCCCGGCGGCAAGGTGGAGGCGGGGGAGCGGCCGGCCGACGCGCTGGTGCGCGAGCTCCTCGAGGAGCTCGGGTGCTCGATCGAGGTGACCGGCTGGCTTGCCGGAACGGCCCCGATCGGGACGAGTCACGTGCTGTCCGTGGCGACCGCCGCGCTGGTCGACGGTGAGCCCGTCCCGACCGAGCACGACCTGGTGCGCTGGCTCGGCGCCGACGAGCTGGACGACCTGGACTGGCTGGATCCGGACCGGCCGTTCCTGCCGGAGCTGCGGTCGCTGCTGTCCCGCTGCTCCCTCTGACACCATCGCCTCGTGAGACTTCGACTGCGCCGGGCCGGACCCGAGCCCGGGGCCGGGCCCGGAACGGGAGCGGGTCAGGCCGCGACGGAGCCGCTGCGGATCCTCTTGGCGCGGCTCGAGGGAGTGCAGTCGCCGGCCGTGGCGATCGTCCATGGAGGTGGGGGCGGGCTTGCCCGCACGATCGCGGGCCGGCTGCCGACCGCGCGCGTCACGACGTACGACCTCGCGGCCGGTCTGGACGAGCTGCACGTCCGCCTGGCAGCCGACGGCCCCTTCGACGTCCTCCTCGACCTGACGCGGGCTGCCGGCGCTCGCCGCCGCTTCGAGTCGCTCGTCTTCCAGGCCCGGCCCGGCGGGGTGCTGGTCATGCGGCTCTCGAACGAGGAGCTCCAGTCGGAAGACGGCCTCCTGAGCCACCTTGCCTCCCTGCAGGCCCTGCGAAGTCAGGTGGGCACCCAAGATCCGTCGCCGGGCAAGGACGACCGCACCAACAAGGAGCGGGACCGGGACGCCCTGGCGATCTCCGTTGCCGAGGTCCAGCAGTCGGGCCAGTACCTCGTGACCGTCAACGCCGCCCCCACACTGGCCAAGATTCCCGAGCTCGCCATGAACGACTTCCTGCGCCGCCGGGGCGCCGGCGACACGGTCGTAGCGACCGTCCCGGCCGTCGAGTGGGCGGCACGGTGCGCGGTGCGG
This sequence comes from Nocardioides sp., assembly GCA_025965335.1. Classification (GTDB taxonomy): domain Bacteria; phylum Actinomycetota; class Actinomycetes; order Propionibacteriales; family Nocardioidaceae; genus Nocardioides. The sequence goes on along the minus strand of JAOPXC010000022.1, from coordinate 4,537 downwards.
GCGTCGGCCGACGCCTACGCCGCGAGCCTGCCCAGCGTGTACACAGCGCCCGAGCTGTCGCTCCGCGAGTACCACCGCGTCACCTGCCTGCCCCGTCAGGCGGCGTACCGGGACAACTTCGTCCTGCCCGAGAGCTTCCGTCACAACGCCCGCAAACGCCTGCGCAACCCCAAGTTCATTGAGTGGGCGCCGGGGTTCGTCCGCGATCCGGAAGTCCGCGCCGAGCCGTTGAGCGGCTCCTTCTTCTACCTGGACAACCATGTCCGCGGGCACTTCGGCCATGTCATGACCGAGCAGATCTCGCATCTGTGGGGGTGGGACCAGGCGAAGGAACGGGACCCGTCAATGCGCGCGCTCGTCTCCGTGTGGGGCGGGAAGCCCGTCGGCGGCTGGGAGTACGACCTGCTCGCCGCGGCCGGGATCCGTCGCGAGGATCTCGTGGTGATCGAGGAGCCCGTGGTGGTCGAGAAGCTCGTCACCACCTCACCGATGTTCAGCATGCCGGAGTTCGTCCATCCCGGCATTCGTGCCACCTACGACTCCCTCGGCGCGGCACTGGCGTCCCGAGCGACCTCGCGCAGCTGGCCGACGCGCGTGTTCTGCTCGCGCAGGACCCAGAAGCGCCGGTGCCACAACACCGCCGAGGTGGAGCAGCTGTTCGGGGCAGCAGGGTTCGAGGTCATCTACCCCGAAGACCACACGATGGCGGACCAGGCGCAGTTCGTCCGGCAGGCCGAGGTGATCGCAGGCTTCGCGGGCAGCGGGATGTTCCAGATCTCGCTCACGGGAGGTCCGAAGCGGGTGATGCTGATCAGCTCGGAGTCGTACACCGCCCAGAACGAGTACATGATGGCGGCCGTGCTGGGCCACGACCTCGACGTCGCGCTGTGCCGGCCGGATGTGCCCCGGACGCAGGGCCGGTTCTCGGTCGCCTGGTACCAGTCCGACTTCAGGTTCGACCACGCGCGCGAGGGGGCGTTCGTCCGGGACTGGCTCGAGGAGCTGTGACTGGGGCCAGTCGAGGCCCCGTCCCTGCTCTCGGATCAATGACCCCACTCGGGGGAATTGCACGGCCGCCGCGCTGGTTGTCGCTAAGACTTTCCTCCCAGTCCCTAGGATTTAGAACATGACCGCTGACCAGCGCCTCCTGCTCGTGCACGCCCACCCCGACGACGAGTCGATCGGGCAGGGCGCCACGATGGCGAAGTACGTCGCCGAGGGTCGCGGCGTCACGCTGGTCACCTGCACCGCCGGCGAGATGGGCGAGATCCTGGTGCCCGCGCTGGAGCACCTCGCGGCCGACCAGGACGACGGGCTGGGCCCGCACCGCAGGGGCGAGCTCGAGATCGCGATGAAGGAGCTCGGGGTCACCGACCACCGCTTCCTGGGGGGCTTCGGCCACTTCCGCGACTCGGGCATGAAGTGGCACGAGGACGGCCACGCCGTGCCCGCCGACGAGGTCCACGACAACGCGTTCTGGAACGCCGATCTCACCGACGCGGCCGACCTCCTCGTCGAGATCATCCGGGAGGTCCGCCCGCAGGTCCTGGTGACCTACGACCAGTTCGGCGGCTACGGGCACCCCGACCACATCCAGGCGCACCGGGTTGCCATGTACGCCGCCCAGCTCGCCGCCGTACCGTCGTACAGGCTGGAGCTCGGGGAGCCGTGGGAGATCGCCAAGATCTACTGGGGTGCGATGTCGGAGAGCCGGATGCGGGCCAGCCTGCGGGCACTGCGGGACGCCGGCGACACCACGACCTTCGAGGGGATGGATCCCGACGGCCCGCTGCCGCACTTCATCACCCCCGACGAGCACCTCAGTGCCGTGGTCGACGGCACCGAGTACGTCGAGCGCAAGCTGGCCGCGATGGCCGCGCACCCTTCGCAGATCACCATGGACGGCCCGTTCTTCGCGCTCTCGAACAGCCAGGGCAGCCAGGCCTGGGGCACGGAGTTCTACCGGATCGCCAAGGGCCGTCCCACCGACCTCAACGAGGACGGGCTGGAGACCGACCTGTTCGCCGGAGTCTGATGAGACACGCCCTGGCCGCGGGCTGCCTGCTGGTCATCGGCGCAGCCGTCGGGCTCGCGACGGTGGCCCTCCACGAGCTGTCGTGGGGGCTGCCGTTGGCCGCTGCGGCCGTGGGGCTCACGATGTTCGCGCTGCCCGCCGGCTGGTGGACGCGGCTCCCGTTCGCAATCGGCCTGGTGGGGCTGGTGGGCTGGCTCACGATCCCGCGACCCGAGGGCGACTACGCCATCGGCAGCGACGTGCCTGGCTACGTCCTGATCTCCCTGGGGGTCGCCGTCATCGTGGCCGCGGTCACGACACTCCCGCGCCCGGTTCGTCAGAGCACCGAAGAGAGCCCGCCGCTCGCCTAGAGTCAGCGCGTGACTGACGGGACACCTCCGCGCGAGCGGGAGGGCGGGCGGCTCGTCCTGCTGGTGATCGCGGGACTGCTCCTGCTGGTCGGCGCGGGCTGGACCGCGGCGTACCTGGGAGCCGCCGACAAGGTGCCCCGGGGATCCACCGTGGCCGGCGTCGACATCGGTGGGCACACCCGAGCCGAGGCGGCCCAGGTGCTCAAGGACGGCCTCGTCAGCCGGGTTGCCGCGCCGATCTCGGTCAGCGTGAACGGCCAGCGCACGCCCGTGACGCCCGAGGAGGCCGGCCTCTCGATCGACTACGTCGCGTCGGTCGCCGCCGCGGGTGGTACGCGGAGCTGGGATCCCAAGTACCTCTGGAACTACTACACCGGCGGCGAGGGCCTGGACGCGGTGGTCGGCGTCGACGAGGTCCGCATGCAGGAGCTGCTGGACCGCCTCGCCGTCGGGCTGGGCAGGCCGGCCCGCGACGGCGCGGTGAAGTTCGTCGACGGCGGTGTGCGGGAGGTTGACCCGCAGGCCGGCGAGGAGCTCGACCCCGACGCCGCCCGGGCGGCGATCGCGGCGGCGTACCTCCGGAACGACCCCACCGCGGAGCTCACCCTGCGACCGGCCCGGCCAGACATCGACGCGGAAGACGTCAAGCGGGCGCTCGACGAGTTCGCCAACCCGGCGATGTCCGGGCCGGTGACCCTGGTGTTCGGGAACTCACCGATCCGGCTGCTCCCGCGCGACTTCGCCCCCGCGCTCGCCATGAAGGCCGAGAACGGTGTCCTGGTGCCGGACCTCAACGTCGCGAAGCTGACGAAGCTCATCGACGGCGCGATCAGCGGCAACGGTGCCCCCGTCGACGCCCGCGTGGCGCTGGTGCGTGGCAAGCCCCGGGTGATCCCGGCCAAGCCCGGCGTGAGCTACGACCCCGCCGACGTGAGCCGGGCCTTCCTGAAGGTCGTGACCCGGGCCGATGGCAGACGTGAGACGAAGGTGGCGGCGACCGTGCAGGACGCCGACTTCAGCACCGCGGATGCCCGGAAGCTGAAGATCCGCGAGCAGGTCTCGACGTTCACGACGTACTACCCCTACGCGGACTACCGCAACATCAACATCGGCCGGGCGGCGGAGCTGATCACCGGCACCATCCTGAAGCCGGGGGAGACGTTCTCGCTCAACGACACGGTCGGCGAGCGCACCGCCGAGAACGGCTTCACCACGGGCTTCATCATCAGCGATGGCATCTTCAAGGAGGACCTCGGCGGCGGGGTGTCGCAGATGGCCACCACGACGTTCAACGCGATGTTCTTCGCCGGGCTGAAGGACATCGAGCACAAGCCGCACTCGTTCTACATCGACCGCTACCCGGTCGGGCGGGAGGCCACCGTGGCGTGGGGAGCCGTCGACCTGCAGTTCCAGAACGACACGCCGTACGGCGTGCTCATCGACGCCCACGTCACGCCCAGCACCCCGTCCGCCCAGGGCGTCGTGACCGTGAGCATGTACTCCACGAAGCACTGGGACATCACCACCTCGACCGGCGACCGCTACAACTTCGTCGGCCCCGCGACCCGCACCCTGTCCGGCCCGGCCTGCTACCCCAACACCGGCTACGACGGCTTCGACATCGACGTGGTGCGCTACTTCAAGAAGCCCGGCGAGACCGCCCTCGACCACCAGGAGCAGTTCCACACCCACTACATCCCCTCGGACACCGTGATCTGCAAATAGCCGACCCCGTCGGTCGAGCACCTCCGTTGGTCGAGCAGCGAGCGCAGCGAGCGTCGTCGAGACCCCGGAAGGGAAGGCAGGGCGGTACGACGGGTTGGTCGCCCTGCGTACGTTCGGGGGTCTCGACACGTTCAGGCCCCGAGGGGGCCTTCACTGCTCGACCACCAGTGCCCGCGGTTGGTCGAGCAGCGAGCGCAGCGAGCGTTGTCGAGACCCCACACCGGTGGTCGAGCAGCGAGCGCAGCGAGCGTCGTCGAGACCCCACACCGGTGGTCGAGCAGCGAGCGCAGCGAGCGTTGTCGAGACCCCGGAAGGCGAGGGCACGGCGGTACGACGGGGCCGGTCGCCCTGCGTACGTAACGGGGTCTCGACACGTTCAGGCCCCGAGGGGGCCTTCACTGCTCGACCACCGGTGCCCGCGGTTGGT
>JAOPXC010000447.1 GCA_025965335.1 Nocardioides sp. | reverse complement strand
GCAGGGTGCCGTCCTTCTCCGCCTCCTCGATCATCCTCAGCGCCGGGCGGTCCTTGATCGACCCCGTGGGGTTGCGGTCCTCGAGCTTCGCCCAGAGGCGTACGTCGGGCCCTCCAGATGTGCTCTGTGGCGACAGCCTCGGCAGCCCCACCAGCGGCGTGTTGCCGACGGAGGCGAGGAGGTTGTCGTAGCGGGTCATCGTTCGGGGGCCCCGCGGAAGCGCGAGCGCGGCGAGCGGTTCGGTGGGGTGATCATCCGCCGGCTACCGCCGGGAGCACGACGACCTGGTCGCCGTCCTTGAGCTCGGCCCCGAGACCGCCGATGAAGCGGACGTCCTCGTCGTTGATGTAGACGTTCACGAAGCGCCGGAGGTCGCCGTTGTCGAGCAGGCGCTCCTTGATCCCCGGGTGACTCGCCTCCAGGTTGTCGATCAGCGCGCTCAGGCTGTCGCCGTCACCGCTCACGGCCTTCTCCCCGCCCGTGTAGGTGCGCAGGATGGTCGGGATCCGGACCTCGATGGCCATCAGGAGACTCCTTGGTTGGTGCTCAGCTCGGGGACGACGACAACCTCTTCCTCGGTCACTTCGCCGTCGATGATTCTGTAGGACCTGAACTCCACGGGACCGTCGTTATTCCCGTGCTCACGGGTGCTGACCAGCACATAGTGGGCGCCCGGCTCGCTGGCGAGCCCGATGTCGGTGCGGCTCGGGTAGGCCTCGGTGGCGGTGTGCGAGTGGTAGACGACGACGGGTTCCTCGTCCGCGGCCCACAGCTGCTTGTAGAGGTCGAGCAGCTCCGTGGAGTCGAACTCGTAGAACGTCGGGCTGCCGGCGGCGTTGACCATCTCCACCAGGCGCTCCGGGCGGTCGCTCCCCTCGGGGCCCGCGACGATGCCGCACGCCTCGTCGGGATGGTCGCGCTTCGCGTGCGCGACGATGCCGTCGTAGGTCGCCCGGTCGATGGTCAGCACCGCTCCAGCCTAGGGCGTTCAGAACCGGAAGCGCGCCGCCACCTCGTCGGCGAGACCCGCGTCGATCCGCTCCAGCAGGAACGGCTGCAGGTCCGGCAGGGCGTCGACCGGCCACCAGCGGACGTCGGTGTTCTCGTCGTCGCAGACGCGGGCCTCGCCGCTCAGCCAGGTGCACGCGAAGGTCAGGTCGAGGTAGACCCCGAGGTCGCCGTTGACGTGGGTGATCCGCGAGCTCGCGCTGACGGCCGCCAGCCGGTCGACGGAGATCTCGACCCCCGCTTCCTCCAGGGCCTCGCGCCGCGCGGCGAGGGCGGGCTCCTCGCCGGGATCGACGATGCCGGTGACCGGCGCCCACCGCCCGTTGTCGACCCGCTCGGTCAGCAGGATCTCGTCACCGCGGCGGACGACCGCGGTGACCGCCGGCATCCAGAGCTCGTGGGTGCCCACGAGCTTGCGGAGCTCGACGACGAACGGCGGGATGGGCATCGGTCAGCAGCCGAACGACTTGGTCATGCGTCGGATGATTTCACACGCCTAAACGAGTCAGCGGGAGGTCAGGGCATCGATCAGGGTCTCCTGCAGATAGCCGACCCAGTCGTAGATGTCGTGGGCCTGGGACCGCGGGTCGTCGTCGGGCAGCGAGAGCCAGTAGTCCTCGTCGTTCTCCTCCACCCCCAGCCGGGTCGCCAGCGCCAGGCGCAGGTCGGTGAACGAGCGCATCCAGGTCTCGGCCGTCGGCTCGTCCAGCTCGACGTCGATCATCAGACCGTCCCCGGTCAGCTCCGGGGGGAGCCCGGCGTCCTCGAGGACGTCGATGACGACGCAGGCGGCATCCGCCTTGCCGTCGCGCAGCGATCCCTCGGTGAACCGGCGGAACTCGGACGCCGCCTCCTCGTCCTCGGGGTACGCCGTGGGGAACAGTCGCGCCAGCACCGGGTCGTCGGGCTCGGACGTGGGTCCGGAGAAGTCGAGCATCGCCTCGAACGGGTCCTGGTGCTCCACGGGCGCGGCGGCCTCGTTGCGGAGCAGCTCGACCAGCTGCGCGGCGAGCGAGCGCAGCAGGTCCGCCTCGAAGCCGGTGAAGTTGGCGATGATCCGCTTGCTGCGCCGATGCCGCGCAAATCCGCTCACCGGCGCTACTCGGACTTGTCCATGGTCGCCCAGAGTCCGTACTCGTGCATGGCCTGCACGTCGCGCTCCATCTCCTCGCGGCTCCCGGTGCTGACGACGGACTTGCCGTCCTCGTGCACCTCCATCATCAGCTTCTCGGCCTTCGTCTTGTCGTAGCCGAAGTACTTCTGGAAGACGAACGTGACGTAGGACATCAGGTTCACAGGGTCGTTCCAGACGATCGTCACCCATGGCGTGGCCAGGAAGGTGATCTCGTCGGGCTTGCTGGTCGGCTCGACCTCGACGGGACTTGCAGCGGACACGAGCCAATCGTGGCACAGCCTCCGGGCATCTCCGGATTGCGCCTCTCTACTGTGGCTCCGTGACCCGCTCGACGGCGCTGCTGACCGACCACTACGAGCTGACGATGCTGCAGGCCGCGCTGGCGGCGGGCACGGCCGGGCGACGAGCCGTCTTCGAGCTCTTCCCCCGCCGGCTCCCCGAGGGGCGGCGGTACGGCGTGGTGGCGGGCGTCGGTCGCGCCCTGGACGCCCTGGAGCGGTTCCGTTTCGACGATGAGGCGCTCGCGGCCCTCGAGGACGTGGTCGACGCGCCCACGCTCGAGTGGCTCGCGTCGTACCGCTTCACCGGCGACGTCTGGGGATACGCCGAGGGCGAGCCCTACTTCGCCTACTCGCCGCTGCTCGTGGTCGAGGCGAGCTTCGCCGAGGCCGTGCTCCTGGAGACGCTGCTGCTCTCGATCTACAACCATGACTCCGCGATCGCCTCCGCCGCATCCCGGATGACGATGGCGGCCGGGGACCGGCCGTGCATCGAGATGGGGTCCCGGCGCACCCACGAGGAGGCGGCCGTCGCGGCCGCGCGGGCGGCGTATGTCGCCGGCTTCGCCACCAGCTCCAACCTCGCGGCGCGGCAGCGGTACGGCGTGCCCACCGCCGGGACCAGCGCCCACAGCTTCACGCTGCTGCACGACTCCGAGGCGAACGCGTTCCGCGCACAGGTGCTGTCGCTGGGTCGGGGCACGACGCTGCTCGTCGACACCTACGACATCGCGGAGGCGGTGCGGCTGGGCGTCGAGATCGCCGGGACCGAGCTGGGTGCTGTCCGGATCGACTCCGGCGACCTCGGCGTGCTCGCGCACGAGGTGCGCGCCCAGCTCGACTCGCTGGGCGCCACGAGCACCCGGATCGTCGTGACCAGCGACCTCGACGAGTTCGCGATCGCGGGCCTGGCTGCGGCGCCGGTGGACGCGTACGGCGTGGGCACCGAGCTGGTCACCGGGAGCGGCCACCCGACGTGTGGCTTCGTCTACAAGCTGGTCTCCCGTGTGGACCAGGCGGGCTCGATGGTGGCCGTGGCGAAGAGGAGCAAGGACAAGATCTCGATCGGTGGCCGGAAGTTCGCGTTGCGGCGCCGGAACGCGGCCGGGGTCGCCGAGGCCGAGGTGATCGGCATCGGCGAGATCCCCGAGAACGATGGCGACGACCGCCCGCTGCTCGTCCCGCTGGTGCAGGACGGCGAGGTCCTGGGCCGCGAGTCGCTCGAGCACGCCCGCGCCCGCCATCTGCGTGGCCGGGCCGAGCTGCCCCAGGCCGCACAGCAGCTCTCACGGGGCGAGCCGGTCATCCCCACCCTGCACGTGTGAGCAACCACCGGTGGGCGAGCAGGTCTCGGCAGGCTCGACCACCGGGTGGCCGGATAGCCTCTTCCCATGAAGCGGGCGTTGATCGTCGTCGACGTGCAGAACGACTTCTGCGAGGGCGGGTCGCTGCCCGTGGCGGGCGGCGCCCAGATCGCCCATGACATCGCGGAGATCCTCCACCACTGGGTGAACCAGGACCCGAACGCCCCTGACTACGCGCACGTCGTAGCGACGCGGGACCATCACATCGACCCGGGCGCCCACTGGTCCCGAACGCCCGACTTCGTCGAGAGCTGGCCGGTGCACTGCGAGGTGGGCACGGACGGGGCCGCGTTCCACCCCAACCTCGACCCCCAGCCGTTCGACGCCGTCTTCCTCAAGGGCGAGCACGGCGCGGCGTACTCCGGGTTCGAGGGGCGGAGCCCCGAGGGGGTGGGCCTGGCCGACTGGCTTCGCGGCCGCGACGTGACCGACGTCGACGTGTGCGGAATCGCCACCGACCACTGCGTGCGGGCCACCGCTCTCGACTCCGTGTCCCAGGGCTTCTCGACCCGGCTGCTGCCCGACCTCTGCGTCGGCGTGGCCGCCAACTCCACGGCCGCGGCGCTGGCCGAGATGCGCAACGCCGGCGTCCGCCTTGGCTGACCTCGAGGTGCGCCTCGACGACGGCGCGCTCTGGTTGACCCTGAACCGGCCCGACGTCTTCAACGCCCTGAGCGCCGAGATGGCAGCCGAGATCGCCCGGCTGGCCGAGGAGGCGACCACACGGGACGACGTACGCGTGCTGGTCCTCACCGGCACCGGACCCGCGTTCAGCACCGGGGCCGACATCTCCGGCGGGGACGCCCACGAGAACTTCGACGTCCGGGCCCTGGACGCCGCGAACCGGATCATCCGCGCGATCGTCAACCTCGACAAGCCCGTCGTGGCGGCCGTGAACGGGGTCGCAGCCGGCGTCGGCTGCTCGGCTGCGCTCGCCGCCGACATCGTCGTCGCGGCGGAGTCGGCCAGCTTCCTGCTCGCCTTCGCCCGGATCGGGCTGATGCCGGACGGCGGCGCGACCGCGACCGTTGCCGCCTCGATCGGCCGGGCCCGAGCGATGCGGATGGCGCTGCTCGCCGAGCCGCTCACCGGCAGGGAGGCCTATGCCGCCGGCCTTGTCACCCACCTGGCCGGCGACACGGAGTTCGCCGACGTCGTGGAGAAGATCGTGCGTCGGCTCGTCAGCGGACCGCCCCTGGCCTTCGCGGCGAGCAAGAAGGCCATCAACGCCGCGACGCTCGACCAGCTCGAGGGCGCGCTCGAGCGCGAACGCGTCGGCCAGAGCCTGCTGCTGCGCACCACCGACGTCGCCGAAGGCATGCGCGCCTTCGGCGAACGCCGGCGGCCGACGTTTCGCGGTGAGTAGCTGGGTGGGCGTCCGCCGCCTCACGTCACCGTGATCGGCTGACCCCCCGAGACCAGCTTCCAGTCGGTGGAGGCGAAGTTCGCCGGGTCGATCGTGCCGTTCGCGATGACCCAGTCGATGATCAGCTGCCGGATCTCGTTCTGCCGGTTGTAGACCACCGGGGCGGTCGAGACCGCCGGGAACCCGCCGCCTCCCGACTGGCGGTAGTTGTTGACCGCCATCGCGAACTCCTGCGCGTCGGTGACCGGCACACCGCCGTACGCCAGGTTCTTGATCCGCGAGCCGGGATCCTGCGCGATGTCGATGTCGTAGGTGAGCGGCGCGTCCAGCCCGGCGACCGAGTCGAAGTTGTAGTCGGGCGTGCCGTTGGGCGCGGTCGCGGTGACGGCGTTGGTG
>JAOPXC010000435.1 GCA_025965335.1 Nocardioides sp. | reverse complement strand
GTGGTCAGCGGCATCGAAACCTCCTCGGCTGCATCGAAGGTAGGTCACCCCGTGTTCGGGCTCTGTTTCGTCATGTAACGGCTGTGAAAACCCTTACCGGAGCGGCGGCGACCGGATCCAGACCGGGCGATGGTGCTCGCGGGACGGCCCGCCCTGCTGTGCCTCCAACGGACCCAGTGCGCAGCTCGGTCGACGCGACGGCCCCGGCTCCGCCTCAGACGCGGACAGCGACTCGCCCGACCCGGCGTTGAGCTGGCCGGCAGCCAACGGCTCGGACGGTAGCCTCGCGCCGTGCCCGCCGCCGTCGTGATCCTCGCTGCCGGAGCCGGCACGCGGGTCGGCGCGGCCGGCAACAAGGTCCTGCTGCCGCTCGGCGACCTGACGGTCCTGGGCTGGTCGGTGCGCGACGCCCTGGCGCTGGCCGACGTACGCCGGGTGGTGCTGGTCGTGCGACCCTGCGAGGAGGACGCCGTGGCGGCGGCGGTCGGCGTCCAGCTCGGTGACCGCGAGGTCGTCCTGGTCCCGGGTGGGCCCACCAGGCACGCCTCGGAGTGGAGCGCGCTGCGTGCCCTGGCGCCCGAGATAGCGACCGGCGAGGTCGACGTGGTCGCGATCCACGACGGCGCCCGGCCGCTGGCCGGGGTGGCGCTGTTCGCCGAGACGATCCGGATCGCGCGAGAGCACGGCGGTGCGATCCCGGTCGTGCCGCTGCCCGGGCTGCTGCGCGCCGACGGCCGGGCCACGAAGGGGACCCTGGCGGGCGTCCAGACTCCCCAGGCGTTCCGCGCGCCGGACCTGCTCGCGGCGTACACCAGCGCCGACGACGAGGGCTTCGAGGGCACCGACACCGCCGCCTGTCTCGAGCGGTACGGCGAGCTCCGGATCGTCGGCGTACCGAGCTCGCGCCTCAACCTCAAGATCACGTTCCCCGGGGACGTCCGGATAGCCGCCGAGCTCGCCGACGCAGCTCCTAGGGCCGGGTGAGCGCTTCGAGGAGACGGATGTCGTCGGCGTCCCGGACGCGCACGGCGGACAGCGGTGCCTGCCGGAACTCCACGGGGTACCGGGCGCGCAACGCTGTCACCAGCTCCGCGAAGTCCAGGCTCGGGAGCCCGTCGAGCGCGGCCACGACCCCCGCCGGGAGCACGATCGGCGACGCCACGGCCAGCAGCTCGGAGCGGTCGACGGTCGCTCCGATCTCGCCGTCCTCGAGCCGCTTGACGGTGTCGGTCACGGGTCGCACCCCGACGACGACGGTGTCGGTCTCCACCGCGATCGCCACGCACTCGGCGATGAACGCGGCGGGCGTCATGGGGCAGAGCGAGTCATGCACGACGAACGGCTCACCGGAGTCGACGATCCCGGCCCATTCGGTGCCGAGGTCGACCGCCAGCACCCCGGCATCACCGAGGGCCCAGGCGGCACAGGCCACCAACGCCTCGCCGTGGATCAGCGCGAACGGCAGCGAGCCGCGCTCCTGCTCCACCACCGCGCCGAGCGCCGGCGGAGGCGTCGGGACGTCGTACGGATCACTGCTCATGGCCCACACAACGTATGACGTCCCGGGGCCGGAAATGCACGCTGCCCCCGGGCGTGGACCCGGGGGCAGCGATTCGGAGCTGTGGAGATCAGGAAGCGAGTACCTCGTCGAGGATGGCCTCTGCCTTGTCCTCGTTGGTGTGCTCGGCCAGGGCCAGCTCGGAGACGAGGATCTGGCGAGCCTTCGCCAGCATCCGCTTCTCGCCGGCCGATAGCCCGCGGTCACGCTCGCGACGCCACAGGTCACGCACGACCTCGGCGACCTTCATGACGTCGCCGCTGTGCAGCTTCTCGAGGTTGGCCTTGTAGCGGCGCGACCAGTTGGTCGGCTCCTCGACGTGGGCGGCACGGAGGACGTCGAACACACGGTCGAGACCTTCCTTGTCGACGACGTCGCGCACGCCGACCAGGTCGAGGTTGCAGGCCGGAACGCGGACGACCAGATCCTGCTGGGCGACAATCCGAAGGACGAGATACTCCCGGTCCTCCCCCTTGATGGTCCGCATCTCGATGTCCTCGATGATCGCGGCCCCGTGATTCGGGTAAACAACCGTTTCGCCGACGGTGAAAGTCATATGTCAGGTACCCCTTCCTAGGGCACCCATCTTACCACGTGGCCGAGCCGGCAGATTTGGCGTTTCTGCAGGTCAGAGCATTAATCGGCACTTGACAGGACGTGGCTCCCTGTGGTGGCGCGGGCTCGTCGAGCGGCGGGCGTCGCCCTGAAACCGCAGGTCATCGGGCCGGAATCCCCTCGACGCGACCGGGGTTGGTCGATACTGCAGGGCATGAGGGAGACCCGGCCATGATCCTGCGTCGGCGACCGCGCAACGAGGACTCCGGGGCCGCGGCGGAGGCGCCGGGCACGCCCGCAGGCGCCACCGCCACGCCGGGGAAGCGCGGCACCACGACGCTCGAGACGCCCCAGGACCGGACCGGGTCGGCCGCCCCGGCCGCCCCGCAGGAGGGCTCCGACGAGCCACCCGAGAGCGTCGCTCGCCCTGAAGGGGGCCGCCGGCTGACCCTGCGCAACCTCACGCCGCTGCTCCTGCTGAGAGCGGCGCACCCGCGTCAGGCCATCCTGACCGGGTTCGGCCTGGCCGTCGCGGCCGCCCTCGCCAACCGGCCCACCCGTGAGGTGGGGCTCGTCTTCGGCACCGTGCTCGTCGGGCAGGCCGTCCTGGGCTGGCACAACGATCTCGTCGACCGGAAGCGCGACGCGACCCACGACCGGCCGGGGAAGCCCATCGCGGACGGTCGGCTCGACCCGGGCACCGCCTGGTTCGCGCTGGCCTGCGGGGTCCTGCTCGTCGTACCTCTCGCGTTCTCGAACGGGAGCACCGCCGCCCTGGCCTACCTGCTCTCCCTGCTGGTCGGGCTGTTCGCCAACATCGCCCTGCGTCGGGGGTTCTTCTCCTGGCTGCCGTGGGCTGCTGCGTTCGCGCTGTACCCCGCGTTCCTGTCGTACGGCGGGTGGGCCGACAGCGCCGGGGGCGGACCTCCCGAGCCGGCGATGCTCGGGCTGGCCGCGCTGCTGGGCATCGGCGTCCACTTCCTGACCGCCCTGTGGGGTCTGGTGCCCGACCACGACGACGGGTGGACCTACCTGCCGCTCAAGTTCGGACTCCGGCTCGGCGCCGGCCGACTGCTGGCCGTCACCTGCGTCTACATCCTGCTGGTACTGGTCGCCATGGCCTTCGCAGGGACCTACGTCGGCCTCACCCGATAACGGCGATAGGCTGCTTCCGCAACCGACTCCCGGCGCCCGCCGACGAACCCCGCAAAGGCCTAGGACAGATGCATTTCCGCCGCAACATCGCGCTCGCCGCGGGCGCCCTCGTGCTCGCCGCCCCCCTGTCGTCGTGTGGGTTCAACTACGCGACCGACCGCGTCAACCAGCTGGCCCCAGGCACCAACGACTACGCCAAGAGCGTCGACGTGCTGGGCGCGGTGATCGTCGCGTCGCGGCCCGACACCGGCACGTTCATCGCCTCGTTCTCCAACAACTCGGCCACCCAGGAGTTCACCTTCACCGACCTCGCCGGCGCCGAGGGCAACACGCTGACGGCCGACTCGTTCGACCCGGTCGTGATCGCCGCGATGGGTGCGGTCAACCTGGCGATCGAAGGCGGGGTGCGGGTGAACGGCTCGTTCGAGGCGGGCCAGTACCTGCCCGTCACGGTCGGGTTCGGCAACGGCGAGGCCGTGGTCATGCACATCCCCGTGGTCACCCCGTGCAACCAGTACGCCGGCCTGGACAACGCGCCGACCACCGTGCCCGCCGACGGCGCGAGCCCGTCCGCGGAGGCCACGCCGACCGCCGAGGCGACGCCGTACTCCTGCGCCCCCGAGACGTCCGTGGGCGAGTGATGACGCACACGTTGATCCTGCTCCGCCACGGCGAGAGCGAGTGGAACGCCAAGAACCTGTTCACCGGCTGGGTGGACGTCGACCTCACCGACAAGGGCCGAGCCGAGGCGATCCACGGCGGCAGGCAGCTCGTCGAGGCCGACGTGCTGCCCGACGTCGTACACACCTCGCTGCAGCGACGCGCGATCAACACCGCCTGCCTCGCGCTCGACGCGGCCGACCGGCACTGGATCCCGGTGCGCCGGTCCTGGCGGCTCAACGAGCGGCACTACGGCGCCCTGCAGGGCAAGGACAAGAAGCAGACGCTCGCCGAGTTCGGCGAGGAGCAGTTCATGCTCTGGCGCCGCTCGTTCGACGTGCCTCCCCCGCCGCTGCCCGACGACAGCGAGTTCTCGCCGGCCCGGCAGCCGCAGTACGCCGCTCTCGGCGACGAGCTGCCCCGGACGGAGTGCCTCAAGGACGTCATCGAGCGGATGCTGCCCTACTGGGAGTCCGACATCACGCCGGACCTGCGCGACGGGAAGACCGTGCTGATCGCGGCCCACGGCAACAGCCTGCGCGCGGTCGTGAAGCACCTCGACGGCATCAGCGACGAGGACATCGCCGGGCTCAACATCCCCACCGGCATGCCGCTCGTCTACGAGCTCGACGACGACCTGCGTCCCACCGTCCCCGGCGGCGCGTACCTCGACCCCGAGGCCGCGGCCGAGGCCGCTGCCGCGGTCGCGAACCAGGGCCGCTAGCGCTCGTTGCCCGGAACGGTCACGGACGTCAGGGCCGGGCGGCGGCCGGGTTCTGGCCGGTGACCACGAAGACCACCCGGTTGGCCACCGAGACGGCGTGGTCGGCGATCCGCTCGAGGTAGCGGCCGAGCAACGCGATGTCCACCGCGGCCTCGACGCCGTGCGACCAGTCCGCCGACAGCAGCTCGGTGAACGTGGTCCGGCGCAGCCGGTCCATCTCCTCGTCGGCGTGGCTCAGCGCGATCGCGGCCTCGACATCGCGGCTGGTGATGATCTGGGAGACCCGGGTGACCATGTCCTCGGCGACCTCGGCCATCCGGGCGATGGTGGGCCGGACCTCTTCGGGCACCGCGAGGTGCGGCACCCGCAGCCGCGCGATCTTGGCGACGTGCACCGAGAGGTCGCCCATCCGCTCCAGCTCGCTGACCATTCGGAGACCCGCAACCACCGTGCGGAGGTCGCCCGCAACGGGCTGCTGCAGGGAGAGCAGCGAGAACGCGGTGTCCTCGACGCGCTCCCGAGCCCGGTCGATCTCGATGTCCGCGCTGATGACCCGTTCGGCGATCTCGGCGTCACCGGTGAGGAGCGCCGCGGTGGACAGACGCACCGACGCCTCGACGAGACGGCAGATGCCGGCCAGGTCCTCGAACATGGAGTCGAGCTGGTCGTGGAAGGCTTCACGCATGGGTGAAGCCTATGCGGAGGTGGTGTCCAACCGGGGTGAACACGTGAACGCGCGGTGAACGTTCCGAAGCCGCGCGCTCCCTGGCGAACGCCCGATGAATCCACCCGTACGATCGCAGGGTGGATCCGACGACGCAGGCGTTTGTTGCCGCGCTCATCGGAGCGGCCGTCGCCGGGGGCGCCGTGCTCGCCTGGCACGTGAGCGACCGTCAGCAGCACGAACCGCCCCACCTGGACGAGCCCGTCGTCCCGCCGGCCGTCGCCACGGTCCTGTCCGTGCTGCGCAGCAGCGCGGTCGTGGTCGACGACGCCGACATCGTCCAGAAGGCGTCCGCCCCGGCGTACGCCATGGGTCTGGTCCGCGGGACCCGGCTGGTCTCCGCGGAGCTCGCCGACCTGGTCAGCCAGGTACGCCGCGACGGGCAGATCCGCGAGACCGAGCTCGTCATGTCCCGCCCCGGCCTGCCCGCGCGCCACGTCACCGCGCGGGTGGCGCCCTTGGGCTCCCGGCTGGTGCTCGCGCTGGTCGAGGACCGCACCCGGGAGCGGCGGGTCGAGGCGGTACGCCGCGACTTCGTGGCCAACGTGAGCCACGAGCTCAAGACGCCGGTCGGCGCGATCCGCCTGCTGTCCGAGGCCGTCGCCGACGCCGCCGACGACCCCGCGGCGGTCAAGCGCTTCGCGGGCCGGATGTTGCACGAGAGTGACCGCCTCGCCCGCCTCGTCCAGCAGGTCATCGAGCTGTCCCGGCTCCAGGGTGACGATCCGCTCGAGGCGCCGATACCGGTGTCCCTCGACGCCGTCATCGCCATCGCCGCCGACACGAGCGCGATCGACGCCGACTCCAAGCGGATCCAGATCGTCACCGGAGGTACGCCGGGGCTCGAGGTGTTCGGCAACGAGGAGCAGGTGACCGCGGCCGTGACCAACCTCGTCGCGAACGCCGTGTCCTACTCCGAACCGGAGTCGACGGTGCTG
>JAOPXC010000432.1 GCA_025965335.1 Nocardioides sp. | reverse complement strand
CTGACCTTCTCGGCCGACGTGACCGCGGTGGGCCCCGGAGCGGGCACTCCGAGCGGCACCGTCCAGTTCGCGGTCGACGGGGTCAACCTTGGCGCCCCGGTGCCGATGACCGGAGGCACCGCCACCTCGCCGACGGCTCACCTCGACGCCGGCTCCCACCTTGTCACCGCCGACTACGCCGGCGACGACAACTTTGCCGGCGCCATGGACAGCCTGACTCAGCACGTGATCGCCGCACACACGACGACCACGGTCACATCGTCGCCCAACCCTTCGGTGGTCGGTCAGCTCGTCACCCTGCATGCCGAGGTCACTCCTGTCAGCCCCGCGACCGGCACACCCGAAGGCGCCATCCAGTTCTTCATCGATGGCAACCCGGCCGGCGTCTTCGCCCAGCTGGACAACGGGCAGGCCGATCTCCAGGTCAGCACGTTCACCGTCGGCAACCACAGCGTGACGGCGAAGTACCTCAGCGGTGACGCCAACTTCATCACCAGCACCTCCGACCCGATCGCCCAGCAGGTCAACAAGGCCGCCACCACGGTCACGCTGCAGAGCTCCGCCGCGCCCTCCGTCTTCGGCCAGCCGGTGACGTTCACGGCCACCGTCGCCGTGCAGGCGCCTGGTGCCGGCGCACCCACGGGGACGATCACGTTCACCGACGGGCCGACCGAGCTCGGCACGGTCCCGGTCAACTCAGGCACCGGCTTCCAGGCGTCGATCACCACCTCGTCGCTCTCGGTCGCGCAGCACGCGATCGTGGCGACGTACAGCGGTGACGGCAGCTTCCTGAGCAGCAACGGCTCGGTGATCCAGAAGGTGTCGCGGGCACAGACGTCGACCGTGGTGACCTCCTCGGCGAACCCGGCCCAGTCCGGCCAGGGCGTCACCTTCACCGCGTCGGTCTCGCCGGTCGCGCCGGGTGCGGGTGTCCCGACCGGTACGGTCAGGTTCACCGTCAACGGGGCGAACCTCGGTGCGCCGGCGCCGGTCGTCAACGGCGTGGCGACGAGCACGACGTTCGCCTCGCTGTCGCCCGGCACCTACGCGATCGTGGCGACGTACAGCGGCGACGGCAACTTCGTGACCAGCACCGGCAGCCTCGACCAGGGTGCCGGCCAGAACGTCGCCAAGGGCGCGACGGCGATGACCCTGGCCTCCAACGCGAACCCGGCCGCCTACGGCGAGCCGGTGACGTTCACGTCGACGGTCTCGGCCGTCGCTCCGGCGACCGGCCGGCCGTCCGGGGTGGTCCAGGTCTGGGAAGGCTCGGTGCTGCTCGGCTCGACCAGCCTCAGCGCGCAGGGTCCCAACACCGCCCAGGCCACCTTCGTGACCTCCACGCTGACGCCGGGGTCGCACGCGATCCGGGCGGTGTACGTCGGCAACTTCAACTTCGAGGGCCAGACCGCCTCGACGTCGCAGACCGTCGGTCAGGTGCCCACGGTGACGGGCCTCGAGTCGTCGGCAAACCCGGCGACCTTCGGGGACGCGGTGACCGTGACCGCCGTCGTGGCACCCAGCCTCGGCGCGCCGGGTACGCCGACGGGGACGGTGACCTTCACCGAGGGCTCGAACATCCTCGGCACCGCGACCCTCAGCACGGTCCAGGGGCGCCAGCAGGCCTCGATCGCGCTGACCGGGCTGTCCGCGGGCGCGCACCACATCAAGGCGAGTTACGCCGGGACCGCGTCGTACGCCGCCAGCACGTCGGTGAGCTTCACCCAGGACGTCAGTCGTGCGGCCAGCCACCTCGATGCGGAAGTCCTGATCACCCAGATCGGCGACAACGGCGGACGGGTGCGGGCCACGCTCACGGGGAACGACGGGGCTCCGCTGGCGGGTCAGACCCTGGTGTTCACCACGACCCAGAACACCGACCACGGCGTGATCCAGATCTGCACCGTGGTGACCAACGCGCAGGGCTTCGCCGACTGCGACGCCACGACGCTGATCCCGGCGATCAACCTCGACGGCGGTTACGACGTGGACTTCGCGGGCAACGCCAACTACCTGCCGGCACACGACCACGGGTTCTGGGTGTAGCCGGCAACTGACGCGAGCCTGGAGGGTGCGTCAGCAGTCTCCTAGGACCGGAGGGCCGCCCAGGCGAGGCAGGCCAGCGACGCGGTGGACGTGCCGACGCGGACCAGGTTCCATCGCGCCCACGGGGTCTCGAAGTCGGCACGCACGGCGGCCAAGTCCTTGATCCTGTCGACCCTGCCGGCCGCCTCGAGGGCGTCGTTGAGGGGGATGTTCGCCGCCCCGGTCACGACCACGGTCCCGATCGCGAGGACCAGCCCGGCGATGGCCCACGGACGGGCCGTGGACCCGCTGGTCAAGGCGGCTGCGGCGGCCAGGACGGGCGCACCCAGGAAGGTCGCCATGAAGACCGGGTTCACGATGGCGACGTTCATGTGCTGCAGCGCAGCGACGAACGTGCGGTCGTCGCTGCGGGCCAGGCCGGGCAGCACGCCGCTCGCCCAGACGTAGTAGGTGCCGGCCTGGAGTCCGCAGGCCAGGGTCGCGGCCACCAGGACGGGGCCGCGCAGGGACTCGATCGTCTCGTTCATGGGACCAGCCAAGCGCGACCAGGTGAGATGCAACATCGCTGGGAGGCCGATATTCATACGTGAGCGTCTAGCATCGGCACCATGGACGGACTTGCTGCGCTCCTCGACGGACCCCGGGCCCAGGGCGCCTTCCTGCTGCGCTGCCTGATGGACGCGCCCTGGTCGGTGCGCCTCGAGGACGAGTCGCCGCTCACGGTGACGGCGGTCGTCCGCGGGCACGCGTGGGCGATCCCGCGGGCCGGTTCGCCGGTGCGGCTCGGGGCCGGCGACATCGCCATTGCGCTCGGGCCCGACCACTGGACGGTGGCCGACGACCCGGCCACCGAGCCGCAGGCCGTCATCCATCCCGGTCAGGTCTGCCGCACCCCCGACGGTCGTGAGCTGGCCGAGGAGATGCACCAGGGCATTCGCAGCTGGGGCAACAGCGCCGTCGGCGAGACCGTGATGCTCACCGGTGCCTACATGGTCGAGGGCGAGGTGAGCCGCCGGCTGCTGCGGGCGCTGCCGCCCCTCCTGGTGTTGCGGTCCGACGAGCTCCGCTCGCCGCTGGTGCCGCTGCTGGCCGACGAGATCGTCAAGGACGAGCCGGGGCAGGAGGCGGTGCTGGACCGACTGCTGGACCTGCTGCTCATCGCGGTGCTCCGGGCCTGGTTCGCGCGGCCCGAGGCGGACCCGCCCGCGTGGTACGTCGGCCAGGCCGACCCGGTCATCGGACCGGCGCTGCGGCTGCTCCAGCATCACCCCGAGCACCCGTGGACGGTTGCCGACCTCGCCGCGGCGGCCGGCGTCTCCCGGGCCTCGTTCGCCCGGCGGTTCACCGACGTGGTCGGCGAGCCGCCGATGGGCTTCCTCACGGGCTGGCGGCTGGCTCTGGCCGCCGACCTGCTCCGCGACCCCGGCGCCACCCTGGCCTCCGTGGCCCGTCGGGTCGGCTACAGCACGCCGTTCGCGCTGAGCACCGCGTTCAAGCGGGAGCGGGGCATCAGCCCCCGAGACTTCCGGGCGCTCGCCCTCGCCTGATCGCTCGGGCCACCCGGGTCACGGATCCACGGTCTCGGCGACGGCCTCGAAGAGGTCGCAGTACGCCGGGTAGTCCACGCGGGCGACCGTCCCGGTCAACGTGATGCCGCGGCCGTCGACCAGCCAGGCCCACTGCTCGCTGACGAGATCCGTCGCCGTCACCCGGTGGGCGAAGCGTCGGTAGGCGACCGGCCGGCGCCGCGCTCGTAGTCGTCCGCGTCCTCGACCTCGAAGTTCTCGAGGCGCCGCCCGAGCTCGGCAAGCGCCGCCGCCCGCCACGTCACCAGGTCCGCGGACACCGAGGTGCAGCGCAGCGTGATCTCGGGACGGACACCACTGGCCGGAGCCGTCGCGGGCCGGGCCCTCACCAGGACCCCACGTCCGGGCTCGGAGCGCCGCTGCCAGGTCGGCGGCAGCGCGATCCCGAGGTCAGGCCGGCTCATCGAGCACCTCCTCGAAGGCCGCAACGCCCAGGGGCCCCGGCACCCGGGGCCCGCCGGAGGACCGGACCTCGGAGGGGTGGATCGCAGCCAGTGCGCCGGCATCGCGCGCGATTGCCTGCTGCCACTCGCGCCGCGCCCTGGTCTCGAGCTCACGGATGCCGGCCACCACGGCCCGGAGCTCTCGCCAGGACCGGTGCTGGTCGGGATCCGCGCAGGTGCCGGGGACGAGGATCGTCGTCCCCTCGACCACCAGCCGCCGAGCACGGGCGGTGTCGCGGGCCTGCGCCAGGAGCGCCGCGACCCGGTCGAGGTCGTGCGCGAGCTGACCCATCGCCGCGACCAGGCGGCGGCAACGGTCGGGGTCGGCGGACCGTCGCTCGGGCAGCGACGCGGCACACCTGCGGACGGCGTCACCGGACAGGCCACCGAAGCCGGCCTGGGTCTCGAGGGTCACGACCGGCCCCCGCCCGACGCGACGTCACCGGTGCGCTCCACAGCGGCCGGATCCATGCTGATGCTCATGGAGCGAGCCTGCGCCCGGGCCCGGGTGCCCCAAACCGGGCCGGTCGCCGCCTGTGGAAGCGAGCGTGGGTCAGCCGCGGTCGAACGCCGCGAGCACCTGTCCGTCGTTCAGCCCGTAGTCGTCCAGCGAGTACTTGTGCGACGGCCGCTTGCCGCCCTGCCGGGACGCGGCGTCGATCGCCCCGACGGCGGCGGCAGCCTCCGCGGACCAGTCGAGCCCGAACTTCTCGTAGATCCCGCGCGCGGCCCCGACCGGGTCGGCGACGAAGTCCAAGTAGTCGACGTCGACGAACTGTGACTGGTCGTAGGCGGGCCGGGCGTCCCAGAACGCGTGGTAGGCCCGCGACCAGAGGTCGAGCTGGGTCTGGCCGATGACGCCGCCGACGTACGTCGTCGAGTGGCCGACCGTAGTCTCGGCCGACAGCGAGCACGACGACGCGATGCACACGACGGGGTCGCGGTGCGTGTAGACGATGAGCGCGTCCGGGTAGACCGTCATCAAGGCGTCGAGAGCCGTCATGTGGGACGGGTTCTTGAGCACCCACCGCTTCTCGGGGTCGTTGAGCCCGATCAGCTGGAGGTTCTGCCGGTGCCGCGCGTAGGCGTCGGTCCAGTCCTGTCCGGCCAGCCACTCGGTGTAGCGAGGCACGTTGGAGAGGGACTCGTAGGAGTTGGACTTGCCGGTCTGGCGCAGCAGTCGCCAGCACTCCTCGACCGTGGTCGCATCCATGTAGTGGATGCCCATGAACTCGGGGCTCTCGACGTGGTGGGCAGAGAATGCCGACTGCATGCCGCTGAAGATCGGGTCCGACTCCCACGTCTCCCGCGGCGGACGGGGCTGGGGGAACTGGGTGATCCACATCTCGAGGCCCTGGTGCATCGGGTCGGCGTCGAGCAGCCGGTGCAACGCGGTCGTGCCGGTGCGGGGCAGGCCCATCACGAAGATCGGCCGCTCGATCGGCACCCGGGCGTGCTCGGGGAACTCGTTGAACCGGGCCTGGGTCAGCAGCCGGCCGACCAGCGCCCCCTTGACCTCGGACCGCTGGAAGTAGTTGCCCAGCGGGGTGAGACCGGCCTCGGGAGAGCCCAGGTCCTCGACGAGCGTGCGCAGGCCCTCCTCGTGACCGGTGCCGCCCATGTCGGTCATCCCGGTCCTGCGTTCGGCCGCGGCGACGATGTCGTCGTACGACCCGACGTCGTCGCGCTCGCGCGCCATCACGTTGTCACTCATCGTGTGCCCCTCCGTGGTCGAGCTGCGGCCCCTGGTGGTCGAGTGTGGACTCAGTCGTGGAACTCGCCGCAGTCGACGGTGAGCATCTGTCCGGTGACCGCCGAGGCGAGGTCGCTGGCGAGGAAGAGGGCCGCGCGGGCGACCTCCTCCGACGACGCGAGCCGCTTGAGGTCGGTGGGCGCCGCCTTCTCGA
>JAOPXC010000422.1 GCA_025965335.1 Nocardioides sp. | reverse complement strand
TCCCGCAGATGGGCGCGTGCGTCAACGAGCCGGTCCGGCGGGGTCGGTCGGTGGGGACCGACGGGTTGATGGAGCTCGCCGACGAGGTTCCGGTCGAGCTGTACGGGATGGGTGTGAACCAGCTGTCCGCCCGAGGTATCCGGTCGCACGAGTCTCCTCCGCAGCACGACATGCACCGGCTGCTGGTGCGCTGCGCCGGCTACGTGCACACGGCTCGGTGGACCTCATTAGGGCTGTCCTTGCTGGAGGCGATGCACCTCGGGCTCCCGGTGGTGGCCGTGGGGGCAACCGAAGTACCGCGTGCAATCCCTCCGGGCGCCGGCGTAGTGGTGTCGTCCTCGGCCGAGCTCCGGATCGCCTGCCGCCGCCTACTCGACGCCCCGGACGAGGCCCGGGAGCTGGGGTCGCGCGGGCGCGATCACGCGCGTGAGAAGTATGGGCTAGGTCGGTTCCTCACAGACTGGGACCGGCTGCTGAGCCAGCTGGCGAACTGACCTGACAGGCTCACGCTTTCCGCAGCAGCTCTTCGACATAGGCCGGCACCGGCCGGCGACGGGCTAGTGCGCCAGGCAGCCGCCTCAATGCCAGGAGCACGGGATGCCACCCAGACTGACGAACGCCCCTGTGCACTCGGCGCATGACCTCGATCCAGGGTCGGCGCATCACCGCAGTCAGCACCGCGTTGCATGCCAGCAGTTCACGACGCTGTGCGGAGCCACCGTGGCACGGATGGTGGTGGGCCACCACGCTTGGCACGTGCACTAGCAACCAACCCTCGGTCAGGAGGTCGATGGCGACCCGCTCCTCCTCGCCCCCGAAAAAGATCACCCGGTCGAAGCCACCCACCTCCCGCAGGGCCGAGACGCGCGCGACGGCAGCGCAGGCCAAGAAGCCGACGACCAGCTTGTGCCCGGCACCATCCACGATCGGCAGTGCTGAAGTGCGCATCTCCTCCGAGACCGGGTCCGGTGTCTCGCGTGGTCCGACCAGGACCCGTGCAGCCACCAAAGCCCAATCTTCGTGCCGCTCCAAGTACCCGACCGCCTCAGAGACGGCACCGGGAGCCCACCAAGAGTCGTCATCCGAGAACGCGACGTACGGCGTCCAGACCGCTGCGACCCCCACGTTGCGCGCGAGCGCTCCAGCATTGCGCTGAAGTCGGATCACGCGAACCTCCGGAAAATGACGCCGGACGGCAAGAGAGGTGCCGTCCGACGAGCCGTTGTCGACAACGATCACCCGCCCGGAGGCCTCCCCGAGGCTGGCGAGCAGCTGGTCGCGACGGTTCCGGGTGATCACCACTGTGGTGACGAGCGGCGAGCTCAATGTTCGTGGCCCGCATCTTGAGGCTCGTCCCCCGAGGTGATGTCCCGGGCCTCGATCCGGATGCGACGATCGCATGCTCGGTCCGCAGCGGCCGCCTCGACGGATGGCGCAGGTGGCGCAGACGGCGACCCCGTCTCGGTGTCATCGCCCAGCACCAGTCCGATCAGCAACACGAGGATCACGGCGGTGCCGACGGCTGCGAGCACGAGGAGGGCGGTCGCCAAGCGGTTCACCTCCGCAGCCCGTCGTCGTCGGGATCGTGGGACTCGTCCGAGAGCCGTTGCTCGAGGTGCTCCGGGCGCGCCGACTGTTCGGGGGCGTCGACCATGCCGCGGTCGGCGTCTTCGGTGGCCTCGGGATTCTCTCTCGCCTCTAGGGCTGCAACTTCGGGGTGGTGGATGTCGAAGGCCGGAGCCTCCGACCAGATCCGCGGGATGGTCTCGAAGTTGTGACGGGGCGGCGGGCTGCCCGTGGTCCACTCGAGCGAGCGCCCCCGGCCCCACGGGTCGTCGGCGTTCACCACAGGTGTGTGGCGCGAGACGAAGACGTTGAAGAGGAACGGCAGCGTCGATGCTCCGAGCAGGAAGGCGCCGACGCTGGAGATCTGGTTGAGCACAGTGAAGCCTTGGTCGGGCAGGCGATCGCCGGTGTGGCACCGACCAGTCCGACGTAGCCGAGGAGCGGCTTGCGGCCGAAGACAGGCAGGATCTCGGTCACGATGCCGAAGAATGGCAGAGCGATGATGTAGACCTCTGGGTGCCCGAAGAACCAGAACAGGTGTTGCCACAGGATCGAGCCGCCGTGGGCCGTGTCGAGGACGTGGACGCCGAGCTGCCGGTCGGCCTCCAGCGAGCGCAGCAAGCCGGCCAGCACCGGGAACGCGATCAGCATCCCCATGCTCGTGATCAACGTGTTCCAGACGAAGATCGGCATCCGGAACCTGGTCATGCCGGGCGCACGCATACAGATAATTGTGGTGACGAAGAATACCGCAGCCAGAATGGTGCCGAGGCCGCCATCCACAGACCCATGATCGACAGGTCGCCTCCGACGCCCGGTGAATGCTCCGCGTCAGAGAGCGGCGTGTACGCCGTCCAGCCGGAGTCGGGCGCTCCCTGCCGGGCCAGGAAGCCCGAGGCCGCGATGAGGAACAGCCAGTACCTGAACATGTTCAAGCGCGGGAACGCGACGTCGGGCGAGCCGATCTGCAGCGGCATGATCACGTTGCCGAATCCAAAGAACAACAGAGTCGCGAACATCAGCAGCATGATCGTGCCGTTCATCCTGAACAGCTGTTTGTAGAGTTCTTCGTTGACTGCCTGCTGTCCCGGATACGCCAGCTCGGACCGGATCAGCATCGCCATCAGCCCGGCGATCAGGAACCAGGCGAACGACGTGCCGAGGTAGACCTTGGCGATCACTTTGTGGTCGGTCGCGGACACAGACTTCTCCGATCTGTCGGCGTTCGCGGGCGTGTACCCATATCGGCGGGATCGAGTCCTGCCCGGAGACGCCCAATATCGGGCGAAGCAGGCCGAGAACGGGACGAAGGTCTGCCTGAGGGACCGAGTCCGTGTCCGTGGGGACCTGCCTCCGGTCGTCCGTACGCAAGTGCACGACCGGCGCGGAGCCGGCCGCCTCGACCGCCGTCTCTGGGTGCCCGGGCCGGGGTCGGGCCGCTGCCGCGACCAGGAGCAATACGGCGGCGACCCCACCGATGACCAGGCCGCCGCGCTCTCCAGTTGCTTCGAGCACCAAACCCAGACCGACAGGTCCGGCCAGCCCCCAGGCAGCGCTCGCGGTCCGCCAGACGCCGAGCACACGCCCCCGCAGCTGGCGGGGGGGAACCGACTGGAGCATGGTGGCTGTCGTCGTTGCGGTGGCCGACTCCGCGATCGCCATCGGCACGGCCAGGACCACGACCATGATCAGGACGGGGCTCAGGCCGATCGTCACCTGGAGCGACGCGGCGGCGATGGCGAATAGCACGACGAGGCGCAGCGATGGTTGCCGGACGCGCCCGGCAACGATCGCACCGAGCATGCCTCCGACCGCGAGCGCGACGCCGACCTTGGTGTAGTCCGCCGCGGTTCCGTGGAGCGGGCCGGTGACGAGGGCGGCCATGGTCATCGAGTAGTTGCGCCCCAACATGCTCGTCAGGGCTCCGATGGCGAGCAGTCCGAGAAGCGTGTGGTTCCGGAAGACGTATCGCAACCCGGCGTGGGGAGCGTCCGGATCGGCGGGCACGGCTGCATGCGGCTGGGCCGGCTCGGGCTCGCACACGAGCCGCAAGAACGGGATGCAGCCGGCAACAAGGAGGAAGGAGATGCCGTTGATGACGTAGGCCGCGGGGATGCCGGTGGTCGAGAGGATGACTCCCGCCAGGCCCGTGCCAACCAGCCTCCCGATGTTCGTGCCCACGGAGCTGACAGCGATGGCGGAAGAGAGGTCAACCCGGGGCACGAGGTCGTTGCCGAGCAAGGAGCACGCAGGCCCGTCGATCGTGGAGACCAGACCGCTCAGCACACTGAGCACCAGCAGGATCGGGACGCTAATCGCTCCGGTAGTGGCGAGTACCGCAGTGGTTAGCGCAATCGTGGCCAGGCCGAACTGACCTAGGCCGGCGGCGAGCTTGTGTGGCAACCCGTCCACGGCAGCCCCACCGATGATGCCGAAGAGCAGCGCCGGGAGCGCTTGCGCTGACAGGGCAACACCGGCCATGGCAACGGAACCTGTGAGGTCGAGGATGAGCAAGTTCTGGGAGACCATTTGCATCCAGGTCCCGATGTTGCTGACGGTGTTGGCCGCTGCCCACAGGCGCATGCTCCGGTGGCGGAGGCTGCGCCAGGGCGAATGGTTGACCGATGGTTGAAGTTGTACACGAGGGAGCTGTTCGTTGAGAGTGCGCGGGCGCACGAAAGTCTGTTCCTAGCGATTGATCGGGGAAGGCCGTAGTGCCTATCACTCGCGGCTTCTACCTCAACGGGTCGCTTCCGTGCACCATTCCGCTGCGGCTGCCTATGGGCGGGTGCGTCGGGTCACACACTTCGTGACTGTTGGACTGCTGCATGCGGCGGCTCAGCCTGCTGCCTTCTCGATGGCGTCTCGCTCTGGTCGAACTCGGCGCTGTCGGCGTCCATTCTCTCCAGCTCGGCGAGCACCTTGTTGGCGTCGGCCCCTTCACGCATGCGTGCCTCGGCGACCGACTCGCCAGCTGCTGGCGCCACATACGCCTTTCCTCCGGGTTTCCCGGTGTCGTGCGGGGCCGGCGGCTCCGGCGACGTACCCGGCTCTTCAGCCGTTGGAGCCCAGCAGTCGTCGGAGATCATCAGGAAGCTGTGAGGCGATGTCGTCGAGCTCCCCGGGAGATACGGCCTCGCGGATGGTGGCGAACACCGCTCCTTGAGCCTTCAGGGCGCTGTCGGGGTCGGTTCCAGCGCGATCGGCGACCCGACGGATGAACTCGTCCACGCCGAAGCGCTCCGCGGTCTCCTCCGCCGCGATCAGGTGCGGTTGCAGCTCCTTCGGTAGCTGTGAGGCGAGGTCCGCAGCCTCGCCGCCACTGATCCTCTCTGCCAACGTTTTGAGGGTCGCCGCCGTGAGAGCTTCCGCAGCTCCGGCGGACACGTCGGCCCGTTGCGCTACCTTCGCGATGAACTCGTCGTGTCGCAAGGCGGTCTCCCTATCTCTCAGGCGTTGAAATGCCAGATGCCGGACAACTCGTCACGGGATGCATGCGGTCGTCGGTGCGAACGACTCTCCAGTCTCGCCATGGGGCGTTGAGTCGTCTATCGGCACGACTGCCGATGTCGCGCTTGGACGAGGGCTGGCCTGCGAGCGGGCCGCGGCCCGATGCCATGTCACCCCGTCCAGCGGTGGCGGCATGGCCCTTCCCAGGGTGGGTACAAGCCGCCGAGGTTTCCCACGACGCCGGCACTGGAAGGCCCGCCCGGCCAGCGCAACGCAGGCGGTCGCGCGCCGCGATTCATTGTCAGGCCGCGTGAGCGGCTCGTGAGTACTAAGGGGTGCAGGGCGTAGCTCGAGGTCCAGACCGTTGATCACGAGGTGGAAACACACTCATCTACGGTTCTGCACCATCAACTGCACCGTCTCGCCATGCGCGACCTGCTCGATGATCGTGGTGAGGTTGTGACGACTTGCCAGGGCGGTGAAGTCCGAGAGCGGGGAGCGGAACACGCGGTAGTCGCTGTAGTGCACCGGGATGGCACGGCTTGGACGAATCCGTTGGAGGAAGTCGACACCCTGGGAGGCGTCCATGGTGACCGTGTGGAGGAGGATTCGGGTGCCGCCCAGATGCACCACGGCCAAGTCGATGTCCGGGTGGCGACGGGATATCTCATCGACGTGCCCGCCGGTGAGTGTGTCTCCGCTGATGTATACCCGACAGGTCACTTTCGCGCCGACGCGGTGCTCCAGTAGCGACCCCATCACCGGCGGAAGGAGCGCCCTCATCATGCCCCGGGCGTGGATGCCGGGGAGGGACTCGATAGTCAGGGTCTCGTCATCACGCGTAAGAGTCTGACTTTCCCAGGTTCGCAGCCCATGGGCGTCGAACCCCCACCGGCGCAAGCGTCGGGACGCCGACGGCGTGGTGACCACCGGCTGCGACCTCTCCAGCTCGTTCCTGGCGACCCGGTCGAAGTGGTCACCGTGTAGGTGCGAAAGCACGACAACGTCGAGTGTCGGAAGATCCCTGGGTTGCAGAGCCGGCTCGGTGAGGCGTCGGGACCACAGCCCTTTACCGAGGTAGGCGCGTTGGCCACGGTGGAGGAAGTTGGGGTCGGTGAGGAGTGTGAACGATCCGAGTGTGATGAGAGTGGTGGCGGTGCCGATGAACCTGAG
>JAOPXC010000400.1 GCA_025965335.1 Nocardioides sp. | reverse complement strand
CCGTGGAGCACCTATCGCGAAGCGAGCACGAGGCGTACGTTCACAAGATGATCACCTTGGTGCGACTGGCGAGGATCCTAGTGATCCTGCTCTTGGCGACCTTCACGCTCACGTTCGTCATCGGCGTCGCAAGGCCAGAGACCGGCGCCATCGAAAAGTTGGTCCTCCTGGGTCTCGTCGCCGGCAGCGTCGTCCTTGCCGCGAAGGTCTCGACGTTGGCGAGCAAGGCCGAGGGGCGCCTTCAGCGGCACTAGATTCCGCATGCAGACGCGGCGGAATGACGCACGCCGATGGACCGCTGTCCAGACACGATCAAGGGCACGAGCGGGTTGCTGACATCCTGGCGCCAACCCGTGTCGGTCGGCGCTCGCGTCCGTGGGTCTGGGCAGTGATACTCCGGGGATGCGTTCGCGTCTCATTCTCAGCGGTGCCCTGTTTCTCGCGGTGGTGACCGCGTGCAGCAGCGAGGACGAGCCCGAGCAGGCGTTGCCTGCTGCCGGGCCCTCAGCCGTCGTGGCAACGGAGACCGTGCCACCGACGCCTGAACCCACATTGACCTGCGGCGCCCTGCCGTTCGGCGAGGTGTCGGAGACTGGCTCCGGTTTTGTCGTCGAGCTCAACATCATGTCCGGGAACCCGAACCCGGCGTGGCGGCTGACCAGGGCCGAGGGGATGGAACTCGGGAGCTTGCTGCAGACGACCCGGGGGATCGACGTGGACGGCCCGGACGAACTGGGCGGCTTTGGCGTGGTCGCCGACAGGAGGGCGGTTGGCTTCCTACGTCGCCGCGGGCTGCCATCACGGTTCTGGGTTCAGGGAGACGAGGAGCTCGCGGAGTTCTTGGGCGGGACGCGTCCGTGCAACCCCTGATTCCAGGGAAGGCGCGACGCGACTCGGCGCAAGAGCGCGCACGAACCGTTCGCTCATCGGTAGACCATGGCGCCGACTCGCGGCGCTAAGACGCGTGCGGTGTGCGCCCAGGTGGGCGACCCCCGCCGATTGGTCACAAACTGCACGGATCATGCCCGAAAGCATGCAGTTTGTGACCAATCGAGGGGGCGTTCGCCGTCCGGCGCCCGATCCCGTGCGTGCTCATCGGCGAAGGCGTCGATCGACGCGTGGCGACCGCACACCCGGTCGACCCTCAAGAGGGCTCACGGTACGGATTGCCTGTCAACTCCTTCACCCTTGAGGCGCGGGCGCGACGACGCCCCCGGCGTCCTGCGGCCGGGGGCGTCGTGAGCGGGACCGTCAGGCGTACTTGACCTGGAGGTCCTTGATGCCGTTGATCCAGCCGTGCCGCAGCCGCTTGGGCTCGGACAGCTTCTCGATGTTCGGAGCGTGGTCGGCGAGCGCGTCGAAGATCAGCTTCACTTCCTGGCGAGCCAGGTTGGCACCCACGCAGTAGTGCGCGCCGTGGCCGCCGAACGCGACGTGCGGGTTCGGTGAGCGGGTGATGTCGAAGCGGAACGGGTCCTCGAACACGTCGTCGTCGTTGTTCGCGCTGGCGTAGAACAGGCCGACGCGCTGCCCCTTCTTGACCTCCACGTCCCCGACCATGACGTCGTTGAGCGCGGTGCGCTGGAACGAGATCACGGGGGTCCCCCACCGGATGACCTCGTCGATCATGGTCTCCGGGCGCTCCTTCTTCCACAGCTCCCACTGGTCGGGGTTGTCGAGGAAGGCGTTCATGCCGTGCGTGATCGCGTTGCGCGTGGTCTCGTTGCCGGCCACGGTCAGGATGATCACGAAGTAGCCGAACTCGTCGTCATTGAGCCCGCGACCGTCCTTGTCGGCGTGCACCAGCTTGGTGACGAGATCGTCGCGCGGGTTCTCCTTGCGGTCGGCGGCCATCGACATCGCATAGCCGAGGATCTCGGCCGCGGCCACGTCGGGCTCACCGGCGTAGTCGGGGTCCTCGTTGGCAAGCATCTGGTTGGACCAGTCGAACAGCTTGCGCCGGTCCTCCTGCGGGACGCCGAGCAGGTCGGCGATCGCCTGCAGCGGGAGCTCGGCGGCGACCTCGTCGACGAAGTTGCCGGTGCCGCGCTCGACCGCATCCTTCACGATCTTCTCGGCGCGCACCTTCATGATCTCCTCGAGCGCACCGATGGAGCGCGGCGTGAAGCCACGGGAGATGATCGCGCGCGTCGAGGTGTGCTCGGGCGGGTCCTGGTTGATCAGCATCACCCGCTGCATCTCGACCTGGTCGCGCGTCATCCCCTCCTGGAAACGGATGATCGCGCCGTTCTCGGACGTCGAGAAGTCCTTGCTGTTCTTGGAAACGGCCGACACGTCGGCGTGCTTGGAGATCGCCCAGTAGCCGGTGCCACCCTCCATGCCGCCGCGAGCGGCCTCGACCTGCTCGACCCAGTGCACGGGAGCCTTGAGGCGCAGGGCCAGGAACTGCTCATGTGGAATCGCGGCCCAGTTCACATCCGGGTCGGTGAAGTCGAATCCCTCCGGGATGACGTCGACTGCGGTCACTGTTACTCCCTCTCAATGTGGAACACGTTCTAGTGAGAGAGGTTACATACCCCCGGTAGGTCAGGGAAGGCCTGTCCAGCGCGATTTGCGGGATTTCACAAGGAGCGCTTGTCCAGAACAAGAACGTGTTCTAATTTTGGGTCATGGGCAACCCGGTCATCGTCGAAGCCGTCCGCACTCCCCTCGGCAAGAGGAAGGGCTGGCTGGCCGGCGTGCACCCCGCCGTACTGCTCGGGTTCGCGCAGTCGCAGGTGATCAGCCGCGCGGGGCTCGACGCCAACGAGGTCGAGCAGGTGATCGGCGGCTGCGTCACCCAGGCCGGCGAGCAGTCCAACGACATGGTCCGTCGCGCGTGGCTGCACGCGGGACTCCCCCAGCACACCGGCGGCACCGCCCTGGACGCCCAGTGCGGCTCCGGGCAGCAGTCGGCGCACCTCGTCAACGACATGGTCGCGGCCGGCACCATCGACGTCGGCATCGCCTGCGGCGTCGAGTCGATGTCGCGGATCCCGCTCGGCGGCAACGTGCCCCCCGGTCTCGGGGACCCGCGCCCGGACGACTGGACCATCGACCTGCCCAACCAGTTCGAGGCGGCCGACCGGATCGCCGCCAACCGCGGCCTGACCCGCGCCGACCTCGAGGCGTTCGGCCTTGCCTCGCAGCAGAAGGCGCGCGTGGCCGTCGACGAGGGCCGCTTCAAGCGCGAGATCGCGGCGATCGAGGCACCCGTGCTCGACGCCGACGGCAACGCGACCGGTGAGACCCGGCTCGTCGACACCGACCAGGGCCTGCGCGACACGACGCTCGAAGGTCTGGCGCAGCTGAAGTCGGTGCTCCCCGACGGACTGCACACCGCCGGCACGTCCTCACAGATCTCCGACGGTGCCTCCGCGGTGCTGATCATGGACGAGGACAAGGCGCGCGCGCTCGGGCTGACGCCCCGCGCCCGGATCGTCACCCACTGCCTGGTCGGCTCCGAGCCGTACTACCACCTCGACGGCCCCATCGATGCGACCAACCGGCTGCTCAGGCGCACCGGCATGGCCATCTCCGACTTCGACCTATTCGAGGTCAACGAGGCCTTCGCTTCCGTCGTGCTGTCCTGGGCCGGCGTGCACGGCGTCGACATGGACAAGGTCAACGTGAACGGGGGCGCGATCGCCCTGGGTCACCCCGTGGGCTCGACCGGCACTCGCCTGATCACGACCGCCCTGCACGAGCTCGAGCGCCGGGACCAGAGCACCGCGCTCATCGCGATGTGTGCCGGAGGCGCGATGGCCACGGGCACGGTCATCGAGCGGATCTGACCTCAGGCGCCGTACACCGGCTCCGGGGCCGGCGCGGCGTCGATCAGGACGCGCAGGGCGGGGCCGACCTGGCTGGCCTCCCAGCGGGAGCCGAGGTCCTGGGCCGGCCCGTGCGACCAACAGTTCTCGAGGGTGATCTTGCCGCCCTCGATCTCGATGACGCGACCGGTGACGTCGCCCGCCTCGGCCGAGGCCAGCCAGGCCACCACCGGTGAGTTGTTGGCCGGGTCCATGGCGTCGAAGCCACCGCCGTCCTG
Source organism: Nocardioides sp. (assembly GCA_025965335.1). Classification (GTDB taxonomy): domain Bacteria; phylum Actinomycetota; class Actinomycetes; order Propionibacteriales; family Nocardioidaceae; genus Nocardioides. The sequence continues at coordinate 1,446 of JAOPXC010000400.1, read as the reverse complement.
CCCATCGGGCGCAGCCATCATCTCGGGGAACGCGCCCTCGGTCATCCGGGTCCGCGCCACGGGTGCGATCGCGTTGACGGTGACGCCGTACCGGCCCAGCTCCTGGGCGGCCACCAGGGTGAGTCCGGCGATGCCGGCCTTGGCCGCGGAGTACGTCGCCTGCCCGACCGAGCCCTGGAGGCCGGCGCCGGACGAGGTGTTGATCACGCGGGCCGCGCGGGTACGGCCCTCCTTCGACTCGGTGCGCCAGTAGGCACCGGCATGCCGCAACGGCGCGAAGTGGCCCTTGAGGTGCACGCGGATCACCGCGTCCCACTCCTCCTCGGAGGTGTTGACGAGCATCCGGTCCCGGACGAAGCCGGCGTTGTTCACGAGGATGTCGAGACCGCCGAACTCGTCGATGGCCTGCTGGACCATCGCCGCGGCCTGCTCGAAGTCGGCGACATCGGCGCCGTTGGTGACCGCCTGGCCCCCGGCGGCGCGGATCTCCGCGACCACCTCCTCCGCGGGCGACTCCCCCGTCCCCTCACCGGCCAGCGACACCCCGAAGTCGTTCACGACGACGGCCGCGCCGTGCGCGGCGAGCTCGAGGGCGTGGGCCCGGCCGATGCCACGGCCGGAACCGGTGACGATCGCGACGCGGCCTTCGAGAAGCTTGCTCACAGGGGTGACTCCTTGGTCTCGGCGAACGACTGGGCGGACAGGAAGATCGGGGGCTCGCCACCGCCGTGGCACTCGATGCTCGCGCCCGAGACGTACGACGCCAGGTCGGACGCCAGGAACACCGCGACGTGGCCCACCTCGAGCGGCTCGGCCATCCGGCCGAGCGGGATGGTGCGCTCGATGGCGGCCACGCCGGCGTCGCCGCCGTAGTGGTCGTCGGTGTTCTCGGTCCGGCACAGCCCGACATCGATGGCGTTCATCCGTACCTTCGGCGCCCACTCGACGCCCAGGGACTTCGTCAGCGAGTCCAGCCCGGCCTTCGCGGCGCCGTACGCCGCGGTCCCCGGCGAGGGCCGCAGGGCCGAGACCGACGAGACGTTGACGATCGACCCGCCGCGCTCCTGCTGCTGCATCACCCGGTTGGCGGCCTGCGCGACGGCGAGGGGTGCCAGCAGGTTCAGTCCCACGATCTTGTCGTGGAAGCGCGGCGACGCGTCCGCCGCGGACGAGTACGGCGCGCCACCCGCGTTGTTCACGAGCACGTCGAGCCGCCCGTGCTCGGAGACCACGCCGGCAACCAGAGCGGTGACCGCATCCGGGTCGCGGACGTCGCAGACGACGTGCGTGGCGCCCGGGAACGGGTCGACGTCGGAGCGGGAGCAGGTCACGACCGTCGCCCCCGCGGCCAGGAAGGCCCGGGTGATCCCGAGACCGATGCCCCGGGTGCCGCCCGTGACGAGCACGACGCGGCCGGAGAGGTCGATCGTCAGCGGCATGCTGCTA
>JAOPXC010000387.1 GCA_025965335.1 Nocardioides sp. | reverse complement strand
CCCACGCCGGCACCTCCCCGACCGAGGCCGGCGGGCGCTCCGCGAACACCTGTGCGGTGAGCACGTCGCTGAACATCGAGTGCATGCCGCCCACGGGGTCGCACACGCTCATGCAGCCGAACGTGTCGCCGTGGTAGCCGCCGCGGATCGTCAGCATCCTGGTGCGTTCGGGCCGGCCGAGACCGCGCTGGTGCTGCAGCACCATCTTGAGCGCGACCTCGACGCTCACCGAGCCGGAGTCGGCGAGGAAGACGTGGTCGAGGCCCGCGGGCGTCAGCGACACCAGGCGTTCGGCCAGCCGGATGGCCGGCGCGTGGGTCAGCCCGCCGAACATCACGTGGGCGAACTCCGCGGCCTGGTCGGTCAGCGCGGCGTTCAGGGCCGGGTGGTTGTAGCCGTGGATCGCCGCCCACCACGACGACATCGCGTCGACCAGCTCGGTGCCGTCCGCCAGCCGCAACCGGGTCCCGGAGGCACCCGTGACCAGGCGTACCGGGGTGGGGTCGGTCATCGACGTGTACGGGTGCCAGACGTGCTCGCGGTCGTAGGCGAGCAGGGCGGCAGCGGAGTGGGGGGACGGGTGCGGCATGGCCCCGGCAGTCTACGAGCGTGGTTCGGCGGGCCCACCGGCCCGTCCGGCGTACGTTCCAGTAACGGACCGGGCGCACGGACACCGACGTACGACGGATATCTTGCAGGCGTGACCGACATCCTCCAGCGCGCCACGACCAAGGTTCTCGACAACGGCGAGGGGCTGTCGTTCGACGAGCTGGTCGAGGTGCTCCAGCTGCCCGACGAACAGATCCCCGCGTTGCTCGAGCTCGCCCACGCGGTCCGCATGAAGCACTGCGGTCCGGAGGTCGAGGTCGAGGGGATCATCAGCCTCAAGACCGGCGGCTGCCCGGAGGACTGTCACTTCTGCAGCCAGTCCGGCCAGTTCTCGTCCCCGGTGCGCTCGGTGTGGCTCGACATCCCGCAGCTGGTGAAGGCCGCCGAGGAGACCGCGGCGACGGGTGCGACCGAGTTCTGCATCGTGGCCGCCGTCCGCGGGCCCGATGAGCGGCTGATGTCGCAGGTTCGCGACGGGATCAAGGCGATCCAGGAGGCCGTGGACATCAACGTCGCGTGCTCGCTGGGGATGCTGACCCAGGAGCAGGTCGACGACCTGGCGTCGATGGGCGTGCATCGCTACAACCACAACCTCGAGGCCGCCAGGTCGTACTTCACCAACGTCGTCACCACCCACACGTGGGAAGAGCGGTGGGAGACCTGCGAGATGGTCCGCGAGGCCGGCATGGAGCTGTGCTGCGGCGGACTCGTCGGCATGGGCGAGTCGCTCGAGCAGCGCGCCGAGCTGGCCGCCCAGCTGGCCGAGCTCGCCCCGCACGAGGTGCCCCTGAACTTCCTCAACCCGCGGCCCGGCACGCCGTTCGGCGACCTGCCGATCATGGACAGCCAGGACGCCCTGCGCACGATCGCGGCGTTCCGGCTCGCGATGCCGCGCACGATCCTGCGCTACGCCGGGGGCCGCGAGCTCACCCTCGGTGACCTCGGCACCCGCGACGGCCTGCTCGGCGGCATCAACGCCGTGATCGTCGGCAACTACCTGACCACGCTCGGCCGGGCGGCCGACGCCGACATCGAGCTCCTCGCGGACCTGAAGATGCCGATCAAGGAACTCGCGAAGACCCTGTGATGGCCCAGTGAGCGAGTTCTGCGGTCATTGCGGCGAGCGACTCGACGCCCGGGACCACACCGTGTGCGCCGTCCACCTGGTCATGGAGCCCCCGCGCTTCTGCGAGGACTGCCACCGCCGGATGAAGGTCCAGGTGACCCCCACCGGCTGGGTCGCCGAGTGCGTCGAGCACGGCACCCTGACCGGCTGACATTTCGGATAGTCCGTGACGAAACTGTCGTCGACACGCCGTCGGGCCAGCAGTTTTGTCACGGACTATCCGAACTGACTAGTCCGAGGTGTCGACGTCCGCGCCGTGCAGCTCGGCCAGGAGCAGGGCTCCCGCGAGGTCCAGCTTCGTACGCCGCAGGCGAGCCGCGGCCAGGTCGACGCCGTCGAGGCTGGCCCCACGGAGGTCGGCGCCGCCCAGGTTCGTCTCCCGCAGGCTCGCACCGGACAGTTTGGCGCCGCGAAGGGTCGCACCCGAGAGGTCGCTGAGGGACAGGTCGGCCTCGGACAGGTCGAGCCCGGACAGGTCGAGCTTGGTCAGGTTGGCGCCCCGGATGGTGACCCCGCGCCACTGTCCACCCCGCACGACCATCGGGCGCAGCGTGCAGTCGGCGAAGACCGAACCGATCAGCTTGCAGCCCTCGAACGTCGCGTCGAAGAAGCTGGTCCGCCGGAAGTCGCAGGCGACGAACGCCGAGCTGACGTGGACCGAGGCGTTGAAGCGGCAGTTGAGAAAGGTGCACTCCTCGAAGCTCGCGCCCGCCGTGGTGGCCTCGCTGAGGTCGACGTCGCTGAACCTCACCCCGGAGTAGGCGACCGCGCCGAGCTCCTCGCCGTACCAGTCGAGCCCGCGCACGTGTTCAGACGTCAAAGGAGCCGCCGCTGCGCCAGTAGACGCCGCTCTCGCGGGCGAGGAACTGGTTCTCCACCAGGTAGCGCCGCAGCGCGGCATGGTCGGGATGAAACCGGTTGAGTACGTCGTTGACGTCCCGCTCGGAGTACTTCTTGCCCGGCTCGAACTCCTGCGCCAGATGGTCGAGCACCACCAGCAGCTTGGCGTGCTTCGTCGGAATGACGCGCAGCCGCCCGTCGGGGGCCAGGAAGTGGGCCAGCACCCGTTCGTTCACCGTCGGCCTCTCTGTCAGTGGGTTGTCGGGGTCAGGTGCAGCAGCGGACGCGGCCACACCGCGGTGTCGAGCCCGCCGCGAACGGCGCGCTTCTCGAAGTGCAGGTGACAGCCGTCGGGTGCGCCGTTGTCGGAGGCCCGGGCGACCAGCGTGCCACGCTTCACCCGATCGCCCTCGTGCACGAAGACCCGGCGCGTGTGGGCAATCACCAGGTCGTAGCCCAGCCTTCTGTTGCGCAGCAGCAGCGGGTTGTCGCCGTACGCCGGCCCGAGCCCGTCGTTCGAGACGACCCGACCCCTCTTCGCGGCGAAGAGCTTCGTACCGCACTTCATCGCGATGTCGAGCCCGTGGTGGAACCCCCTGCCGTCCCGGCAGCGCGGGTCGGGGGAGTAGTACGGCGCGCGCGTGCAGCCGAACGGGACCATGATCCGGTGCGCGCCGGCGAACCACGGGGACGTGTAGTGGGTCTTGTCCCGCGTGTAGAACACCCAGCGCGGATCGCCGTCGGCCCTCGCGGGCGCGGCCAGCAGGCACAGCAGCAGCGGGAGCAGCACACCGAGCACTCGCTTCATGCGGCCCACGCTAACCCGCCGCGGCGCGGACCCCG
>JAOPXC010000360.1 GCA_025965335.1 Nocardioides sp. | reverse complement strand
GGCCGGTGACCGGCCAGGCACTCGAACGCCACGACGCCGAGGGAGTAGACGTCGGAGGCCGGCGTCGCGGTGTTGCCGCGGGCCTGCTCGGGGGAGAGGTACTGCGGGGTGCCCATCACCTGGCCGGTCTCGGTGATGCCGAGGCCCTCGGCGGCGCGCGCGATGCCGAAGTCGGTGATCTTCACGGTGCGGTCGGGGGTGACGAGCAGGTTGGCGGGCTTCACGTCGCGGTGCACGATCCCCGCCGCGTGCGCTGCGCCGATCGCGTCGGCGGCCTGGCCGAGCAGGTCCCGAGCGACCTCGGGGTCGAGGGGTCGACCGCCGCGGAGCAGGTCGGACAGCGGGCGGCCGTTGACCAGCTCCATGACCAGGTAGGGGCGGGGGATGCCGGAGCCGTCGGTGGGCTCGGACTCACCGAAGTCGTAGACCGACGCGACGTTGGGGTGGTGCAGCGCGGCGGCGTGGCGCGCCTCGGTCTCGAACCGGGTCCGGAACGACGCGTCGTCGGCGTACTCGTTCTTGAGCAGCTTCACCGCGACGTCGCGGCCGAGGGTGGTGTCGGTGGCCCGCCAGACCTCGCCCATACCGCCGGTGGCGATCCGGGCGTCGAGGCGGTAGCGGCGCGCGTCGTCGACGAACGTCTCGCTGTCGGAGGTGTTCACTGGATCACCGCCTCCATGACGGCCTTCGCGATCGGTCCGCCGTAGACGCCACCCGCGATCTCGTCCCGCGGGATGTTGGCCTTCTGGATCATCACGGCAACCGCGACCTTCGGGTCCTCGGCGGGCGCGAACGACACGAACCAGGCATAGGGCGGCACGCTGGTGATGCCGCTCTGCGCGGTGCCGGTCTTGCCGGCCACGCTGATGCCGGGGATCGCGGCCGGGTCCGCCGTGCCGTGGTCGACGGTGTAGACCATCAGCTTCGTCAGCTCGCTCGCGGTCGTCGCGGAGACCGCCTGCGAGAGCTCCTTGGGCTCGACCTTGTTGATGACGTCGTAGTTGGGCGACTGCACCTCGTCGACGACGTAGGGCTGCATCACCGTGCCAGCGTTGGCGATACCGGCCGCGACCATCGCCATCTGCAGCGGGGTGGATCGCACGTCGTACTGCCCGATGCCGGCCTGCCCGGTCTGCGCGGCGTCCATCTGCGTCGGGAACTGGGACACCGCCTGCGGTCGCAGGTCGTCGAGGTAGTGGCTGTTGAAGCCGAACGCCTCGGCCTGCTTGGCCAACGCCTCCGCCCCGACCTCGTTCGCGAGGGCCGCGAAGCTCGTGTTGCAGGAGTTCCCCATCGCCTGCGTGAAGGGGATCCGGTTGGTGCCGCAGTCGCGCCCCTCGTTGGAGATCTGCCCGGAGGGACCCGAGGTCAGCGGCAGCTGGTACGTCGGCCCGCCCGGCACCTGGTCGGCCGCCGTGTAGTTGCCGCTCTGGATGGCGGCGGCCGCGGTGACCAGCTTGAACGTCGATCCCGGGGGCAGCGTCGTCTGGATCGCGCGGTTCAGCAGCGGCTCGGACGGGTCGGCGTTCAGCCGGTCGTAGGCGGCCTGCACCGAGGCCAGGTCGTGCGAGGCCAGCCGGTTGGGGTCGTACGTGGGGAGGGAGACCATCGCCAGGATCTTCCCGGTCCTGGGCTCCAGGGCCACGACGGACCCCTGGACGCCGGGCCCGAGCGCCTTCAGCCCCTGGTACGCCGCGTCCTGGGCCTTCGCGTTGATCGTGAGCTGGACGCTGCCGCCCTTCGTGGGGTTGTTGCTGAGCAGGTCGACCAGCTTGGTCACGAACAGGCCGGGATCGTCGCCGGACAGCACGGCGTTCTCCGTCTGCTCGATGCCGGTCTGGCTGTAGTACGAGAAGAAGCCGGTGATCGGCGCGTACTCGAGCGGCGCCGGGTAGGTGCGCTGGAACTTGTACTGGTCCTTGCTCGGCACGCTCTCGGCGACCGGGTTGCGCCCGACCAGGATCGCGCCGCGCTCCCGGGAGTACGCCGCGACGATGACGCGCCGGTTGCGCGGGTCCTTGTCGAGGCTGGAGGCCTTGTAGTACTGCAGATACGTCGCGTTGACCATCAACGCGAGAAACAGCAGCAGGCAGAAGATCGAGATGGTGCGAATGGGTTTGTTCATGACAGTTTCACGACCTGGGTGTGCTCGAGGTCGGGGGAGGTGTCGTCATCCCCGGAGAGGTCGGGGACCGGCCGCCGGGCCTGGTCGGAGATCCGGAGCAGCAACGCGATGATCACCCAGTTCGCGACGAGCGACGACCCGCCGTACGAGAGGAACGGCGTGGTGAGACCGGTGAGCGGGATCAGCCGGGTGACCCCGCCGATCACGACGAACACCTGGAGGGCGAAGACGCCCGCGAGGCCGGTGGCCATGAGCTTGCCGAAGCCGTCGCGCGAGATCAGCGCGGACCGCAGGGCCCGCTCCACGATCAGCCCGTAGAGCAGGATCACCGCGATCACGGCGGTCAGTCCGAGCTCCTCGCCGATCGCCCCGATGATGAAGTCGGACTCGGCGTACGGCACCCGCTCGGGGCTGCCGTTGCCGAAGCCGCGGCCGATCAGGCCGCCCCAACCCATGCCGAACATCGCCTCGACCGGCTGGAAGCTCAGGTCACCGTTCTTGCCGTAGTACTGCCACGGGTTGAGCCAGATGTCGAAGCGGGTCCGGACGTGGCCGAACAGCTCGTAGCCGAGCGCGGCGCCGCCGGCGAAGAGCACGCCGCCGACGAGCAGCCAGCCGGGTCTCTCGGTCGCGACGTAGAGCATCACCAGGAAGAGGCCGAAGAACAGCAGACTCGAGCCCAGGTCCTTCTGGAAGACCAGGATCCCGAGGCTGACCAGCCACATGCCGAGGATCGGGCCGAGGTCCCGGCCGCGCGGCAGGTCCACGAAGACCACCCGGCGACCCGCCAGGGCCAGCGCGTCGCGGTGCAGCACGAGGTAGCCGGCGAAGGCCACGACCAGCAGCACCTTCGCGACCTCGCCGGGCTGGAAGCTGAACGGGCCCACGTGGATCCAGATCCGGGCCCCGTTGATGGTGGTGCCGATGCCGGGCATCATCGGCAGCAGCAGCAGGCCGATCGCGACGAGCCCGCTGGTGTAGGTGAACCGCTGGAGCACGCGGTGGTCGCGCAGGAGCAGCAGCGTGGCGACGAACAGGACCACCCCGAGCGTCATCCAGATCAGCTGTTGCTGCGCATAGTCGTGCTTCCCGCCCTCCGCCTGGTAGGCCAGGTCGAGCCGGTGGATGACCGCGAGCCCCAGTCCGTTGAGGGCGGCGACGACCGGCAACAGGACGGGATCGGCGTACGGCGCGACGAGGCGGACGACGACGTGCGCGGCGATCACCAGCGCGGCGAGCCCGCCGCCGTAGCCGACGATGTCGGCCGGGACCTTCCCCTGGACCCCGATGCCGACGGCGGCGTACCCGCCGATGCCGACGGCGAGCGCGATGACGAGCAGGAACAGCTCCGCGCCCCGGCGGCGCCGGTGCACGAATCCCATCAGGGTCCCGCTCTGGGCCATCAGGGGGTCGTCTCCGCGGGAGACTGCTTGGCCGCGAGCGTCTCGACGGTGCCGCGGGCGTCGGCGAGGCTACTGGCGTCGATCCCCTCGAGGACCTTGCCCGCGTCGAAGTCGGAGAGGCGGGCGAGCTCGACGTCGCTGGTCTCGTAGGGCTTCGAGAGGGACACGCCGGGCAGGTCGGCGTTGACGCCACGGAAGATGACGACGTTCCCGCCGTCCTCGCCGACGTAGTACTGCTTCTGGCTCCAGGACCAGGCCGCGGCGGCACCGACCCACAGGACCCCGACGACCACGGCCAGGGCGAGGATGGCCTGGAGCCAGGCGAAGCGGCGTGGGGGCCGGGGCGCGTAGCGAGCGGCCTCGGGGTCGACCGGGTCGCTGGAGATCGCGAACGGCACGTCGTCGGGGAGGTCCGCGGTGATCGCCTCGAGCTCGCCGGTGTCGCCGGACCGGTGGCCGCGGAACAGGCTGCCCTTGCCGGCCCGTGGCATCCGGCGGCGCAGCTCGGCGGCGGCTCCGACGAGCAGCGGCTCAGGATCCTCGAGCGCGGGCGAGTCGTCGGCCTCGGGGTCGAGCACGTCGGCCACGATGCAGGTCACATTGTCGGAGCTGCCGGCCTCGAGGCTGGCGCGGACCAGTTCGACGGCCGCGAAGTCGGGGGTGCCCATCGAGAGGATGTCGGCAAGCCGGCCGTCGTCCAGTACGCCGCTCGCTCCGTCGCTGCACAGCAGCAACCGGTCGCCCTGCTGCAGCTCGACGACGAACAGGTCCGGCTCGGCCTCGTGCACGCCGTCGAGGGCCTTGAGGATCAGGTTGCGGTGCGGGTGCACGCGCGACTCCTCCTCGCTGATGCGGCCCTCGTCGATCAGGCTCTGGACGAACGTGTGGTCCTTGGTGATCTGGGAGAGCTCGCCGTTGCGGAACAGGTAGGCGCGGCTGTCGCCGACATGACCGACGCCGATGCGGGCGCCGTCGAAGAGCGCGACGGTCGCGGTGGTGCTGGTGCCGTTGAGGGCGGGGTCCTCGTCGACGAGCTCGCCGATGCGGTCGTGGGCGCGGTGCAGGGCCCCGGCGACCTGGCCGAGGAGGTCCTCGGTCGGTGGCTCGTCCAGACGGCGCAGCTGCTGGATGGCCGTGGACGAGGCAACATCCCCACGGGCCGCGCCACCCACTCCGTCGCAGACCGCAAGAAGCCACGGCCCCACGTAGCCGGAGTCCTGGTTGTCCTTGCGGACCCGGCCGACGTCGGAGATCGCGGAGAAGTGGAGACGGAGCACGCGCCCTATTTCCTGAGCTCGAGGATGGTCTTGCCGATGCGGACCTGGGTGCCGAGCGTGAGGGTGGTGGGTTGGGTGATCCGGACGCTGCCGATGTACGTGCCGTTGGTCGAGCCGAGGTCCTCCACGAACCACTGGTCGCCCGAGGCGGCGATGCGCGCGTGTCGGGTGGACACGTAGTCGTCGTCGAGGCGGATGGCGGCATCGGTGCCGCGGCCGATCAGGATCGGGGCCTGGTCGAGCTCCGCGCGCTCGCCGGTGTTGGACCCGGCAGTGACGAGCACGTGGGTCGGGGAGCCGCGCCGCTTCGGGGGCGCCTTCGACGGCTTGGACGGCTTCGCGCCGCGGGGGGCAGCGCCCCGGGCGCCCTCGGGGACGCGCGCACCGAACATGTCCGAGCGGATCACCGAGATCGCCGACAGCACAAAGATCCAGAGGATCGCGAGGTAGGCGATCCGGACGAGGAAGAGCGTCAGCTCAGACATCGACGTTCTCCTCGACCACCCGCACCGTCATGGTGGTGTTGCCCACCCTCACCTCACTGCCGTCCCCGACCACTGCGTGCTGGGTCCGCTGCCCGTTGACGAGGATGCCGTTGGTGGAGCCGAGGTCGCGGACCTCGATCCGTACCTCCTCGCGGCTGCCGTCGGGCGACCTCGTCGGGACCACCGTGAACTCGAGATGGCGGCGGCTGATGCCCGGGTCGTTGATGCGGACGTCGGCCTCGGTGCCCCGGCCGATGACCAGACCGGGGGGCTGCAGGGGGTGCCGGGTGCCGTTGACCTCGAGCAGGGCGCGGGCCCGACGTACCTGCGTTTGGGAGGCGCTGCCGGTGACCCTGGCCTGCGCCTCGCTGCGGATCCGGAAACGACCCGTCGTCAGGTCGTCGGCCGGCTCGAACGTGACGGTGATCGGCCCCGGGAAAACGTAGCTCTGCTGGGTCGCGTGCAGCTGGACCTGGCTGGCGAGCTCCTCGGAGATCGTGGAGTCGTACGGCGCCAGCCGGTCGAGGTCGGTCTGGGCGAGCTCGACGTGGAAGACGTTGGGCACCATGCGGCGGTCGCGCGAGAGGATCTGCGCGTTGTTGTCGCACTCGCGCTGCAGCGCCGCGGCGATCTCCACCGGCTGGACCGCCGAGCGGAACGCCCGGGCGAAGGCGCCGGAGATCAGCGCTTCCAGTCGCTGCTCGAACTTCTGCAGCCCGCCCACGTCGTCTCCTTCCGTCCTCGAACGACCATCGGTGCTCCGGGCCAGCCTGCCGCGACGGGGTACCCCGTGGCAGCACTGACCAACCGGCGAGCGCCGGGTGCGACCGATCGTAACGGGGTGTCCCCGGCCGATCCCGCACCCCCGGCTGCCGGTTTGGGGATGAACCGAGCGCTGGGATAGCCTTTCGACGCTTCACGCGCGAGTGGCGGAACGGCAGACGCGCTGGCTTCAGGTGCCAGTGTCCGAAAGGGCGTGGGGGTTCAAATCCCCCCTCGCGCACGTGGAACGGGGAG
>JAOPXC010000281.1 GCA_025965335.1 Nocardioides sp. | reverse complement strand
AACGCGTCGCGATCGGGGTCCGCGACCAGACCTGCACCACCGAGGGCTGCGACTGGCCCCCCGGCCAGTGCCACGTCCACCACGACATCCCCTGGGCCCAAGGCGGAGGAACCTCGGTCACACACGGCCGGCTCCTCTGCCCCAGACACCACACCCGGGCCCACGACCCCACCTACACCATGACCAAACTCCCCGGCGGCACCGTCACCTTCCACCCACGCACCTAAACCGACCGGCAACCCGTCGGTGATTGGAGCAGCGACGGCCCCCACGGGCCCTGAGCGTGTCGAACCCGAGCACGTAGGCGCGGCCCGAACCACCGGGTCACCCCCATGCCCAACCCCACCGGGTCTCGACAAGCTCGACCACCGGGCGGGGGCCGCCGCCCTGCCCAACCTCACCGGGCCTCGACAAGCCCGACCAGCGGGGGCCGCCGCCCTGCCTGCCTCACCGGGTCTCGACAGGCTCGACCGGCGGGGGCCGCCGCCCTGCCCAACCCCACCGGGTCTCGACAAGCACGACCAGCGGGGGTCGCCGCCCTGCCCTGCCTCACCGGGTCTCGACAAACTCGACCAGCGGGGGCCGCCGCCCTGCCCTGCCTCACCGGGTCTCCGCAAACTCGACCAGCGAGGCGGGTGGGACGGGCGTCGTTCAGACCAGCTCTGGCACCCTCAGGTGGTGGACGGCGAGCTCGCACTCGATGACGTCCACGAACTCGATCCCGGTCTGCTCGGCCATCTTGGCCCGCCGCTCGGAGGCGGACTCCCGGTTCCTCTCGAGGGTGGCCATGCTGTCGAAGCTGACCGTGCCGCAGAGCATCCCGGCCTCACGGTCGATGAACATGCTCGCGCTGCAGAACCCGTCCGCGTTCTCCACGAACGGCAGAACGTTGGTCTTGAACGCATCCACTGCAGCGTCCACCTGACCCGCCGGTGGGCGAGCCCACGTCACGCGAGCGCAGGCCCCGGCAGGCGACTCGTGGTCGCGGTGGAAGATCGCGATCTCCCACTCCTGGATCTCGAGACCGTCGCCGCCCAGGGTCTCGAGCAGGCGCTGCCGGACTGGTTGGAGCCGCTCATAGCTCGCGCGCATGGTCTCCTCGGAGTCCCACGCGCTCGTGGCGATGCAGCGGCCGGTCGACCGGTCCACCAGCAGGGACACGCCCAGCCAGCCGTCCATGCCGGTCATCATCGACATCACCTCGTCGTTGACCAGTGCGGTGCCGTCGTCGATGCGGTCGGGCTGGGCCATCATGGTGATGGAGCGTGCGTACATGGCCCGCCTCCCTTCAGGAAGAGGCAACGCCCCAGCGACGTCGCCGGTACTTCTCACCCTCGACCCAAAGCCGGTCGCCAGGCAATCCCCAAACCGGGGCGGACGGCCAGAACATCCACAATCCGGGCTCTCAACGGCGACGTGGGGGGCGCCTTCGAACCTTGAGCACGACGAAGACTGCGACCGCCAGCGCGACCAGCACGAGCGGGCCGTAGGTGAGAGCGCTGCCTATCGCTGCCAGTGAGGTGGAGAAGGTGTAGCCGAGTAGTACGCAGCCGCCGCCCCAGATCGCTGCGCCGGCGATGTTCCACGGCAGGAAGGTGCTCAGGTAGGGCATTCGCGCCATGCCGGCCATGCCGGGCGTGAGTGCCCGCATGCCCGCGGTGAACCGGCCGAGCAGCACCGCCCGTCCGCCGTACCGGTGCAGGAAGGCGTCGGTTCGCCGCCATCGATCGTCTCCCACCAGGCGACCCAACCGGGAGGAGCGCAGCCTCGGGCCGACCCGGCGCCCGATCTCGTAGCCCACGCTGTCGCCGAGGGCAGCAGCGCCGACCGCGATCGCGACCATCGGCCACAGCGCGATCCAGCCTTGTTGGGCAGCGAATCCGGCCACCACCAACGCTGTCTCTCCCGGCAGTACCAGCCCCACCATCACCGCTGCCTCGGCGAAGGCAAGTCCGCCCGCGATGAGATAGAACCAGGCCCCGAGCTGTCCTCCGAGCTGCTGCAGGAACCCCAGCATGCTCAGAGTTCGTTTCGGACGGAGCCGGCGCCCGGGCCCGGAGCGCACGCCAGCAGGGCCTGGCTGCGGTCCAGTCGCTGCAGCCGGTCATGAACCATGACATCCCCGCTGGCTGATCGGCTGCCGCACGTCATCCACGGTGGCAGCCAGGGCTGCCGGCGTCATTGCCGCCACCGCCATGCGCCGTTACCGGACAGCAGGAACTGGCAGGGCTCGACCAGCCGGGGCGGCGCCGTCGGCGCGGCACGGTGATCTCGACAAGCTCGATCAGTGTGCGGAGGGCGCTTCTTCGGTGAGCTGGTCCCAGTCGCTGACGACCGACGCGAGCTCGCCCTCGACCCAGAGCGGGAGCTGGTCGTGGTGGTGCGGGTCGTGCGGGTCCCCGGATGCGCCCACCGGGACCACCCAGCCGCTGCGGTCGCGGTCGGCGAGGTCCCACACGTAGCGCGCGACCGAGCCGCGGAAGCAGATGTCGTCCTGGGCGGGGTACGACGAGGTGCAGCGCACGCAGTCGCCGTCACCGGAGACCGGCAGCACCGGCAGGGGCGGCGGTTCGAGCCCATGCCACTCGAACATGTGGACCGGCCGGAAGACGTGGGTCTCTCCCCAGGTGGCCGGATGCCCGGCGGCGTCGTCGAGGGCGGCGCGGGCCAGCGCCCGCAGGTCGATGCCGTACGGCGTGCCCGCTGCGAGCAGGGACTCCAGCCCGAGGGCGATCCGACCGACCGGGTTGAGCCAGACCGCGAACACCGGGTCGTGAGCGGGCTCGGCCAGCGGCGCGAAGACCGGCTCGGCGGCGATCCGGCGGACCAGCGCGGTGCGCCACGCGGCGTACGCAGCGGCTCCGCTCGACTCGCGGTCCATCACGCCGTCCCACGCGAGGATGGCGTCGCGGACGGTCGCGCCGGCGGCCCCCGGCTGCTGGTCGCGGACGAGGTCTTTGAGCACGGTGGCGGCGATCGCGAACGCATCGTTGTGGAAGGCCGCGAAGTCGTCCGGCGTCAGGTCGTCGCGTTCGTGCAGCAGGGCGCGCAGCCGGTTGGCCCGGTGCGGCGGCGCGAACGCGGTCCCGATCGCGTCGCTCTCCGGACCCCGTCGCTCGTTGGCGGTGACGACGTCGCCGTCGGGCGGTACGTCGGTGCGCGGCAGCGGGTCTAGCCAGCCGGTCCACCTGGTCGCCGGGTCGGCCGCGTCGACAATGCCGCGGCGGTTGGCGTCCGGGCGCTCGGGGATGCGCCCGGCGACTCGGTAGCGCACCCTGCCGTCGCGGTCGGCGATGACCACGTTGTTGACCGGCTCGACCCACCGGTCCAGCGCGGAGTCGATGTCGTCGACCGTGCGCGCCCGCAGCAGGGGCAGCAACGCGTCGAAGCCGAGATCCCCGAGTACGACGGAGGCGGCCCGCACGCTGAGGCCGGCACCGCCGTCGGGACCGCCCTCGAACACGAGGCCGCGGGCGGTCGCGACCACCTCGACCCGCTCCGGCGGAGCGTCACGGATGACCACGGTCTCGACCACGGACTCGCACGGCTCCCAGCCCTCGGGCCCCAGCGCCTCGACCGAGTCACCCACCCGTCGCAGCCGCTCGGCGTACACGTCCTGGTAGTCGCCCATCGCGTTCGTGATCGCCCACGCGACCTCGCCGGCGTGCGCGAAGTGCTGGACGCCCGGGACCCCCGGAAACGCGAAGCCGGCGACATCGAACTCGGGGCACGCGAGCCGGACCTGCTGGTAGACCCCGGGCGACTCGATCACCCGGTGCGGGTCGCCGCCGATCAGGGGGAAGCCGGACGCGGTGCGCGCGCCACCGACCGCCCAGGCGTTGCTGCCGCTGGAGTGCGGCCCCTCATGGCACAGCAGCGCCGCGTCCTCGCCCAACACCTCACGCGCGCGGTGCTCCCAGAGCTTCCCGGGCAGGCTGGCGAAGAGCAGGTGCTGCGCGAGGAAGATCGCCAGCGGCGTCCACGGCTCCCACGGTTGAGGCTCGATGCCGAGCTGCTCGAGCTCGTCGACGTCGCGGCGCAGGCCGGCGTTGACCCCGTCGACGTACGCGTCGACGAAGGCCCGCGTCTCCTCCGCGAGGCCGCCGTAAGCGCGGCGGGCCGTGTGCGCGATCCGGGTACGCCGGGCGAGCCGGTCCCAGGAGAGCGCCACCACACCGAACACCGCGGCGGTCGTGCCGGTCGCGCGGCGACGCTGGAACTCCAGCTGCCAGGTCCGGTCGTGGGCCGTGGCCTCGCCCTGGCCGTGGGCAAGGTCGAGGACACTCGTGGCCCGGATGTGCGGGACGCCGTACGCGTCGCGCAGGATCCGGGCCACGCAGAGAAACCTAGAGCACCCTCCGGAGCAGGCTCAGGCGGGGATGTGCCCGAAGTGGCCCTTCTGGAAGTCCTCGTACGCCTGCATGACCTCGGACTTCGTGTTCATCACGAACGGTCCCGCCCAGGCCAGCGGCTCGCGGATCGGCTGTCCACCGACCACGATCACGTCGAGCTTGGGGCTGCGGCTCTCCTGGCTGTTGTCGGCGGTGATGGTGAGGAAGTCACCCGCACCGAACACGGCCGACTGGCCAGTGTGGATCGGACGTGCGTCGGTGCCGACGCTGCCCTGGCCGTTCAGGACGTAGACGAGCGCGTTGAACTCCACGGACCACGGCAGCTCGAGTCGGGCGCCGGGTTCGATGGTCGCGTGCACCAGCGACATCGGGGTGTACGTCGACCCCGGGCCGTCGTGGCCGTCGACCGATCCCGCGATGACCCGCACCAGCGAGCCCGCGTCGGCGGACGTCAGCAGCTGGACCTCGCCGGACCGGATGTCCTGGTACTTGGGGTTGTTCATCTTCGCGTCGCGCGGCAGGTTCACCCACAGCTGGATGCCGTGGAACAGGCCACCCTGCTGGACGAGCCACTCCGGCGGGGCCTCGATGTGGAGCAGGCCCGACCCGGCCGTCATCCACTGGGTGTCGCCGTTGGTGATGGTGCCGCCCCCGCCGTGGGAGTCCTGGTGGTCGAAGACGCCGTCGATGATGTAGGTGACGGTCTCGAAGCCGCGGTGGGGGTGCCAGGCGGTGCCCTTCGGCTCGCCCGGGGCGTACTCCACCTCGCCCATCTGGTCCATCATGACGAACGGGTCGAGGTGCGCGAGGTCGATGCCCGCGAACGCACGCCG
>JAOPXC010000280.1 GCA_025965335.1 Nocardioides sp. | reverse complement strand
GCAAAGCCGCACCTGAAACCCCGGCTCACCGGTCTCCTCAACCGCACTGGGCCGCCGCCGCCCAGGCTGCGGCACTCGGTGCGTTCCTACGTCCTCCCGGTCTCCTGGAAGGACCTCCAGCCGACCGCCAGGGAGCCGCTGATCACCCGTAGCCTCGACCGACAGCTCGACCGGGCCAGCGAGCACGGCGCGCGGGTGAAGCTCCGGATCATGGCCGGCGTGGAGTCCCCCCGGTGGGCCAAGCGGCTCGGCGGACGACCGGTCCACCTGCGGGACCGGCACGACCACCAGTCCGGCACGGTGCCCCGCTTCTGGACCGCCGCGTTCGGCACCGCCTACGCCGACCTGCACAGGCGGCTCGCGGCCCGCTACGACGCCGACCCGGTGGTCGCCGAAGTGGTGGTGTCGCGGTGCACCACGTTCTACGCCGAGCCCTTCATCCGTCAGACCTCGGACCGCAAGTCGCGCCGGGCGCTGCTCCGCGCCGGCTACACCGAGGCGGCCGACAAGAGGTGCCATCGCCAGGAGATCGACACTCATCAGGTGTGGTCGCGGACCCGGTCCGGCCTGGCGCTCAACCCTGCCCAGTTCCTGACCCGCAAGGGTCGACGCACGGTCGACGACTCGTTCACGATCGCGATGATGCGTTACTGCGAGCGGAAGCTCGGCCCGCGGTGCGTCCTGGAGAACAACTCGATCCGGTCGCCCATCGCCTCGCTGGACCCGAACAAGCGGCACCCGCACTACCGACGGATGTACCGCGCCATGTCCAGGCACGCCCCCGAGGTGGCGTTCCAGACAGCGACGGCGGAGCGGATGGGGTCGTGCGCACGGACGCTGGACTGGGCCGTGGAGCAGGGCGCCACGTACGTCGAGATCCCATACAACGCCGCGCACGCCGGCTGCACCCCGAAGGTGCTCACCGCCGCGGCGCGACACCTCGGCTGACCGCCCCTCGGCTGACACACGGTGCCGGGCGGGGACGTTTGCCGCTGGGTTCTGCGATGATGCGGTCGTGAACTCGCTGCTCCGGAAGGCTGTCGGTCGACGGGTCGCCGCCGGTCGTCCGAGTCCGGACCGCCTGCGCCGGATCGTCGACGAGTACGAGGTCGGCACGCTCATCCTGGACGACGGCCGGGTCCCGGTGCGGTGGTGGGTGCGGGCGGACAACTTCGGCGACCTCCTCTCCCCCTGGCTGATTGCGAAGATGACCGGTCGTGAAGTCGTCTACGCCGACCCCGACAAGCCCCACTACGTTGCGATCGGCTCGATCCTCAAGCGGGCGAACTCGCAGTCGGAGGTATGGGGGGCCGGATCGTTCGGGACCGAGGACGGTGCGCGGTTCGCCACCGACGCGACGTACTCCGCGGTCCGCGGTCCCCTGTCTCGCGCCCGACTCCTGGCGCTGGGCGTGCCGTGCCCGCCGATCTACGGTGACCCGGCGTTGCTCGTCCCGGCGTACTTCGCGCCAAAGGTCGAGAAGACTCACAAGTACGGCGTCGTGGCCCGCTGGTCCGAGCGTCGCTGGCGCAAGGCAGAGATCGGCCCCGACGTGAAGGTGATCGACCTCGGGACCACCGACGTCGAAGGCGTCCTCGAGGCGATGCTCTCGTGCCGGCTCATCGTCACCTCCTCGCTGCACGGCCTGGTCATCGCCGACGCCTACGGGATCCCCAGTGCGTGGGTCATGTCGCGTACGGCGCACGGCGGGGAGTACAAGTTCTTCGACTACTTCTCGACGGTGAACAAGTTCCGCAACCCGCGCAACTTCAACACGTCGCTCCCGGTGACGGCAGAGAGGCTGCGGGACTCGTTCGACTTCGACGCCCGGCCGATCGAGTTCGACCACCGCAAACTTCTGGACGCGTGCCCGTTCCTCCAGCGCGTCGGGTCCGAGCACGTCGAGAACATCCGCGTCGAGCCCGGTCGTCGGGGAGCGACCCACCGAGCTGGGCAACCTTCGCGCGTGAACAGGTAATTCAGCACGAGACTGGGAGGCTCGATGCCGGTCACACGAGGATTCGGACGCGGCCGCCGCCGGGGCCGCCCCGAGCGGCTGCCGCCGGGGCAGTACGACACCGGCAAGGACTGGCCGGTGCTCACGGCCGAAGCCCAGCCGGACCTAGACCCGGAGCAGTGGACGATGACCGTCGACGGACTGGTGGGCCAGCCGCAGACCTGGTCCTGGCGCGCCCTGCATGCGCTGCCGGGCTCGTCGTACTTCGGGGACATCCACTGCGTGACGACCTGGTCCATGCTCGACACCACGTTCGGCGGCGTCAGCGTGGACACGCTGCTCGAGGTCGCCCGCCCGCAGCCCGGCGCGGCGTACGTCATGGCGCACTCGACCAGCGGCTATACGACGAACCTGCCGCTGGCGGACGTCACCGGCGGCAAGGCCTGGCTCGTCTGGGAGTACGAGGGCCGCCCGCTCGCCGCGGAGCACGGGGGGCCGGTGCGGCTGCTCGTGCCGCACCTCTACTTCTGGAAGTCGGCCAAGTGGGTGACCCGGCTCGAGCTGATGGCGCAGGACCGGCCCGGGTTCTGGGAGCAGAACGGGTACCACGACCGAGGCGACCCCTGGCTCGAGCAGCGCTATCAGGGCGACCCGTGAGCGGTGCCCCCGCCGGCCCCTGGACGACGGGCCGGTTGGTCGAGCTCGACCGGCCGAGCGACCGGCTCGTGCGGCTGCGTTTCGACGTCGAGAGCCGGGTCGACCACCTTTCCGGCCAGCACTACGTGCTCCGGCTGCGAGCAGCGGACGGCTACACCGCGCAACGTTCGTACTCCATCGCCTCGGAGCCGGCCGACCCCCTGCTGGAGCTCATGGTCGAGTGCCTGCCCGGCGGCGAGGTGTCCGGGTTCATGCACGACGTCGCGGAGCCCGGGGA
>JAOPXC010000272.1 GCA_025965335.1 Nocardioides sp. | reverse complement strand
TTCGGATCGACCACTCCGAGGCGTCGCTCTACCTCTGGGCGACCCGCGACGAGGACTGCTGGGCGACCGTGTCCTGGCTGGCCGACCACGGCATCCTGGTCGCACCGGGGTCGTTCTACGGCGTCGCGGGCCGTCGGCACGTCCGGGTGGCGTTCACCGCCACCGACGAACGCATCGACGCGGCGGTGGCCCGGCTTGCCGCTTAGTCCGAGGACCTCGCAGATCCTGGCCCGCGTGCGCGGCCGGTCGGTGTGGTGGTTCGTGGCCCTGGCCGTGCTGCTGGCGTTCCTGCCCGTGTCCACCCCGGTCCTGATCGGGGTCTACGTCCTGATGGCCGTGGCCTTCTGGATCCCGCTGCTGCGCAGCATGGGCAGCTCGTTCCGCCGGGGCTACCGCGACAACCAGGACTGACCCCACCGCTGGTTGAGGAGGTTGCGCAGCAACCGTCACAGCCCCACCGCTGGTTGAGGAGGTTGCGCAGCAACCGTCTCGAAACTCGGTGAGGCAAGACCGGGCGGCTCCACCGCCGAACGATTTCTCTCAACGAACGGGCCTGTGAAATGAGGGCCTTCCGGGCTCAGACCTGCAGCTCATCGTCTGAGGGCTCAGGCCGAAGCCATGGTGGCGATCATGTGGTCCATGACCTCCGCGTGCGCGTACTGCGGGCTGAAGAGGATCACCTCGGCGTCCCGCTCCACCCGCACGCTGTGGCCGGCCGGCCAGTGGAAGAGGTCGCCGGTGGTGCACCGGTCGGTGCTGCCGTCGGTGTAGGTGACCACCAGGTCACCGTCGATCATGAAGCCCCAGTGCACCGACTGGCAGGCGTCGTCCTGGAGGCCCTTGAGCAGGGGGGCGATGTCCGTGCCGGCACCGAGCGAGAAGTACTCGGCGGCGAGCGGCCCGGTGGCGGCGGTGCCGAAGTCCGGGAGGTGTCGGACCACGGCACCGGGGATGTCGATCTTGACCGGGATGTCGTCCTTGGGGAGGCGCATGATGTCGGGTCCTTTCGAGGGGGATGGTGCGATACCCCGAAGGCGTGACAATCGATGTCACAATGCCACAATGTCGAGTCTCGAGCAGGCGCGCGCCGCGCTCGAGCGCGGGGACTGGCAGCGGGCCCTGGACCTGTTGGCGCACGACGGCGCCTCGGCGGAGGCTCTCGAGCTCCGGGCCCAGGCGGCGTACGGCCAGGGTGATCTCGAGGGCGCGGTGGCGGCCTGGGAGGACCTGTACGCCGTGCAGGTCGCCGCCGGCGATCCGGACGAGGCCGCGCGGGCCGCGGCCATGATCGCCCTGCACTTCCTGATCGACACCGGCCTGATGGCGCCGGTGCGTGGCTGGCTGAGGCGCGCCGAGCGGTTGGTCGACGGCTGCGATGAGGTCCCGGTGCTCGCGATCATCGCGATGGTCCGCACCTATGAGCGCTTCATGTGCGGTGACCCGGAGGGGTCCCGCGAGCAGGCCGCGCTGGCCGTCGAGCTCGGGGAGCGCCTGGGCGTCAGGGCTGCGGTGATCATCGGGCGGACCGCAACGGCCAGGCTGCGGATCGCGGACGGCGCGGTCGAGGAGGGTCTGGGACTCCTCGACGAGATAGCGGTCGAGCTGATGTCCGGCGACGTCGACGCGCTCACGACCGGGATGATGTATTGCGAGCTGATCTGCGCCGCCCAGGGGCTCGCGCACCTCGACCGGGCCCGGGAGTGGACCGAGGTCATGGAGCGCTGGCGCCACGGCGTGGCGACCGGCGGCATCAACGGCCGGTGTCGCGTCCATCGGGCGGAGCTCCTCAAGATCTCGGGTCCGTGCGACCTGGCCGAGGCGGAGGCCCTCGGCGCGTGTGCTGAGCTCCGCCCCTGGCTGCGTCGGGAGTTCGGCTGGCCGCTCGTGGAGCTCGGCAACATCCGTCTCCGCCGGGGCGACCTGGCCGGCGCCGAGGAAGCCTTCATCGGCGCTCACGAGCATGCGTGGTCGCCACACCCGGGGCTCGCGCTCCTGCGGCTGGCCCAGGGCGACCGCGAGTCGGCGGTCTCGCTGATCGCGGATGCGATCGAGCACCCGCTCGACATGCCGTCGAAGGAGCAGCCGCCCTTCGGGGACCTTCGGTTGGCGCCGCTCCTCGATGCGCAGGCCGAGATCGCGGCGGCCGTCGGCGACGCGGACACGGTGCGGCAGGCGGCCGAGGGGTTGCAGTCGATCGCCGCCAAGTACGCCACCCCGTCACTGGTGGCAGGTGCGGCTCTCGCCCGGGGCAGGGCGGCGCTCCTCAGCGGGGACCTCCCCGAGGCCATGAGGGCGTGCGGGATCGCCGTCGCGACCTGGACGGAGGTCGGTGCCCCGTACGAGACGGCGGCTGCGCGGGTCGTGCTGGGGGAGGCGCACCGCGTGAGGGGCAGCCTCGATCGCGCCCGCATGGAGTGGCAGGCCGCTCGTGCGGCCTTCCACGCCTTCGGCGCCGCGCAGCGGGCGAGCGAGGTGGATCGCCTGCTCGACGACACCCGGCGACCGGCTGCCCCGGTGGGCGACCTCGGAGGGGTGACGGCGACCTTCAAGTGCCAGGGGCGGAGCCGGGCCATCGGCTTGCGTGGACTCGAGCAGCGAGTGCCCGACCTCAAGGGTTTCCGCTACCTCGATCGGCTGCTCAGCGACCCGGGCCGCGAGTTCCACGTGCTCGACCTCGTGGCCGTCGAGCTGGGCTCGCTGCCCGGTCAGGCGCCCGTTGGTCACCACACGGGTGTGGTGGCCACCGGCGGGGACGCCGCGCTACCGGCCATCGACGACCAGGCGCGGGCGGCGTACCGCCGCCGGCTGGCGGAGGTTGACGAGGACATCGAGGAGGCGAGCCGGATGAACGACCTCGGCCGGCTCGCGCTCGCCGAGCGCGACCGCGACTACCTGATGGCCGAGCTGGCGCACGCCGTCGGGCTCGGGGGTCGTCACCGGATGGTCGGCGGCACGGCCGAGCGGGCCCGCACCAGCGTGACGAGGTCCCTGCGCTATGCCCTGGTCCGACTGACCGAGCAGCATCCCGACCTGGGCGCGCACCTCGACCGGGCCGTCCGGACCGGCATGTACTGCAGCTACCTGCCCGACCCCGTTGCGCCGGTCCGCTGGGACCTGGGCACGGGCTGACTCAGGCCGAGAGCGGCTGGATGGCGGCGTCGTGGCCGTCGGGCGTCAGGTAGTGGCCGTCGTCGAACAGGATGACGCCGTTGCACAGTCGGCACCATCCCTGGTCGCTGCGGTCGGCGACCGTGTGGGCGCTGCAGCAGTTGCTCGCGCGAGTGTCCGGACAGGCCGGTGTATGAATGCACGTCATTGTGCGTCCCTCCCCAAGGGTGTGTGTTCGCTACACATTCAATCAAACGACACAAAGTCGAGAATTTCGGGACTTTGCGCAAAGTGTCGCGTCACTGAGATCGGGCAATCGTCAGCGCGTCCGCTCGATGCCCTCACCAGCCGTAGACCCGCGCCACTGGCATCCGTCGCTGGTCGACGCTGTCGTTGCCGGGGCCGCCCTGCAGGATGTCGCTCCCGGGGCCGCCGTACAGGCTGTCGTTGCCGCCCTGACCGAGAAGAGTGTCGGCCCCTCGGCCGCCGCGAAGCAGGTCGTCGCCCGCGCGGCCGCAGATCACGTCGCGGCCACCCTGGCCGCTGATCGTGTCGCGGCCGCTGGTGCCCACGATCACGTCCGGGCCGGAGGTGCCGACGATCTCGTCGCCATGACCGGTGCCGACGATCGTCGCCAGGCGGCCGTCGCATCGAGCTTGGACCGGCGGCGCGTCGACCGTGGTCTGCTCCGAGTCGGTGTTGTTGGCCGGGTTCGGGTCGACCTCGTCGCCGTCGACCGTTGCGGTGTTCGAGATCGTCCCGGCCGCGTCCGCACGTACGACGATCGTCGCGGACTCGCTCGCGCCGTCGGCGAGAGCGCCGAAGTCGCAGGTCACGGTCCCCGAGACGTCGGCGCACCCGTTAGCCGCCGACACGAAGCTGACTCCGGTGGGGAGTACGTCGGTGGCTTTCACGCCGGTGGCGTCCGCGGGGCCGGAGTTGGTGACGGTGAGGGTGTAGGTGATGGTCCCGCCCTCGAAGACGGGGCCGACGGCGTCGCTCTTCTCGATGGCGAGGTCGGTCATGGACGGCGTGATCACGACAGACTCGTTCGCGGCGTTGCAGGCACCCGTGGCGGACTCGTGGTTCGCGTCACCGGAGTAGGCGGTGGTCCAGCGGTAGGTGCCGGGCGCGTTCGGGATGAAGGAGCCGGACTGGGTGATGGCGCCGTTGACGGTCTTGGTGTTGGTGAAAGCCGGGGTTCCAGTGCAGGTGGCGTTGTCGGGCCCGTACAGCCTGAAGGTGATCGTGCCGGTGGGGGTGTGGCCGCCGGTGAGGGTGGCGGTGTCGGTGATCGCGGTGCCGACTGCTCCGCCAGGCGATGCGTTGGTCGTCAGGCCCGGGTTTGCCTTGGTGATGACGACCGACTCGTCGGGCGCGTTGCAGGCGCCGGTCGTGGTCGCGTTGTTCGCGTCGCCGGAGTAGCTGGCGGTCCAGCGGTAGGTGCCCGCCGCGGTCGGGGTGAAGGCCGCTGACTGGGTGAGGACGACCAGGGGCTTGGTGCTGGTGAAGACCTGGGTTCCGGTGCAGGTGGCGTTGTTGGGCCCGTACAGCTTGAAGGTGATCGTGCCGGTGGGGGTGTGGCCGCCGGTGAGGGTGGCGGTGTCGGTGATCGCGGTGCCGATGGGTCCGCCGGTCGACGCGCTGGTCGTCAGGGTCGGGGTGAGCTTGGTGATGACAACCGACTCGTGGGCGGCGTTGCAGGCTCCGGTGGCGGCCAGGTTGTTGGCGTCGCCGGAGTAGCTGGCGGTCCAGCGGTAGGTGCCGGGCGCGGTCGGGGTGAAGGCCGCCGACTGGGTCGCACCAGCGAGGGGCTTGGTGTTGGTGAAGACCGGGGCTCCGGCGCATGTGGCGTTGTCGGGCCCGTACAGCTTGAAGGTGATCGTGCCGGTGGCTGACTGGCCGCCGGTCAGGGTCGCCGTGTCGGTGACGGCGATGCCGAGCGCTCCACCCGGCGACGCGGTGGTGGTGAGGGCCGGGCCCGCCTTGGTGATCACGACCGACTCGTTGGCGGCGTTGCAGGCTCCGGTGGCGGCCAGGTTGCTGGCGTCGCCCGAGTACTCGGCGGTCCAGCGGTAGGTGCCGGGCGCGGTCGGGGTGACGGCCGCCGACTGGGTCGCACCAGCGAGGGGCTTGGTGTTGGTGAAGACCGGGGCTCCGGCGCAGGTGGCGTCGTCGGGGCCGTAGAGGTTGAAGGTGATCGTGCCGGTGGCTGCCTGGCCGCCGGTCAGGGTCGCCGTGTCAGTGACTGCGATGCCGAGCGCTCCACCCGCCGACGCGGTGGTGGTGAGGGCCGGGCCTGCCTTGGTGATCACGACCGACTCGTTGGGCTCGTTGCAGGAGCCGGGGATCTCGTTGTTGTTGACGTCGCCGCCGTACGCCGCGGTCCAGCGGTAGGTGCCGCCGGCGGTCGGGGTGAACGCGGCCGACTGGGTCGCACCGGACAGGTTCTGGACGTCGGTGAAGACCGGGGCACCGATGCAGCTGTTGCCCTCCGGGCCGTACAGCTTGAAGGTGACCGTGCCGGTCGGGGCCTGGCCGTCGGTGAGGGTCGCCGTGTCTGTGACCGCGGTGCCGACCAGCCCCCCGGCCGAGGCGGTGGTGCTCAGGATCGGGTTCGCCTTGGTGACAACGACCATCTCGTTGGCGTCGTTGCAGGCGCCGGTGACGGGATCGTTGTTGACGTCACCGGAGTAGTTGGCGACCCACCGGTAGGTGCCTGCAGCCGTGGGGGTGAACGCGGCCGACTGGGTCGCGCCGGACAGGTTCTGGACGTCGGTGAAGACCGGGGCACCGATGCAGCTGTTGTCCTCCGGGCCGTACAGCTTGAAGGTGACCGTGCCGGTCGGGGACTGGCCGTCGGTGAGGGTCGCCGTGTCGGTGACCGCGGTGCCGATTTGCCCCCCGCCCGAGGCGACCGTGGTCAGGGTCGGGGTGGTGGCGTTTGCGGGGGCCGCTGGGAGCAGCACGGCCCCGAGGAACAGCATGCTGATGAACGTAACGATCCGACTTCGCGTCATGCGTGAGATCCCCGAGCAGTCAACGCCCAGGCCGGTAGCCGAAGGTCGCGTCGACACCCTGACACGCAAATGAAGAGACGTCTCAGGTACAGAGCAAGAAAGTAGAGAGAATCAGTCGAAGACGTCGACGTGGACGTGGTCGCGGTGCTCGAGGATCGCCCGGTCGCCGGTGGAGTCGGGTGGTGGGTTGTAGTTCTGCCAGCCCTGATCCGAGCCGGCCTTCCAGATCCGGTCGTCGAAGATCACGGTCTGGATCGAGAGTCGAGACGCCTCGGCGACGAGGTACTGGGCGATGGCCCAGCCCCGGATCTTGTTCTGGGCGCTGATCGGACGGACGAAGATGTCGATCGCCCGGCCCTCGTAGTGCGCCGAGCCCGCCATGTGGCCGGTCGAGACACCGCCCGGGGCGTATCCGCCGAGCGACAGCTGGCCGAAGACCGCCAGCGCGTCCCGTCGTACGACGTCGGCGCGGTGGGTGAGCCCGACTTCGTTCAGCCGGTTGCGGGCCGGCGCGACGTTGCCGTCGAGGCTGCAGCTGAACGCGTGCGGCGAGTTGCCGGTCAGTGCCGAGGCCAGCACGCGCGCGTCCGCCTCGTGCGCGGCGTACGCCTGCGGGAAGCCGGACCGCTGGACCTCCTGGGCCGCCTGGGTGACCACCATGGACTCGTAGCCGGTGACCTTCTGCAGGGCGTCGTAGAACGCGTTCGTCGCGTAGTACGGGTCGAGGAGCTGCTGGCGCGTCCCCCAGCCCTGGGAGGGACGCTGCTGGAAGAGCCCGAGCGAGTCGCGGTCACCGGTCTCGAGGTTGTAGAGCTTCGACTCCTGGTACGCGGTCGCCAGGGCGATGGTCACCGCCCGCGCCGGCAGTCCGCGCTGGACGGCGATGGCCGAGATCAGCGCGGCGTTCTCGGCCTGCTCCACGGTGAGGGTGACGGTGCGTCCACTCACGGTCGCGGTGCACTCCTCGGCGCCCGCAAACAGCGACGTGGAGTGCTGCAGCAGCCGGTAGCCGACCACGCCGAGCGTCACGAGCACGCCGACAACCAGCACCGCCACCAGCTTCTTCATCGGGTCCCCACGGGCTCAAGTGTGGGCAACACGTGGTTGCCGCTGCCCACCGGTGGCTCCGCTGGTCGAGACTCGGTGAGGTTGGGCAGGGCGGCGACCCCCGCTGGTCGAGCCCGTCGAGACCCGGTGAGGGCAGGGCGGCGACTCCCGCTGGTCGAGCCCGTCGAGACCCGGTGGGGCAGGGCAGGGCGGTGACCCCCGCCGGTCGAGCCCGTCGAGACCCGGTGAGGTACGGCAGGGCGTCGACCCCCGCCGGTCGAGCCTGTCGAGACCCGGTGAGGCAGGGCGGTGACCCCCGCTGGTCGAGCCCGTCGAGACCCGGTGAGGCAGGGCGGCGACCCCCGCTGGTCGAGCCTGTCGAGACCCGGTGAGGTTGGGCAGGGCGGCGACCCCCGCTGGTCGAGCTCGTCGAGACCCGGTGAGGGCGGGCAGGGCGGCGACCCCCGCCGGGCGAGCCGGTCGAGACCCCGTGAG
>JAOPXC010000239.1 GCA_025965335.1 Nocardioides sp. | reverse complement strand
GTGACGCGGGTCAGCGTCCGCCGGCGCCGGCTGTACGCCGTGGGCGGCACCGTGCTCGGCACCGCCGCCGTGATCACCGCGATCGCCCTGGCGAGCAACCAGGACAAGCCCTCCGCCAACGACCTCGGCCCCGCGAAGTCTCCGAGCGGTGCGGTGGATCCGACCAGCACCGATCCCGCACCCACCACCACGACCGTTGCCAGCTACTACCTCGGCGACACGCCCGGCGGCCCCAAGCTCTTCCGCGAGTTCCGCGCTGTCGAGACCGACGACGAAGTGGCCGGCGCGCTTCAGCTGCTGATGACACCCCCCGTCGACCCCGACTACTCCACCCCTTGGCATCCCGGGTCGTTCAGCGACGCGAGCCTCGGCGGGGGAAGCGTCACCCAGTCGGACCCGGAAGTGATGTACGTGACCTTGGCCGACGCAGCGCTCCATGGTCGACCGGCCGGCATGAGCGACCAACAGGCAGAGATGGCGATCCAGCAGGTCGTCTACACGCTCCAGGCGGCGGTGCAGGAGCGCGCCGCGGTGCAGTTCATGTTCAACGGCAACCCGATCGACCAGGTGCTGGGTGTCCCCACATCCGAGCCCCTGACGAACGCCTCGCCACTCGCAACGCTGTCCCACGTCAGCATCAGTGACCCAGCAGAGAACGCGACGGTCAGCGGCAGCTTCGACGCCAGTGGCGCGGCCAACTCCTTCGAAGCCAACCTGCTCTGGGAGATCCGGCAGGGCGATCAGGTCGTCTCGTCGGGCAACTTCGGTGCGGATGGCTGGGCGGCCGACAAGCTGTTCGCGTGGGAGGGCACGGTCGACGTCCGCGGGCTCACGCCCGGCACCTACACGTTCGCGATCAGCGAGGACGACCCGTCCGGCGGGGCCGAGGGGAACGGTCCGGACAGCGACACCCGGACCATCGTCGTCCAGTAGGACACAGCCCTGCGTCCCACGGTTTCGCCGACTTCCGCCCGAGGATGGACCCATGACCCGAACCACCACGAGCCGCGCCGCCGTACTCGCCGCGACCACAGCATTGACCGCAGCGATGCTGGCCGGCTGCGGAAACGGCGACAACCAGGCCCAGGACCCCGACCCGGTCGACAGTTCGACCAGCGCCGCTCCCACCGACGAGCCGACGGTCGAGCCGACCCCGTCGGAGTCCCCGACGCCGACGGACCAGCCGGCCGAGACGGTCACCGTGCCCGTGTACTTCGTGGGTGAGACCCCACAGGGTCCACGCCTGTACCGCGAGTTCCGCGAGGTCGGGGCCGACAACCCGCTCGAGGGGGCGGCCGCGCTGTTGACGGCGGGCGACGCCCTCGACGGCGACTACCGGACGCTGTTCCCGGGGGGCTCGTTCGCCAGCATCGAGTACGACCAGGGAGCCGGCGAGTTCCACGTGGTCGTCGGCGACGACGGCTGGAACACGCCCGTGAACCAGACGAAGCAAGAGGCACGGCTCGCCGTCCAGCAGCTCGTCTACACGCTCCAGGGCGTCCAGCAGACCCGGGCACCCGTGAAGGTCTTCATCAAGGCGGACGGCTCTCCCGGGCTGCTCTTCGGCATCGACACCGCGAACGGCGTGACGGCGGCACCACCGCTCGACGTCCTCGCGTTCGTCAACGTGGCCGCGCCCGAAGAGGGCTCGACGGTGCGCGGGAGCTTCACGGCGAGTGGCGTGGCCAGCTCGTTCGAGGCGAACGTGCCCTGGGAGATCCGTCAGGGCGACAACCAGGGGCCGGTCGTCAAGAATGGCTTCTCAACGGCCGAGGGCTGGATGGACAAGCTCTACCCCTGGCAGACCGAGGTCGACGTCTCGGACCTGGCGCCCGGCACCTACTCGTTCGTCGCCATGACCGATGACCCGTCGGGCGGTGAGGGCGGCGGCCCGACCGAGGACAGCAAGACGATCACGGTCGAGTGAGGTGAGGCTGTCCCGGAGGCGGCTGAACCGCACGCTGCTCCAGCGTCAGCACCTGCTCGAGCGGGTGCCCATGTCGGTGACCGACATGGCCCGGCACCTGGTGGGCCTGCAGGCGCAGGAGAACCTCCCGCCGTACTTCTCCCTGCAGGCGCGGCTCACCGACTTCGACCCGTACGACGTCAGCCGCGGCCTCGACGACCGGAGGCTCGTACGACTGCTCACCATGCGCGGCACGATCCACCTGCTCACGCCCGACGACGCACTGACGCTCCGGCAGTGGACCCAGTCGCGGATGGAACAGGAGCTCCGGACCAGCCAGAACACCAAGCCGGCCCTGGGCACCGACCGTAAGGAGTTCGATCGAGCGGTGTCGGAGGTGCTCGCCGACGGCCCGCTCCCCCAGCGCAGCTTGTCGGCCGCCCTCGGCGAGCGGTTCCCGGGCAGTCCGCCCGCCGCGCTCGGCCAGATCGCGCGCGTCGCCCAGCCGCTGGCCCAGCTGCCGCCCCGGGGGAAGTGGAAGGAGTCCGGGGGCGTGGTCTACCAGTTCGTCGACCGCTGGCTCGAGCGCCCGCTCCTCGAACCGGACCCGGAGGAGATCGTGCGCCGCTACCTGCGCGCGTTCGGTCCGGCCACCGCCGCGGACGTCACGGCCTGGTCCGGCGTGACCCGACTGGGCCCGGTCGTCGCTGCCATGGCCGACCTCGTCCGGCACGAGGACGAGAGGGGCAAGGTGCTGTACGACGTGGGCGACGGCGTCATCGCGGACGAGGATCTGCCCGCGCCCGTCCGGGTGCTCGGGTGCTACGACAACGTCTGGCTCTCCCACGCCGGACGTGACCGCGTCACCGATCCGGAGTCCCGCAACCGGTGGATGGGCGTCAATGGCGGCTCGGCCAACGCGTTCTTCGTCGACGGCATGCTCGAGGGGCTGTGGCGGGTCGAGGACGGCCGACCGAAGGTCCTCGAGGTCAACCGCAAGCTGTCGAAGCGCGAGCAGGCCGAGCTGGACGAGGAGATCGCACGCGTCGAAGCGCTCCTCGCGCGCTGAGGTCCGCTGGTCGAGCAGCGAGCGCAAGCGCGCGTCGTCGAGACCCCGGAAGTGAAGGCAGGGCGGCAACCACAGCGGTCACCGCCCTGCGCACGTGCGGGGGTCTCGACAACACTCACGCGCCAGCGCGCCTTCGCTGCTCGACCAGCGAAGGCGGTCACCGCCCTGCGCACGTGCGGGGGTCTCGACAACACTCACGCGCTAGCGCGCCTTCGCTGCTCGACCCAGCGAAGGCGGTCAGCGCCAGCGGTCGGTGCGGGACAGGATCGCCGACACCGCAGCGACCCCGGCTGTGGAGGTGCGCAGCACCTCGGACCCGAGCCGGACCGCGTGCGCACCGGCCGAGACGAACGCCTCGATCTCGTCGTCCGACAGCCCGCCCTCGGGACCCACGACGACCACGATCGGGCCGATGAGCGGGACGTCGACCGA